>NZ_JBEZWE010000001.1:0-273167 GCF_040637405.1 Streptomyces sp. NPDC029526
AACCTCGCCCCAGCTGATGCTGGAGACGGGGTATCAACATATCTGGCGTTGACTTTTGGCACGCTGTTGAGTTCTCAAGGAACGGACGCTTCCTTCGTACTCACCCTCTCGGGCTTTCCTCCGGGCACTTCCCTTCGGTCTTGCGTTTCCGACTCTATCAGATCCTTTTCTCGACCTGACCCCCAGTCAGCGGGGTTGCCGTCGGTCCGTGGGCTTTCGCCCGTCGACCTTTCGACGATCACTACGTTAACCGATATCCCGGCCCGATTCATAATCGGGCCCTGCGGATTCGAATTCGGGCATGGGAACATGACGAATTCGACCCCGCCGAGGGGTGATCGTAGGTAGTGGGTTGGCCGCTTCCGGCTGCAGGCGATCGCCGTACCCGGTTCAAGCGGCCCGGAGTACATTACGCGTCCCGCTGGGCCGAGTCAACTTCGGCGGCGCCTCGGCACGTGGGCGCGGTACGGGCTCACGGTCGGGTCGTCCGCGATCCAGTAGCGCCACGGGTGCACGGCCCCCTCGCCGGCCACTCCGGTGCGGCGTCCGTTGCGCACCTGGTGGGCCGGGACGGGCTGCCCGCCGAGCACCCTCAGCGGGGTGTCGTGCGGGGCGCAGGCGTCCGTGCCGTCGAAGGAGCGGTCGACCCCGAGTGCCGTGGCGAGGCGGGCGGGACCCTTGGCCAGTTCCTTGTCGTTGCGGGCCGAGAGGCGACGGGCTCGGGCGAGTTCCGCGCCCTCCACGATCTCCCCGGCGCGCAGCAGGACACCGCCGGCACGGTCCTCGGGGCCGCAGACCAGATTCATGCAGAACCACATGCCGTACGTGAAGTAGACGTAGACGTGGCCGGGCGGGCCGAACATCACGGCGTTGCGTGCGGTGCGGCCCCGGTAGGCGTGCGAGCCGGGGTCGTTCTCGCCGTCGTACGCCTCGACCTCGGTCAGGCGGAGCGCGATCGGACCGTCCGGAGTGCTGCGTACGACGATCCGGCCCAGGAGGTCGGGGGCCACGTCGAGGACGGGGCGGTCGAAGAACTCTCTGGGCAGAGGCGTACGGTCGGGGGTCGCGATCATGCCGTCCGAGGGTACTGGAGGCGGCTCGTGCCGCGGGGTGGTCAGGGGGCGCCGTTCTTGTCAGGGTGACGTCCACGGAACCGGTCACGGCCCGATCGCGTTGTTATGGAGCGACGGTCCGCACGACACGACGGTCCTCAGGACACGGACGAGCCACGGGCCACACAAGCCGCAGGGCGACAAGGGGAGACACATGGCGTTCAAGAAGCTGCTCGCGAGCCTGGGGGCCGGGGGCGCATCGGTCGAGACGGTGCTGCACGAGGTCAACGTCGTGCCGGGCGGCGTCGTCCAGGGTGAGGTGCGGATCCAGGGCGGCTCGGTGAACCAGCAGATCGAGGCGCTGTCGGTCGGGCTCCAGGCCAAGGTCGAGGTGGAGAGCGGCGACCAGGAGTACAAGCAGGACATCGAGTTCACCAAGTCGCGGCTCGGGGGCGCGTTCGAGCTGCAGGCGGGGGCGGTGCACGCGGTGCCGTTCGGTCTGGAGATCCCGTGGGAGACGCCGGTCACGATGATCGACGGTCAGGCCCTGCGCGGGATGAACATCGGGGTGAGCACCGAGCTGGAGATCGCGCGTGCGGTCGACTCCGGTGACCTGGACCCGATCAACGTGCACCCGCTGCCGGCGCAGAAGGCGATCCTGGACGCGTTCATCCAGCTGGGCTTCCGCTTCAAGAGCGCCGACATGGAGCGCGGCCACATCCGCGGGACGCGGCAGAAGCTGCCGTTCTACCAGGAGATCGAGTTCTTCCCGCCGCAGCAGTACCGCGGGCTGAACCAGGTCGAGCTGAGCTTCGTGGCCGACGAGCAGGCCATGGACGTCGTGCTGGAGATGGACAAGAAGCCCGGGCTGTTCAGCGAGGGCAGCGACACCTTCCGTTCCTTCACCGTGGGCCTGAACGACTACCAGGGCACCGACTGGGCCGCGTACCTGAACCAGTGGCTGTCGGAGGTCGGCAGCAAGCGCAACTGGTTCTAGGCTCGGTGGTGACCGAAGGCTGACGATTCAGGAGGTACCGAGGTGACCCAGGTGACCGAGCTCGCGCGGCGGCCGCTGCCCCACGACTTCCATCCGCCCGTGCCGTCCTTCACGGTGACGAGTGAGGACGTCAAGGACGGGGCGACGCTGGGGGACGCCCAGGTCCACGCCGGCGGGAACACCTCGCCGCATCTGCGGTGGGAGGGTTTCCCGGAGGGGACCCGGAGCTTCGCGGTGACGTGCTTCGACCCGGACGCGCCGACGGGCAGCGGTTTCTGGCACTGGGTGGTGTTCGACATCCCGGCCTCGGTGACCGAGTTGCCGACGGGTGCGGGCAGTGGGAAGTTCGAGGGTCTGCCCGAGGGCGCGGTGCACGTGCGCAACGACTACGGCAGCCGCGACTTCGGCGGTGCCGCTCCGCCGCCCGGCGACGGTCCGCACCGGTACGTGTTCACGGTGTACGCCGTGGACCAGGAGAAGCTCGGCCCGGACGCGGACGCCACTCCCGCCGCCGTGGGCTTCAACCTGCGTTTCCACACGCTCGCGCGAGCGCACCTGATCGCCGAGTACGAGGTGGCCGCCGAATCCTGACGGGATCCTGAACGGATCCCCGCGTTCACGGAACGTTTGCCCGCCCCTGGTCTTGGAATTGACCAGGGGCGGGCATTTTCTGTCTCGGGAGGTGCCGGAAGCCTCCCGTGGAGCAGCGGATATTGCGTTGTCCATCTCGGCGTGCCCGGCCAGAGTTGACCCCAGCCCGCCAGGGGGTGGGCCGGTGCGCACAGGAGGTGGGCTGGTATGCGGGACACGCTGGTACTGAACGCGAGCTTCGAGCCGCTGTCGACGGTGACGCTGAACCGAGCCGTCGTTCTGGTGCTCCAGGACAAGGCCGTCGTCGAGCAGGCCCACCCCGAACTGCGCATGCGGGGAGCCGCGGTCGACATACCGGCGCCCCGGGTGATCAGGCTCTGCCACTACGTGCGGGTGCCGTTCCGAAGACGGGCGCCCTGGTCCCGGCGGGGCGTGCTGGTGCGGGACCGTCACCGGTGCGCGTACTGCGGGCGGAGGGCGACGACCGTGGACCACGTGGTGCCGCGGTCCCATGGGGGTCAGGACACCTGGCTGAACACGGTGGCGTCGTGTGCGGAGGACAACCACCGCAAGGCGAACCGGACGCCGGAGCAGGCGGGGATGCCGCTGCTGCGCGAGCCGTTCGAGCCGACGCCCGCCGACGCGATGCTGCTGGCGCTGGGGGCCGCCGAGTTCGAGGCGCTTCCGGAGTGGCTGACGGTGGACGCCGCGTAGGCAGGTGTGCGCTACCACGGACGCCCCTCGCCGCCCGAGGTGTGTCCGCGGGGGCGACCGGCGTCGGCTGCCCTCCACGTACGGGCTCCCCGCACCCTGATCGGTGCGGGGAGCGCCAGGACGCGGTAGTACCGGCCGGGAGGAGGCGGGCCGGGTCAGTCGATGGAGGGCTTCTCGCGGCGTTCCTGGGCCGGGACGCTGCCGGTGGAGCCGCCGCCGTTGCCGCTCGTCCCGCCGCCGCCCATGGCGCCGAAGTTGCCCACCGCGCCGGAGAGGCCCTTCAGGGCGTCGCCGATCTCGCTGGGCACGATCCAGAGCTTGTTGGCGTCGCCCTCGGCGATCTTCGGGAGCATCTGGAGGTACTGGTAGGACAGCAGCTTCTGGTCCGGGTCTCCGGCGTGGATGGCCTCGAAGACGGTGCGCACTGCCTGGGCCTCGCCCTCGGCCCGCAGGGCGGCGGCCTTGGCCTCGCCCTCGGCGCGCAGGATCTGGGACTGCTTCTCGCCCTCGGCGCGCAGGATCTCGGACTGGCGTACGCCCTCGGCCTGGAGGATCGCGGCGCGCTTGTCGCGGTCGGCGCGCATCTGCTTCTCCATCGAGTCCTGGATGGAGGTGGGCGGTTCGATGGCCTTGAGTTCGACGCGGTTGACGCGGATGCCCCACTTGCCGGTGGCCTCGTCGAGGACGCCGCGCAGGGCGGCGTTGATCTCCTCGCGGGAGGTCAGGGTCCGCTCCAGGTCCATGCCGCCGATGATGTTGCGCAGGGTGGTGACGGTGAGCTGCTCGATGGCCTGGATGTAGCTGGCCACCTCGTAGGTCGCGGCCCGCGCGTCGGTCACCTGGTAGTAGATGACGGTGTCGATGTTGACGACCAGGTTGTCCTGGGTGATGACCGGCTGGGGCGGGAAGGGGACGACCTGTTCGCGCAGGTCGATGCGGTTGCGGATGGTGTCGATGAACGGGACGACGATGTTCAGGCCCGCGTTCAGGGTCCGTGTGTAGCGGCCGAAGCGCTCGACGATGGCGGCGCTGGCCTGCGGGATGACCTGGATGGTCTTGATCAGGGCGATGAAGACCAACACCACCAGGATGATCAGGACGATGATGATCGGTTCCATCGACGGTTCCCCGTACCCTTCTTCGCCTCGGCGCCTTCGGCAGGTCGTGTGCCTGGAAAGATCTTGCTGGTCGAGTCTGTCAGACCGCGGAGCAACTCGGGACCGTATCGGCCCAGTTGCGTCGTGTGAGGTCGCAGGACCGGTCACATGACGATGGCCGTGGCTCCCTCGATGTCGACGACGTCCACTTCCTGGCCGACCTCGTAGGCGTGGTCGGCCTCCAGCGCGCGGGCGGACCAGACCTCGCCGGCGAGCTTGATGCGTCCGCCGGAGCGGTCGACGCGTTCCAGGACGACGGCCTGTCTGCCCTTCAGGGCGTCGACGCCCGTGGAGAGTTGGGGTGGGCGTCCGGCACGGTGCCGGTTCGCGATGGGCCGCACCACGGCGATCAGGGCGGTCGAGACGACGGTGAAGACGACGACCTGGGCGACCGCGCCGCCGCCGAAGATGCCGGAGGTCACGGCCGCGGCCACGGCTCCCACCGCGAGCATGCCGAGTTCGGGCATCGCGGTGATCACCAGGGCGATGCCGAGTCCTGCCGCGCCGATCAGCCACCACAACCATGCGTCGATGTCCACATGGTCATGGTAGGACCGCACACCCGTCGCCGACAGGGCGCCGGTTGCCCGAAGTCGGCCGAAAACGGTTCAGGGGCAGGGGCCTTGACGGACGGTGGGGTGCCGCTCAGCCCATCGGGAGGCCCTGGGCGGTCCAGCGGTCGCCGACCTGTTCGACCACGAGGGGCAGCCCGAAGCAGAGGGAGAGGTTGCGGGAGGTGAGTTCGAGCTCCAGCGGGCCGGCGGCGAGCACCTTGCCCTGACGGATCATCAGGACGTGGGTGAAGCCGGGGGCGATCTCCTCGACGTGGTGGGTCACCATGATCATGGACGGGGCGATCGGGTCGCGGGCGAGGCGGCCGAGCCGGCGGACGAGGTCCTCACGGCCGCCGAGGTCGAGGCCGGCGGCGGGCTCGTCGAGGAGCAGCAGCTCGGGGTCGGTCATGAGGGCGCGGGCGATGAGGGTGCGCTTGCGCTCGCCCTCGGAGAGGGTGCCGAACCTGCGGTCGAGGTATTCGGACATGCCGAGGCGGTCGAGGAAGGCGCGGGCGCGCTGCTCGTCGATGTCCTCGTACTCCTCCTGCCAGCCGGCGGTCATGCCGTAGGCGGCGGTGAGCACGGTCTGCAGGACCGTCTGCTTCTTGGGGAGCTTGTCGGCCATGGCGAGGCCGGCCATGCCGATGCGGGGGCGCAGCTCGAAGACGTCCGTGCCGGGCCTGCCGAGGGTCTCGCCGAGGATGGTGGCGGTGCCCTTGCTGGGGTAGAGGTAGCTGGACGCGATATTGAGGAGGGTGGTCTTGCCGGCTCCGTTGGGGCCGAGGATGACCCAGCGCTCCCCCTCCTTGACCGACCAGGAGACCTGGTCCACCAGAGCCCGGCCCTCGCGGACCACGGATACGTCCTGAAGCTCCAGAACATCGCTCATGAGCGCGTTGTCTCCCCTTGCAGTGTGGCCGGTCTCGGCAGTCGCTTACGCCAGTGGCTCGGTCCGCCGCGCCGATCGGGCGCAGCCCTCCCTGAAATCTACGCCACCGGCCGGGCGGGGCGGTCCCTCGGTCCGGTACTCGGGCCGCTCGCGGGCCTGCCGCGGTGGGCCGGGGGCCCGCCTAAGGTGGGGGGATGCTGTCGGAACCACGCTCTGGACGCCTCGCCGCATGGGGAAATGCCCTTCTTGCCGGACTTGTCCCGCCGGATGACGCCGTAGGGGAGATCGTCGGCGAGGACGCCGTGCACCGGGTGGCGGGGCTGCCGGGCGAGCCGGTCCCGGTGGGGCTGACGCTGGCGCTGGGGCGGCTGCGGTCGCTGGGGGTGACCGGCCTGCGGGTCGCGCTGCCGGCGGCGGGGCATCCCCTGGGGCTGAGCGGGCCGCCGGAGTTCAACGCGCGGGCGCTGGAGGCCGGGGAGGCGGTGGTCTGCCACGGGGCCGCGCTGGGTCTGGTGCCGGAGGTCGCCGAGGCGGGGCCCGAGGGTGATGTGCACGTGGAGGTCGTCTGGCACTGTCTCGCGGTGCGGGAGGCGCCGCCCGCCGACGTGCCGTCGCTGGGTGAGGCGGAGCGGGAGCTGGCGGAGGCGCTGCGGGAGGCGACGGAGGTGCTGACGCGGCTGGACGTGGCCGGGTCGGGGCCGGTGGCCGAGGCGGCGATCGACGCCTACCGGGCGCGGGCGGAGCGCGGGCGGGAGGTGCTGGCGCCGGGGTACCCGCCGCGGGCGGTGCGGGTGCTGGAGCTGGCGCAGCGGGTCGGGGCGCTGGTGGCGCTGGCGGGGACCCACGGGCACGGGGGCGCGGTGAGCGCGGCGGAGATGGCGGCGCGCGGGTCGGCGCTGCGGCCGGTGGAGCGGACGGCGCGGCGGGCGCAGGTCGCCGCGTACAACGCGGCGGTGGAGGAGCGCGAGCGCGGCGTCCGCTGAGCGGGGCCGGGCCTCGGCCGCCCGCGGGGGCGTGGAGCGGGATGCGTGGGCCGCGGCCGAGGGCGCGCGAGCCGTGCGTCAGGGCGTGCGGGCCGCGGACGGGGCACGCGGACCCGGGGCCTGCCGATCGGTGGCCGCTTCCGGGGCGTGGCCCGGCACGCACCGCACGGCGTGGGCGCCCGCCAGGACGACGGCGTGGGCGCGGAAGCATCGGCGGCGACGGACGCGGACGCCGGCGCACGGGCGCCGCGGCGGAGCACGGCCGGCGCCGACGCGAGGGCGGGCCGGCGTCGGCACGGACGCGGACGGCCTCCCGGGTGGGGCCGGGAGGCCGGAGGTCACCTCGTCGGTACGGGGCGCGTCAGTGGTTGACGGCCAGGTTGCCGAAGGCCGGGTTCAGCAGGCCGATGACGTTGACGGTGTTGCCGGAGACGTTGACCGGGACGTCGACCGGGACCTGGATGACGTTGCCCGAGACGACGCCCGGGGAGCCGGCCGCGATGCCGTCGGCGTGGGCGCCGTCCGTGGCGGAGGCCATGCCCGTGCCGGCGGCGAGCAGACCGCCGGCGATCATCGTGACGGCCGCTGCCTTCTTCAGGTTCTTCACTTTCCAACCCCTCCTTGCGAGGCCGCGGCAGGCGCCGCGGCACGCACTGAGCAACGCCGAGGGCCGGAGAAGGATGCGCCATCCGGGGGACATTCCCACGACGGTATGAATCTCTCACCGGAGGGGAACCATCCGCCCGGCCGGGGCGTAGCGGGTCAGCCGGTCACTCCGTGCCGTACCGCCCACAGGGCGGCCTGGGTGCGGTCCGCGAGGTCCAGCTTCATGAGGATGTTGGAGACGTGCGTCTTCACCGTCTTCTCGGAGAGCACCAGGGCGCGGGCGATCTCGCGGTTGGAGCGGCCGTCCGCGATCAGCCCGAGCACCTCGCGCTCCCGGTCGGTGAGCGAGCCCGCCCGGCCGTGCCCCGGCCCGGTGTCCTCCTGCGCCAGGAGCGCGCCGGCCACTTCCGCCTGGAGCAGCACGTGCCCGGCGTGCACGGAGCGGATGGCGCCGGCCAGGGCGTCGGGGTCGACGTCCTTGTAGACGTATCCGGCGGCGCCCGCGCGCAGGGCCGGGACCACCGTGCGCTGCTCGGTGAAGCTGGTGACGACCAGCACGCGGGCGGGGTGGTCCAGCTCGCGCAGTCGGCGCAGCGCCTCCACGCCGTCCATGCCGGGCATCTTCACGTCCATGAGGATGACGTCCGGCCGCAGCTCCCCGGCGAGGGCGACGCCCTCGGCGCCGTCCGCGGCCTCCCCGACGACCTCGATGTCGTCCTGCACCTCCAGGAAGGTGCGCAGTCCCCGGCGGACCACCTGGTGGTCGTCGACCAGGAGCACCCTGATTGCGTCAGCCACCGGGGACCTCCATCTCGATCGTGGTGCCCTTGCCGGGCTCGGACGTCACGCCGAGGCTGCCGCCGGCGCCGCTCGCCCGGTCCCGCATGGAGACCAGTCCGAGGTGGCGTCCGGCACGGCGGACGAGGCGCGGGTCGAAGCCGTCGCCGTCGTCGGTGACCCGCAGGACGGCGCCGGCGCCCCGCCGCTCCAGGGTGACGTCGACCCGGTCGGCGTCCGCGTGCCGCAGGGCGTTGTGCAGGGCTTCCTGGGCCACGCGCAGCACCGCCTCCTCCTGGGCGGCGGGCAGGGCCCGTACGCCGTGGGCGGTGAAGGTGACCCGGGCGGTGTGGGCGCGGTCGAGGACCTGGACCTGGGTGCGAAGGGTGGCGACGAGTCCGTCCTCGTCCAGGGCCGCCGGGCGCAGCTCGACGACGGCGGCCCGCAGTTCGTCGGCGGCCTCGGCGGCGAGGGCCGCCACCTGCTGGAGTTCGCCCTTGGCCCGGGAGGGGTCGCGGTCGACGAGGCGGGCGGCGGCCTGGGCGGTCAGGCGCAGGGAGAACAGCTTCTGGCTGACGGCGTCGTGCAGTTCGTGGGCCAGCCGGGAGCGCTCCTCGGCGATGGTCAGCTCGCGGCTGCGTTCGTAGAGGCGGGCGTTGGTGAGCGCGATCGCCGCGTGCTGGGCGAGGATGCCGAGCAGTTCCTCGTCGTCCTCGGTGAAGCCACAGGTGCCCTCGGGTTTGGGGCAGTTCTTGTTGGCCAGGAAGAGGGCGCCGATGACCTCGTCGCCGTCGCGGACGGGCAGGCCGAGGAAGTCGACCAGGTCGGGGTGGGCGCTGGGCCAGCCCTCGAAGCGGGGGTCCCGGCGCACGTCGGCGAGGCGCTGGGGGGTGGCCTCGTCGAGCATCGCGGCGAGGATGCCGTGCCGGCGCGGGAGGGGGCCGATGGCCTTCCACTGGGCCTCGCTGACGCCGTCGACGACGAACTGGGCGAAGCCGCCGTGGTCGTCGGGCACGCCGAGCGCGGCGTACTGCGCGTCGAGCAGTTCGCGGGCCGAGGCGACGATCGTCTTGAGGACGTCGCGCACCTCCAGGTGCCTGCTCATGGCCAGCAGCGCGGAACTGACCGCGGCGAGGCCGGACCGGGGACGGTGGCTCATGTCCTCACGGTACCGGCGGGCGCCGGCGCCCCGGATCGGCCCGGCGGTCCCCCGCCGGGGGCCCCGGGACCTAGGTCGCGGGGCGGATCCGGGGCCGGTCGCGGGGCGGGGCGTAGGGCCGGGGGCCCGGGGCGCGCGGTGTAGGGCGAACGGACGCGGCGGAGTGCGTCCCCCGTCCGAGGCGGGGCGGGCGGCGCCGTCCCTACGTTGTGATCACGCCGTCCGAGCGGCGCACGACGAGAGGGGAACGACATGCCGGTGGCGATCATCACGGGGGCGTCGAAGGGGCTGGGGCGGGCGCTGGCGGGGGCGCTGGCGCAGCGCGGCTGGGACCTGGTGCTCGACGCGCGGAGTCCGGGGCCGCTGGCGGAGGCGGCCCGGCGGGTGTCCGCGCACGGCACGCGCGTGACCGCCCTGGCGGGTGACGTGGCGGACGCCGGGCACCGCGCGGAGCTGGTGGCGGCGGCCCGGCGGCTGGGCGGGGCGGACCTGCTGGTGCACAACGCGAGCGCGCTGGGGGCGGAGCCGCTCGTGCCGTTGGAGCGGTTGCCGCTGGACGGGCTGCGGCGGGCGCTGGAGGTGAACCTGGTGGCGGCGCTGGGGCTGGTGCGGGAGGCGCTGCCGCTGCTGCGGGTGTCCCGGGAGGGCACGGTGATCACGGTGAGTTCGGACGCCGCCGTCGAGGCGTACCCGGAGTGGGGCGGGTACGGGGCGTCCAAGGCGGCGCTGGACCACCTGGCGGCGGTGCTGGGGGTGGAGGAGCCCGGGCTGCGGGTGTGGGCGGTGGACCCGGGGGACATGGCGACGGACCTGTACGCGGCGGCCGTGCCGGACGACGACGCGCCGCGGCCGGAGCCGTCCGGGGTGGTGCCCGCCTTCCTGCGGCTGCTGGACGAGCGGCCGGCGAGCGGGCGGTACGCGGCGGCGGCGCTCGCGGGGGTCCGGCCGTGACCGTGGCGGTGCGGGTGCCCGCGGAGCTGTCGGCCCGGGTGCCGGCGGAGCAGCGGGGGCCGGGGCTCGGCCGGGACTCCGTGCGGCTGCTGGTCTCCCGGGGGACGCGGGTGACGCACCATGCCTTCGGGGAGCTGGGGCGGCTGCTGCGGGCCGGGGACCTGCTGGTGGTGAACACCTCGCCGACCCTGGCGGCGGCCGTCGACGGGCGGACGGGCGGCGAGCGGGTGGTGGTGCACTTCTCCACGCGCGGTGACGACGGCCGCTGGGCGGTGGAGCTGCGGGAGCCGGACGGGCGGGGCACCACCCGCCCGCGTGCCGCGCGGCGCGCGGGGACGGGGGTGCGGCTGCCGGGCGGGGCGCGGCTGGTGCTGGAGGAGCCGCTGAGCACCCGGGGCGACCGGTTGTGGTGGGCGCGGGTGAGCCGGGACGTCCTCGGGCTGCTGCGGGAGTACGGGCGGCCGATCCGGTACGCGTACACGGAACGGGACCAGCCGCTGTCGGCGTACCGGACGGTGTTCGCGCTGCCGTCGCCGGACGGGGCGGGCAGTGCGGAGATGCCGAGTGCGGGTCGCCCGTTCACCGCGGCCCTGGTGGCGGAGCTGGTGAGCCGGGGGGTGGCCTTCGCCCCGGTCCGGCTGGACACCGGGGTGGCGTCGGCGGAGGTGCACGAGCCGCCGTACCCGGAGCGGTTCGAGGTGCCGGAGGCGTCGGCGTGGCTGGTCAACGCGGTGCGGGCGCGCGGCGGGCGGGTGGTCGCGGTGGGGACGACGGCGGTGCGGGCGCTGGAGTCGGCGGCCGGTGCGGACGGTGTGGTGCGGGCCCGTGCGGGCTGGACGGACCTGGTGGTGACGCCGGCCCGCGGGGTGCGGGTGGTGGACGGGCTGCTGACGGGGCTGCACGAGCCGGAGGCGTCGCACCTGCTGATGCTGGAGGCGGTCGCCGGGCGGGAGGCGGTGGCGCGGGGTTACGAGGAGGCCTTGCGCGCGCGGTACCTGTGGCACGAGTTCGGGGACGTGCACCTGCTCCTGCCGCGGACGCTGCCGTAGAGGGGCGCGGGCACGTCGCGGGGGGCCGCCCGCGAACACCTCACCCAGTGCATTGCGTCAGCAACTGCGTGTGAGAAGGGAGAGGGTCCGATGTGAGGCCGGGCATAGGGCGCACATCACGTACGAACGGGAGTAGGAGATACATACCGCCCACGTGAGCGGCCCGTTCAGTCCAGCTTGTACCGATTTACCCCTACCGGGTCCACTACCCGGCTTCGTACGTCACACCTTTGCCACCCCATTTTGCGGCCGCTAAGAATGGCTGCCGTCGCTCAGCGCCGTGGGTCTTGCCCGCGGCGTTCGTGCCGGAAGCACCACTGTCCCCACCGGACCCCGAGCGACCTCCGCGCTATTCGAAGAGGTCCAACCCCCCATGCCGAAGAACATCCTCACCCGTGGTCACAGTCGCGCCCTGAGCCGCCATCACAAGATCGCCGCCGCCGGTGTCGCCGCCCTCGGTGCCGCCGCGATCGGGATCTCGGCCGTGCCGAGCGACGCGTCGACGACCGTCTCGAGCGAGGCAGCTGCTCCGGCAGCCGAGGTGGCCTACAGCACCGAGCAGATCACCGACGTCAAGGCCAGCGTCACCGACCAGCTCGCGGGCGCCAGCGTGAAGGCCGAGCAGATCGCGGCGAAGAAGAAGGCCGAGGCCCACGCGAAGGCCCAGGCCGCCGCGAAGAAGAAGGCCGCCGCCGCGAAGAAGGCGGAGAAGGCCCGCCAGGCCCAGGAGAGCGCCAGCCGCGCCGCCGAGCGCACGCAGGTGAAGAAGGCCGCCAAGAAGACCTACGCGAACAACCTCGACGGCTGGATCCGCGAGTCCCTCGACATCATGAAGAAGCACGGGATCCCCGGCTCCTACGAGGGCATCCACCGCAACATCATCCGCGAGTCCTCCGGCAACCCCAACGCGATCAACCTCTGGGACATCAACGCCAAGAACGGCATCCCGTCCAAGGGCCTGCTGCAGGTGATCCCGCCGACGTTCGAGGCCTACCACGTCCCGGGCACCTCGAAGAACATCTACGACCCGGTCGCCAACATCACGGCCGCCTGCAACTACGCGGCGGACCGCTACGGCACCATGGACAACGTCGACAGCGCGTACTGAGGTCGGCGCGGACCTCTGTACCTCGCGTCCGACGCGCACGCACACGCCGAAGGGCGGCACCCTCCTGACCGGGTGCCGCCCTTCGGGCATCGTGGCGTCGTGGAGCCGGGACGCGGCAGCGGCTACTTCCGCATGACCTCCGGCTCGTGGCGGCGCAGGAAGCGGGCCACGAAGAACCCGCAGATCACGCCGAGCACGATGAGCGCGCCCATGTCCATCGCCCACGCGCCGACCGTGTGCTCCCACAGCGGGTCGGTGTCGCCGGGCGTCTCCGGCGGGCTGATCCGGTTGAAGTCCAGCGTGGCGCCCGCCGCGGCGACCGCCCAGCGGGACGGCATCAGGAACGAGAACTGGTTGACGCCGATCGAGCCGTGCAGCGCGAAGAGACAGCCCGTGAACACCACCTGGATGATCGCGAACATCACCAGCAGCGGCATGGTCTTCTCGGCGGTCTTCACCAGCGAGGAGATGATCAGGCCGAACATCATCGAGGTGAAGCCGAGCGCCATGATCGGCAGGGAGAGCTCCAACAGCGTGAAGCCCCCGAGGACCAGGCCCTCCTCCGGCAGCTCCCGGCTGGAGAAGCCGATCACGCCGACCAGCAGACCCTGGAACACCGTGATCATGCCGAGCACGAACACCTTGGACATCAGGTACGCCGAGCGGGACAGGCCGGTGGCGCGCTCCCGCTCGTAGATGACCCGCTCCTTGATCAGCTCGCGCACGGAGTTCGCCGCGCCCGCGAAGCAGGCGCCGACCGCCAGGATCAGCAGCACCGTCGTCGCCGTACCGTTCGGGACGATCCGGCCGGTCTGCGGGTTGGGCGGGTTCGGCAGGAGGCCCTTGTCCGCGTCGATGAGCAGGCTGACCGCGCCGAGCACCGCCGGCAGGATCACCATCAGCGCGAGGAAGCCCTTGTCCGAGGCGATCACCGAGACGTAGCGGCGCACCAGGGTGGCGAACTGCGACATCCAGCCCTGCGGCTTCGGCGGCTTCATCGCCTGCATCGCCGGGACCTGTACGGACTGCGGGGCCACCGCGTCGATGTCCGCCGCGTACATCTGGTAGTGCTGCGAACCCTTCCAGCGGCCCGCCCAGTCGTAGTCGCGGTAGTTCTCGAAGGCGGAGAAGACGTCGGCCCAGGTGTCGTAGCCGAAGAAGTTCAGCGCCTCCTCGGGCGGACCGAAGTAGGCCACCGAGCCGCCCGGCGCCATCACCAGCAGCTTGTCGCAGATCGCCAGCTCGGCCACCGAGTGGGTGACGACCAGCACCGTGCGGCCGTCGTCGGCGAGGCCGCGCAGCAGCTGCATCACGTCACGGTCCATGCCCGGGTCGAGACCGGACGTCGGCTCGTCCAGGAAGATCAGCGAGGGCTTGGTCAGCAGCTCCAGCGCCACCGACACGCGCTTGCGCTGGCCGCCGGACAGGGAGGTGACCTTCTTGTCCTTGTGGATGTCCAGCTTCAGCTCGCGCAGCACCTCGTCGATGCGGGACGCCCGCTCGGCCGCCGTGGTGTCGGCCGGGAAGCGCAGCTTCGCCGCGTAGGTGAGGGCCTTCTTGACGCTCAGTTCCTTGTGCAGGATGTCGTCCTGCGGGACCAGACCGATGCGCTGGCGCAGCTCGGCGAACTGCTTGTAGAGGTCGCGGTTGTCGTAGAGGACCTCGCCCTGGTTCGCGGGGCGGTAGCCGGTGAGCGCCTTGAGCAGGGTCGACTTGCCCGAGCCGGAGGGGCCGATGACCGCGATCAGTGACTTCTCCGGCACGCCGAAGGAGACGTCCTTGAGGATCTGCTTGCCGCCGTCGACGGTGACGGTCAGGTGACGGGCGGAGAAGGACACCTCACCGGTGTCGACGAACTCCTCCAGCCGGTCCCCGACGATCCGGAACGTCGAGTGGCCCACACCGACGATGTCGGTCGGGCCGAGCAGCTGCGTGCCGCCCTTGGGGATCGGCACACCGTTGACGTACGTGCCGTTGTGCGAGCCGAGGTCACGGATCTCCATGCGCCCGTCGGGCGTCGAGTGGAACTCGGCGTGGTTGCGGGAGACCTGGAGGTCGGAGACGACGAGGTCGTTCTCCAGGGCGCGGCCGATGCGCATCACGCGGCCGAGGGAGAACTGGTGGAACGTGGTCGGGCTGCGGTCGCCGTAGACCGGCGCGCCGGGTCCGCCGCCGGGGCTCTGCTGGTGCGGGATCCGCGGTGCGGGCTGCTGCGGCGCGCCCTGCTGCGGCTGCTGGTGGCCGGCGTGCGCGGGCGGCTGCTGCGGCGGCGCCTGCTGCTGCCAGCCCGGATGGGCACCCGGAGCCCCCTGGGCCGCGTACGGCTGCTGCTGGGGCTGCGCCTGCTGCGGCGGCGCCTGGTGCGACGCCGCCCCGACACCGGTCAGCGTCACGCGCGGGCCGTCGGTGGCGTTGCCCAAATTCAGCGCCGTGTCGGAGCCGACCTCCAGATGGTGGATCCGCTGCCCCTGCACGAACGTGCCGTTGGTGCTGCCGTGGTCCACGATGACCCAACTGTGGCCGTTGAAGCTGATCGTGGCGTGCCGCCAGGAGACCCTGGCGTCGTCGAGCACGACATCGCCCTGCGGATCGCGTCCCAGGGCGTAGGTCCTGGACGGATCGAGCGTCCAGGTACGTCCGTTTGATTCCAGTACGAGTTCCGGCACTCCATGCCCCACTGAGTTGTCCCCCGAATTTCCCCCGTCGCAGGGAGTCTAGGGATGTCGAACATCGGGGGGCACTATTCCAGGGTCGCCCCCCTGACCGAAAGTCGGGCCTTGTCACGAGCCCGCACCAACGTTTTTCGACCCATCACGCCGACGGGGTTGAAATCGGCCCGGAGCGTGGTAATCCAGGCGAGGGGGACATGCGCGGCAACCGTGCCGCGCCGGGGACCGGGGGGTTCGCCATGGGGGCTGCCACGCGTGCGGGCACCGCGGAACGGGGCGCCGGGCGGGTGCCCTGGGCGGACGTCGTGATCTGCGCGGTCACGGCGGTCGGCTGGGCGCTGATCGGGATGGCCGGCACCGCGGCGCTGGGCCTCCGCCTGCTGGACGCGGACGCGGTGGGCGCCCTCGGGCCGATGACGGCGGCGGTGGTGGCGATGGCGGCCGGTGGCTCGGTCACGCCGTCCGCGGACGTGTCCGCGGTCGGACCGGTCGACGTGTCCGCGGTCGGGCTGCCGGGCGCGGAGGCGACCACCGCGCTCGGGGTCACGCCACTGGGCGTGAGCCTGGCCGGCGCACTGCTGCTGGCCCTCGTCCTCCTGCGGTCGCTGCGGTCGGCGGGGGTGGGAGGGACGGTCCCAGTGGCCGAACTGGCCGCCCGGGCCGGGGCGGTGGTCGTGCTGTGCGCGGCGGTGGCGGGCGGCCTGGTGTGGGCGGGCGACGACGTCATCATCGTCGACGGCGGCTCGCTCGGGCTCGGCGGTCTGCCCGGCTGGGGCGAGGGTGGCGGTCTGCCCGATTGGGGCGGGAGTGGCGGTCTGCCCGATCCGGGCGCGGGTGGCGGGATCGACTTGCCTGGCCTGGGCGGTCTCGGCGAGCCCGGCGGGGCGACGCCGGACGGAGCCGCTGACCTCGTGGGGGCGGAGGTCGCGGTGGGATACCGCGTCGACGCGGTGCCGACGGTGCTCGGCGCCGCGCTGTGGGGGTTCGGGGTGTCGGCCGTCGCCCTGGCCGCCTCGCGCCGTACGCCCCTGCCGCACGGGTGGGCGGCGGTGCACCGGGTGGTGCGCCCGGCGGTGTCCGCCCTCGTCACGGTGCTGCTGGTGGCGGTGGCGGCGGGGTGCGCGGCGGCCGGGTACGCGGCCGTGGGCGACGACCGGCCCCGGCGGATCGTGGGGGCCGCGCTGCTCGGGGCGCCGAACGGGGTGGGGCTCGGTCTGCCGTTGGGCCTGGGCGTGCCCTGGGACGCACGGGCGTCCGGAGCACTGCTCGGGGTGCTGCCGCATCCGCTGGACGAACTGCTGCACGGCACGTCCGGCGGGTCCGTCACCCTGGGGCGGCTGGCCGAACTCGACGGGCGGGTGTGGCTGCTGGGCGTCGCGTCCGCCGTGGCGATGCTGCTGGCGGGCGTGCTGACGGCGGTGCGCACACCGGTCGTGGGGACACCGGCCGCCTTCGCCGGACACTGCGCCCTGCGCCTGGGCGCCGCCGGCGCCGTCGCCCTCCCGGTGCTGGTACGGCTGACGCGGGTGTCCGTCGACGCCTCACTGACCGTCCTCGGCTTCGACGCCTTCGACGCCGGGCTGCTGCTGCACGGTGACACGGCCACGGCGCTGCTGCTGGGCGCCGTCTGGGGCGCGGTCGCCGGGGGCGCGGGGGCGCTGCTGGCCCGTGCGGCCGGCGCGGCGGGCACCCGGGCGGCACCGGCCCCGGCGGCACGGGGTGGCATCGGGGCCACGGGGGGCGACGCCGGGGCGGGGGTGGTGGGCTCTGGGGGTGTGGGGGGCGCGAGGGGGGCGGGAGACGCGGGAGACGCGAGGGGTGCGGGAAACCCGAGGGGTACGGTCGTCGCTGGGGGGTCCGGGCAAACGGGGCGGTGGGGGCCGGCCGGACCGGCCGGGTGGCCCCGGGAGGCCGGGGGGTCCGCGGGGTCTGGGGCATCCGGGCCGGTCGGGTGGTCCGGGTCGCCCCGGGGGTCCGGGGGGTCCGCGGACGGTGCGGGGTACGACGGCCGCCGTGAGGCCCCGGCGGCGGACGAAGCGTCTACGGGGCCTGGTGGGCAGGGCGAGGACCGGGAGGGCGGGGTGCGGCACGGGCCGTACACGCCGGGGACGCCCTACCGACCGCCGAACCCGGACACGAACCCGTATCTGCGGATGCCCGGGGCGGAGGAGACCGGCGGGCCGCATGGCGCTCGGCCGTCCGACGGGTGGCCCGCACCAGCGGAGGGCCGAGCGGAGGCGCAAGGCCAAGCGGAGGCGCACGGCGCCTGGGGCCCGCCCCGACCCGAGGCGCACGACCCTGGAGCCCCTTCCTGGCCGGATGCGCACGGCGCCGGGGACCCGGCCCGACAGGCTCGGCCGCGGGACGACGGGGACGCCGGTGCCAAGTCATTCCGGCGGCCGTCGTGGGTGCCCCCGCCACCGTCCGGGAGCCCCCGGCCGCCGGGCGCGGACCGGACTCGGCCGGATCCCGCGGAGCCCGCCCCTCCCGAAGGCTCCAGCGGCCCCGGCGACTCCAGCAGCTCCGGCGATTCCCGTAGCCGCTCCAATAGCCCTGGCAACTCCGGCGAGGACGACGTCCACGGGGCGCCCACCGTGATCCGGCCCGTCGAGCCGCCCCGGCGCGGACCGCAGGGCGGCGCCGCACGGAGGCGCACCCCCCGGCGACCGGACGACGGACCACCCCCTCCGCCACCGCCCCCTCCCCCGGCACCGCCCGGGTCGGGCGGCCGGGGCTGACCCGGGAGCTGGAGCCGGCCGCTTCCGGGGCTCCGCTGCAGGGTCTGCTGCTGCGGGGCTCCCGGCGTCCTGAGAACCTCCCGTCTCCTCTTCCCGGGCTCGGAGCGACCCATCCCGACCCTCCAGCCCTCCTGGCTCCACGGCCTCGCCCCCATGGCCCCATGGCCCCCAGCTCCCCGGCCCGCGTCCCCTCCCCGCCCGCGGAAACTGCTGCCGGACGGGCCGGACGCTCCCCCGTCACCGACGGCCCGGACGACGGCCCGGACGGCGGCCCCGACGGCGGTCACGGCCACCGCCGGGGGCCCGGGTCACGTCACTCCCGTCGTTCCCCCCAGCTGGTCCTCCCCCGAGGCGCCGGCTGCCCCGAGGGCCCGCCCTCGCCGCCCTTCCGGCGCTCGCGCCCGGCTGCCTGTCGGGCTGTCCGCCCCGCCGGTCGTCGGGCTGTCCGTCAGGCGGACCGAGGCGGCGAGGGGCACTGGGTGCCGGATACGGTAAGACCACCATGAGCGCATCGCAGACCACCGACGTACCCACTCTCCTTGTCAAGATCTTCGGCAAGGACAGGCCGGGCATCACGGCCGGCCTCTTCGACACCCTCGCCGCCTACTCGGTCGACGTCGTCGACATCGAGCAGGTCGTCACCCGTGGCCGTATCGTGCTGTGCGCGCTCGTGACCGAGCCGCCCCGGGGCCTGGAGGGCAATCTGCGGGCCACCGTGCACAGCTGGGCCGAGTCGATGAAGCTGCAGGCGGAGATCATCTCCGGCATCGGCGACAACCGTCCGCGCGGGCTGGGCCGTTCCCTGATCACCGTGCTGGGCCATCCCCTCACCTCCGAGGCGGCGGCGTCGATCGCCGCCCGCATCACCGACGCCGGCGGCAACATCGACCGGATCTTCCGGCTCGCCAAGTACCCGGTCACCGCCGTGGAGTTCGCGGTGTCGGGGGTGGAGACCGAGCCGCTGCGCACCGCGCTGGTGACCGAGTCCGCACGGCTCGGGGTCGACGTGGCGGTCGTCGCGGCCGGGTTGCACCGGCGGGCGCAGCGCCTGGTCGTCATGGACGTGGACTCGACGCTCATCCAGGACGAGGTGATCGAGCTGTTCGCCGCCCACGCGGGCTGCGAGGACAAAGTGGCCGACGTGACGTCCGCGGCCATGCGCGGGGAGTTGGACTTCGAGCAGTCCCTGCACGCCCGGGTGGCGCTGCTGGAGGGGCTGGACGCGTCCGTGGTGGACAAGGTGCGCAGCGAGGTCCGGCTGACGCCCGGTGCGCGCACCCTGATCCGCACGCTCAAGCGGCTGGGGTACCAAGTCGGCGTGGTGTCCGGCGGGTTCACCCAGGTCACGGACGATCTCAAGGAGCGGCTGGGGCTGGACTTCGCCCACGCGAACACGCTGGAGATCGTCGACGGGAAGCTGACGGGCCGGGTCACCGGGGAGATCGTCGACCGGCCGGGCAAGGCACGGCTGCTGCGTCGTTTCGCGGCGGAGGCGGGAGTGCCGCTCTCCCAGACGGTGGCGATCGGCGACGGCGCCAACGACCTGGACATGCTGAACGCGGCTGGTCTCGGAGTGGCCTTCAACGCCAAGCCGGTGGTGCGCGAGGCGGCCCACACGGCGGTCAACGTGCCCTTCCTGGACACGGTGCTGTACCTGCTGGGCATCACGCGCGAGGAGGTCGAGGCGGCGGACACGATCGACCTCGGCTGAGCGGATCGCCGCCCTCCCCACCGCACACGGACAGCCGCACGGGACACGGCACGGCCCGGACACGCACGATACGCCGCGTGTCCGGGCCGTGCACCGTGTGTGAGAGGTCCGGCACCGCTTCTCACCGGGTGCGGCACCTCTTCTCGCCGGGTGCCGGACGCCCGTCAGGCGCGGGACGTCACTCGCTGGGCGCCCAGTAGTCGACCAGCGTGGCGACGCCCGGCTCCAGGGACTTCCAGGAACCGGTGAAGGACAGCACGGCGAAGGCCGCGGCCGGGTATCCCCGCCGGTTCATCCGCTCGCGGGCGTCCGCCTCGTCGGAGCCGGCCAGGATGTCGGCGAGGCCCTGGATGCCGGGGTTGTGGCCGACCAGCAGGACGTTCTGCGCGTCGTCGGAGGTCTCGTTCAGCAGGGCGATCAGCTCGCCGGGCGACGCCTCGTAGATCCGCTCCTCGTAGACGGTTTTCGGTCGCTGCGGGAATTCCTGGACCGCCAGCTTCCAGGTCTCCCGGGTGCGGGTCGCGGTGGAGCACAGGGCCAGGTCGAAGGCGATGCCGGAGTCGGCCAGCTTGCGACCGGCGACTGCCGCGTCCATGCGGCCCCGCTCGGCGAGCGGGCGCTCATGGTCGTTGACCGGGGGCCAGTCGGCCTTCGCATGCCGGAAGAGGACAATCCTGCGGGGTTCTGCGACGCTCATGTCATCCAGCTTCGCATGAAACAGGCCACGAGGCGCAGGGAGTTGACGGCCCTCCCCCGGAGGGCTCACCGGCCCATGAGCTGCTGCGCGCGTTCGACGAGATGCGCTATCGCGGGTTCACCGCCCGCCGCGTGGGCCTCGGAGGGGTTCAGGACGAGCGTCAGCAGCGCGACGAAGGCGAGCGCGGGCAGGGCCAGGGCCCACCAGGGCAGCCGGGTATTGGGGCCGCCGCCCTGCGGGGCGGGGCGGGGCCGGGGATGGGTGCGTGCCGTCATGAGGGCCTCCGCTCCGCGAGGAATCCGTTCCGATGACCGCGTCCCGCGGCCACATCTCGAAGGTACGGACCCGACGGGCACCAACCCATCCGGTGATCCACCCACTTGACCCTGAGCCTGTCCCCCTAGGGGATACGGGGGCGAGCCCTACCACGCGCCGGACGGCGCGGATCCCCGGGGCGGACGGCCCGGGGCGGACGGTACGGCCGAGGCGCCGGGGCGAAGGGGAGCACCGGACGGGCGGAACGGCAGGGGCGGTGGGCGCCTCCCCCGGAGCGGCCGGTACCCGGGAGGCGCCTCCCGGCGACGACGGGGCCGCCTCGGCCTCGGTCGGTCGGGACGGCCGGGGTGACCGCGCAGGACAGCCCGGACGTCCACGCGCGATCCCCGGGGCGACCGCGCGGGACATCTTGGACGTCCGCGCGGGACCGCCGGGGCCACCGCACGGGACGGTCCGTGCGTCAGGGGGCGAGGAGGCTGGCGACGACGCCGATGACGATGAAAATGGCGAAGAACGAGCCGAAGACCAGGAGGAGCTTCTTCTGGCCGTTCTGCGGGTTCGGGTCGAGGACTGGCATGGGGCCAGTCTCGCATCCCCGGCGCGGTGCCCCGGTGCGGGGGCGCGCTCAGCGCGCCGTCTCCTCCTCCACCGTGCGGGGGCGGCCGGCCAGGTAGCCGAACACGGTCTGCGGCACCAGCAGGGCGGCCATCAGCCCGATCGGGAGCCCCCAGCCGCCGCTGTGCTGGTAGAGCACACCGACCAGCAGCGGTCCCGGGATGGAGATCAGGTAGCCGGTGCTCTGGGCGAAGGCGGACAGCTGGGCGACGCCGGGGCCGGTCCGGGCCCGCATGCCGACCAGGGTCAGCGCGAGCGGGAAGGCACAGCCGGCGATGCCCAGCAGCAGCGCCCAGGCCCAGGCGCCGGCGGCCGGGGCGAAGTGGAGACCGGCGTACCCGGCGAGACCGCTGGCGCCGAGCACGAGCACGATCGGTCCCTGGTGGGGCAGCCGGGTGGCGAGCCGGGGTATCACGAAGGCGAGCGGCACGCCCATCACCATGGTGACCGCGAGCAGCAGTCCGGCCGTGCCGGCGGGGACGCCGGCGTCCCGGAAGATCTGCGGCATCCACCCCATCGTGATGTAGGCGGCGGTGGCCTGGAGCCCGAAGAAGACGGCCAGGGCCCAGGCGGTGGGGCTCCGGGAGATGCGCGGCGGGGCCGCCTCCGCGCGCGGGCCGGGCACGGAGGCGGGCGCCTCCCCGGCCGGCGTCTCCCCGGCTGGCGCGGCTTCAGCGGACGCGGCCTCGGCTGGCGCGGCCCCAGCGGACGCAGCCCCGGCGGATACGCCCCCGGCAGGAGCACTCCCGTCGGAAACCGCCCCGCCAGGAGCGGTCCCCGACGCCGCGGCCTCCCTGGCTCCCGCCTCCTCGGGCGCACCGCCGACCGCCCGGCCCCGGCCCCGCCCGCCGGAGGTGTCCGCACCGCCGACCGCCCGGCCCCGGCCCCGCCCGCCGGAGGTGCCCGCGTCGCCACCCCGCACGAACGCCAGCCAGGGCAGGACGGCCGCGGCGGCGAGGGCGGACCAGAGGACGAGTCCCGACCGCCAGTGGCCGCCGAGCAGGTCGGTCACCGGCACCGTGACGGCGGCGGCGGTCGAGGTGCCGAGGGCGAGGGCCATGGAGTACAGGCCCGTCATGGAGCCGATCCGGTCCGGGAACCAGCGCTTGACGATGACGGGCATCAGGACGTTGCTGACGGCGATGCCCATCAGGGCGAGCGCGGTGCCCGCGAGGAACCCGGCCGTGCCGCCCGCGAAGGGGCGGACGAGCAGGCCGGCGGCGATGGCGGCCATGCCACCGCACACCACCGCGCCGGGACCGAAGCGGCGGGCGAGGCGCGGGGCGGTGACGCCGAAGACGGCGAAGCACAGCGGGGGCACGGAGGTCAGCAGTCCGGCCACGCTGCCGCTCATGCCGAGCGCGACGCGGACCTCCTCCAGCAGGGCGCCCAGACTGGTGATGGCGGGCCGCAGGTTGAGGGCGGCGAGGACGACGGCCACGACCAGCAGGCGGGCGGTCCACCCGCGCGGGCGGGAGGAGGGAGCCGGCCCGGGGGTCCGGGGTGATGGCGGTGCGGGCCGGGATCGACCGGCCGGGGTGTCTTCGGTCGTCGTGGACGCGAGCGCCCGGGTCTCTTCACCAGCCATGAAACCCATCATAGAATCATGGGATGATTGCCGGTCCAGTGTCCGGCCGCCGCCCGGCGGCCCCCCGTGTGCGAAGGTGAGCCATGCCCCTGAGCCATCCGCGTCGCGCGGCCCTGTCCGAGCAGGTCATCGCCGCACTGCGCGCGCAGATCACCACGGGTGAGTGGCCGGTCGGCTCCCGCATCCCGACCGAGCCGGAGCTGGTCGAGCAGCTCGGCGTGGCACGGAACACGGTCCGCGAGGCGGTCCGTGCCCTCGCGCACAACGGTCTGCTGGACATCCGCCAGGGGTCGGGCACGTACGTGGCGGCGACGAGCGAACTGGCGGGCGTGATGCACCGCCGCTTCGCCGACGCCGATCCCCGGCACGTGGCCGAACTGCGCTCCACGCTGGAGTCGGCCGCGGCACGGCTGGCCGCACAGCGGCGGACGGAGAAGGACCTCAAACAGCTGGACGCCCTGCTGCTGCGCCGCGAGGAGGCGTGGGAGTCGGGCGAGGCCGAGGCGTTCGTGACGGCGGACGCCACCTTCCACCTGGCGGTGGTGGCGGCCTCCCACAACGACGTGCTGACCGCGATGTACGCGGACCTGGGCGAGGTGCTGCGGGACTGGCTGCGCGACGACGTGGGCGCGGAGCTGTCCCCGGAGACGCACATGGAGCACGGGCGGCTGGTGGACGCGATCCGCGCCGGTGACGCGGCGGCGGCGGCCGAGGTGGCCGCCGCCTATCCGCTGGCGTGCCGTCCGGGCCGGGTCACCGCTCCGCCTTCCGGTGGCTGACCCAGGCGGCGCCGACCTCCTTCCAGCAGCGCCCGGTCAGGCGCACCGTCTGCGCCGGCCCGGCGGCCACCGGGGCGCTGTCGGCGTCGAGGTCCCACCAGCGGACGCACTCGACGTGCAGACTCACGCGGTCGGTGACGGGATAGGGGTTGTGGCAGTACGCGGTCACGCTGGAACCGTCCACCCGGATCCGGCAGGCGGCGCCGAACGGATCGTCCGCGGCCGGTTTCCGGGGCGCGGGCTGCGCGGACCGCACGGCAGTGTGCGGGAACGCCTGATACGGCAGGGCCAGGACGAGGGCGGCGGCAAGGGTCGCTGAGGCCAGACGGTACACGCGCACGACGGGACCTCCTCGGCGTGGCTGGGGAGGGCAGAAAGCGCGACGGACGTGTCCTCCACGGTGCCTGGTCCCGGGTCCCTCGCGCCCGGATTGGTGCGCCGTTCGGGTGAACGGGACGGACTCGCCTCGGGCGGTACGACCATGCCCCTGAGCGGCCCGGACTGGCCTCGGGCGGCACGACCAGGCCCCCGGGCGGTACGGACGGACCCGCGCCGCGAAGCACGGCGCGGGCCCGCCCCCCCTTGGGGCGCGGGCCCGTGTGCCATGTGCCGTGTGCCGTGTGCCGTGTGCGGCCGGGGTGGACCGGGCGCGGTCCCGGCGGATCAGGCGCCGACGGCGTGCAGACCGCCGTCGACGTGGACGATCTCGCCGGTGGTCTTCGGGAACCAGTCGCTCAGCAGGGCCACGACACCGCGGCCGGCCGGCTCGGGGTCCTTCAGGTCCCACTCCAGCGGGGCGCGGGTGTCCCACACGGAGGCCAGCTCGGCGAAGCCCGGGATGGACTTGGCCGCCATGGAGCCGATCGGGCCCGCGGAGATGAGGTTGCAGCGGATCTTCTGCTTGCCCAGGTCGCGCGCCATGTACCGGTTGGTGGCCTCCAGGGCGGCCTTGGCCGGGCCCATCCAGTCGTACTGCGGCCAGGCGTACTGCGCGTCGAAGGTGAGGCCGACGACGGAGCCGCCGTTCTGCATCAGCGGCAGGCAGGCCATGGTCAGGGACTTCAGGGAGAAGGCCGAGACGTGCATGGCGGTGGAGACCGACTCGAACGGCGTGTTGAGGAAGTTGCCGCCGAGCGCGTCCTGCGGCGCGAAGCCGATGGAGTGCACCACGCCGTCGAGGCCGCCGAGTTCCTCGCCGACGACGTCCGCGAGACGGCCCAGGTGCTCGTCGTTGGTCACGTCGAGCTCGATGACCTTGGTGGGCTTGGGCAGCTTCCGGGCGATGCGCTCGGTCAGGGTGGGCCGCGGGAAGGCGGTCAGGATGATCTCGGCGCCCTGTTCCTGGGCGAGCTTGGCGGTGTGGAACGCGATGGAGGACTCCATCAGCACACCGGTGATCAGGACGCGCTT
The DNA here is from genome assembly GCF_040637405.1 of Streptomyces sp. NPDC029526. Lineage (NCBI taxonomy): Bacteria > Bacillati > Actinomycetota > Actinomycetes > Kitasatosporales > Streptomycetaceae > Streptomyces > Streptomyces sp. NPDC029526. The sequence continues at coordinate 25,071 of NZ_JBEZWE010000001.1, forward strand.
GCCCTCGAGAATTCCGCTCATGTCGTTCAGTGACCCATTCCCAGTCCGCCGTCAACGGGAATGACGGCTCCAGTGATGTACGAGGCGTCGTCGGAGGCGAGGAACCGCACCGTCGCGGCGACCTCCTCCGGCTGCGCGTACCGGCCGAGCGGTACCTGCGACACGATCTTCGTGCGCTGCTCCTCGGTGAGCACCTTGGTCATGTCGGTGTCGACGAAGCCGGGCGCCACGACGTTGAAGGTGATGTTGCGGGACCCCAGCTCACGGGCGAGGGAGCGCGCGAAGCCGACCAGGGCGGCCTTGGAGGCGGCGTAGTTGGCCTGCCCCGCGGAGCCCGCCAGGCCGACCACCGAGGAGATCAGCACCACGCGGCCCTTCTTGGCGCGGAGCATGCCCCGGTTGGCACGCTTCACGATGCGGAAGGTGCCGGTGAGGTTGGTGTCGACGACGGAGGTGAAGTCCTCCTCGGACATGCGCATCAGGAGCTGGTCCTTGGTGACGCCGGCGTTGGCGACGAGGACCTCGACCGGGCCGTGCTGGGCCTCGATCTCCTTGTAGGCCTGCTCCACCTGCTCGGGGTCGGTGATGTCGCAGCGGACCGCGAGGAAGCCGGCCGGCGGCTCACCCGAGCGGTACGTGATGGCGACCTGGTCGCCGGCGTCGGCGAATGCACGGGCGATGGCGAGGCCGATGCCCCGGTTGCCTCCGGTGACGAGAACCGAGCGGCTCAACGGATCACCCTTTCGATAGCGGTCGGAATCCCCCGCCCGAACACCTGGATGACAGGCGGCTTCCCCGAAAACCTATCGTTCGGGAGACGCCCCGGGACATTCGGGCACCGACAGTGGCGCCCATGGGCTCCTGTCGGGTTCCTACAGTCGGTCGCCGCGGTCGGTCCGCCGTACTCCGGTGACCGCCGGGTCGTCCGGGTGCCCGGCGCGGAGGTGTCCGGGTGGATCAGCGGCCGTCCACGTCCACGACTCCGAGGACAGGCACATCCGGCGCCTCGTCGTCACGCCGGCCGCGTGGACGGCGTTCGCGGCACTCGTGGTCGGCGTGCCTGGGGACGGCTGAGTTCGCGTCGTACGTGACGGCCGGCGGGTGGGTACGGGGATCGCTCCGGTACCCACCCGCCGGCCGCCACGGTGTCCGCTCGCCGGTGGGGCGAGGCATGGTTCACTTCCTGCGACGGTCACCACAGGCAAGCCCCGAAGGGATGTCCGCCCGTGCCCCATGAAGTCGATCAGTCGTTCCTCGCCCTGCCGCTGCGCCCCCTCGCCGACGCCGCGCTGGCCCGTGCGCGGTCGCTGGGGGCGGCGCACGCCGACTTCCGGCTGGAGCGGGTGCGCAGCGCGTCCTGGAACCTGCGGGACGCCCGGCCCGCCGGGACGTCGGACACCACCGACCTCGGCTACGCGGTGCGGGTGGTGCACGGCGGGGCCTGGGGGTTCGCCTCCGGGGTGGATCTGACGCCGGACGCCGCCGCGAAGGTCGCCTCGCAGGCGGTGGCGATGGCGCAGCTGTCCGCGCGGGTGGTCCGGGCGGCGGGTGCGGGGCCCGGCGGCCCGGTGGAGCTGGCCGAGGAGCCGGTGCACGCGGAGAAGACCTGGGTGTCGTCGTACGAGGTCGACCCGTTCTCGGTGCCGGACGAGGAGAAGGCCGCGCTGCTCGCCGCTTGGAGCGCCCGGCTGCTGGCGGCGCGCGGGGTCGACCATGTGGACGCCTCGCTGCTCACCGTGCACGAGAACAAGTTCTACGCCGACACCGCCGGGACCGTGACCACGCAGCAGCGGGTCCGGCTGCACCCGTCGTTCACGGCCGTGTCGGTGGACGACTCCAGCGGGGAGTTCGACTCCATGCGCACCCTGGCGCCGCCCGTGGGGCGCGGCTGGGAGTACCTGACCGGCACCGGCTGGGACTGGGACGAGGAGCTGGCGCGGCTGCCGGAGCTGCTCGCGGAGAAGATGCGGGCGCCCAGCGTGGACCCGGGGCTCTACGACCTGGTCGTCGACCCCTCCAACCTGTGGCTGACCATCCACGAGTCCATCGGGCACGCCACGGAGCTGGACCGGGCGCTCGGCTACGAGGCGGCGTACGCCGGCACCTCGTTCGCCACCTTCGACCAGCTGGGGAAGCTGCGGTACGGCTCGGAGCTGATGAACGTCACCGGCGACCGCACCGCCGAGCACGGGCTGGCGACCGTCGGCTACGACGACGAGGGCGTCGAGGCGCAGTCCTGGGACCTGGTGAAGGACGGCACCCTGGTCGGTTACCAGCTGGACCGGCGGATCGCGAGGCTCACGGGCTTCGAGCGGTCCAACGGGTGCGCGTTCGCGGACTCCCCGGAGCACGTGCCGGTGCAGCGGATGGCGAACGTGTCGTTGCGGCCCGATCCGGCCGGGATGTCGACGGAGGACCTGATCGGCGGTGTGGAGCGGGGCATCTACGTGGTCGGGGACCGCTCGTGGAGCATCGACATGCAGCGCTACAACTTCCAGTTCACGGGCCAGCGGTTCCACCGCATCGAGAACGGGCGGCTGGTGGGGCAGTTGCGGGACGTGGCCTACCAGGCGACGACGACCGACTTCTGGGGCTCCATGGCGGCGGTCGGCGGCCCGCAGACGTATGTGCTGGGCGGGGCGTTCAACTGCGGCAAGGCCCAGCCGGGACAGGTCGCGGCGGTCTCGCACGGCTGCCCCTCGGCCCTGTTCCGGGGTGTCAACATCCTCAACACGACTCAGGAGGCCGGCCGATGAGCGCCAGGACCGGGACCGGCCGGGGGTCCGGGGGTCGTCCCCCGGGACAGCACCGTCTCAACACGACTCAGGAGGCCGGCCGATGAGCGCCAGGACCGGGACCGGCCGGGGGTCCGGGGGTCGTCCCCCGGGACAGCACCGTCTCGACACGACTCAGGAGGCCGGTCGATGAGCGGGCGCAGCAGCAAGCCGCACGAGATCGTGGAGCGCGCGCTCGCGCTGTCCCGGGCCGACGGGTGCGTGGTGATCGCCGACGAGCGGTCGACGGCCAATCTGCGCTGGGCGGGCAACGCGCTCACCACCAACGGGGTCACGCGCGGACGCACCCTCACCGTGGTGGCCACGGTGGACGGCCGGGAGGGGACGGCGTCCGGGGTGGTGTCGCGGTCGGCCGTGACCGCCGAGGAGCTGGAGCCGCTGGTGCGGGCGGCCGAGGCGGCGGCGCGCGGGGCGGGTCCTGCGGAGGACGCGGGACCGCTGGTCGCCGGGGTGCCCGAGTCCCCCGACTTCGCCCAGGAGCCCGCCGTGACCTCGTCGGCGGTGTTCACGGACTTCGCCCCGGCGCTCGGGGAGTCGTTCGCCCGGGCCCGGGCGGGCGGGCGCGAGCTGTACGGGTTCGCCCACCACGAGATGGTGTCCAGCTACCTGGGCACGTCGACGGGGCTGCGGCTGCGGCACGACCAGCCGAACGGGACGCTGGAGCTGAACGCCAAGTCGCCGGACCGTACCCGGTCGGCGTGGGCGGGGCGCTCCACCCGGGACTTCACGGACGTGGACCCCAGGACGATGGACGCCGAACTGGCGGTGCGGCTCGGCTGGGCCGAGCGGCGGCTGGAGCTGCCCGCGGGCCGGTACGAGACGCTGCTGCCGCCGACCGCGGTGGCGGACCTGCTGATCTACCAGCTGTGGTCGGCCTCCGGGCGGGACGCGGCCGAGGGCCGCACGGTGTTCTCCGCGCCCGGCGGCGGCACCCGGATCGGTGAGCGGCTCACCGGGCTGCCGCTGACCCTGCGCAGCGACCCGCACGAGCCGGGACTTCAGTCGGCGCCGTTCGTGCTGGCGCACTCCTCCGGGGGTGACCGGTCGGTGTTCGACAACGGGCTGCCGCTGGCGGCCACGGAGTGGGTCCGCGAGGGCGAGCTGAGGCACCTGACCACCAGCCGGCACAGCGCGGAGCTGACCGGGCTGCCGGTGACGCCGGGGATCGACAACCTGATCCTGGAGGGCGGCCGGGACCGCTCGCTGGAGGAGATGGTCGCCGACACCGGGCGCGGGCTGCTGCTGACCTGCCTGTGGTACATCCGCGAGGTGGACCCGGCGACGCTGCTGCTGACCGGTCTGACCCGGGACGGCGTCTACCTGGTGGAGAACGGCGAGGTGACCGGGGAGGTGAACAACTTCCGGTTCAACGAGTCGCCGGTGGACCTGCTGGGCCGGGCGGCGGAGGCGGGGCGGACGGAGAAGACGCTGCCCAGGGAGTGGAGCGACTGGTTCACCCGGGCCGCGATGCCCGCGCTGCGCATCCCCGATTTCAATATGAGCTCGGTCAGCCGGGGCGTATAACCTCGTAGGCGTCCGCGTCCGGCCGCCGGCCGGGCGCGCGGAGCCGAGCACCCTCGGCGCCCCTCTTCCGGCATCACCTAGGAGACACGAGAACCGTGACGGACATCGTCGACGAGCTGCAGTGGCGCGGGCTGTTCGCCCAGTCCACCGACGAGGACGCATTGCGCAAAGCGCTCGCGGACGGTCCCGTCACCTTCTATTGCGGCTTCGACCCGACCGCGCCGTCCCTGCACGTGGGGCATCTGGTGCAGGTGCTCACCCTGCGCCGGCTCCAGCAGGCCGGGCACCGGCCGCTGGCCCTCGTCGGCGGGGCGACGGGCCAGATCGGTGACCCGCGGCCGACCGCGGAGCGCACGCTGAACTCGCCGGAGACGGTGGCCGGCTGGGTGGAGCGACTGCGCCGGCAGATCGAGCCGTTCCTGTCCTTCGAGGGCGAGAACGCGGCCGAGATGGTCAACAACCTGGACTGGACGCAGAACCTGTCGGCGATCGAGTTCCTGCGGGACGTCGGCAAGCACTTCCGCGTCAACAAGATGCTGACGAAGGACTCGGTCGCCCGGCGGCTGGAGTCCTCCGAGGGCATCAGCTACACCGAGTTCAGCTACCAGCTGCTGCAGGCCATGGACTTCCTCCAGCTCTACCGGAGGTACGGCTGCACGCTGCAGCAGGGCGGCAGCGACCAGTGGGGCAACCTCACGGCGGGCCTGGACCTGATCCACCGGCTGGAGCCGGACGCCACGGTGCACGCGTACGCGACCCCGCTGATGACGAAGGCGGACGGCACCAAGTTCGGCAAGACCGCGAGCGGTGCGGTGTGGCTGGACCCGGAGATGACGACGCCGTACGCGTTCTACCAGTTCTGGCTGAACGTGGACGACCGGGACATCTCGGGCTACATGCGCATCCTGTCCTTCAGGTCCCGCGAGGAGCTGGAGGAGCTGGAGCGGCAGACCGCGGAGCGCCCGCAGGCCCGTGCCGCGCAGCGGGCGCTGGCGGAGGAGCTGACCACGCTGGTGCACGGCGCGGACCAGACGGCCGCCGTGATCGCCGCCTCGAAGGCGCTGTTCGGCCAGGGCGAGCTGGCGGAGCTGGACGAGCGCACGCTGGCCGCGGCGCTCTCCGAGGTGCCGCACGTCCGGGTCACGGAGCCGGCCCCGGTGGTGGACCTCTTCGCGGAGGTCGGCCTGGTGGCCAGCAAGTCGGCCGCGCGGCGCACGGTGAAGGAGGGCGGCGCCTACGTGAACAACGTGAAGGTCACCGCCGAGGACGCCGTCCCGGCGCGGGAGGACCTGCTGCACGGGCGCTGGCTGGTGCTGCGCCGGGGCAAGAAGAACCTGGCGGCCGTCGAGGTCACGGCCGGCTGAGCCACAGGGGTGGACGAGGGGGCGGTTCCCGCGGGCGGGAGCCGCCCCCTCGCCTCCCGCCCCTCGCTGTCCTCCCTCGCCGTCCCCGTGCCGGGTCAGGTCGTGCGGCGTTCGTGCTTCCGGCGCTGCATCGCGTTGTAGATCATCTCCACGAGGAGCACGACGACGATGGCCGCGCCCAGCTGGAAGATGTGCCGCCCCCAGTCGATGCCGCGGGTCTCCTCGATGCCGAAGCCCCGGGCCATGGCGTTGCCGATGACGGCGCCGATCATGCCGCAGATGGTCGCCAGCCACAGCGGGATGTGCTGCTTGCCGGGGATCACCGCCTTGGCGAGCAGGCCGAGCACGAATCCCACGATGATCGCCCACAACCAGCCCATGAGTGCCTCCTCGTACGGCTTGACGCGTGCATTACGGCCAGTGTCGGCCCGGGCTCCGCGTGCCGCATGCCGGGCGGCGCCGTCCGCGCGACGGAGCGGCCGGGCGAGGGGTGGAGGGGCTGCCCCGGTAGTGGCCCGGCGGCCGGGCGGGCGTAATGTGGTGGATGTCCGGGCCCGGTGTCCCCGATCGGTCGCGGAGCGGTCAGGGACGGGGAAGTCCGATGCGGGCGGGTGGTGGATTGCGATGCCGAAGCAGCATGGCGCCCAGGTGTTCCGGATCACCGGTGCCCGGGCGGGCCTCCAGGACGACGTGCGGGCACGGCAGCGCCGGTACGTGATCTCGATGACCGTCCGTACGATCTCGGTCATCCTCGCCGCGGTGCTGTGGAACGTGGAGAAGCACGTCGCGATCGTGGCGCTGGTCCTCGGCGCGGTGCTGCCGTACATCGCGGTGGTGATCGCCAACGCGGGCCGGGAGAACGCCCCTTCCCTGCCGTCGACCTTCGTGACCACGCCGATGCGGCCCATGATCACGCCGCCGCCCGGGGAGGACGGCGCCCCGGCGGACGACCCGCGGGACGCGGGGTCGCGGACCGCCGCGGAAGCGGGTGCGGAGCGTTCCGAAGGGCCGTGACCGCCGGGTACGGACGGGTGGACGGCGGGAGCGGAAGCAGGTTCCGCGCCAAGCTCAAGAAAAGCTCAGATCAATCATGGTGTTCCGGTGCCGGTGCCGGGGTGACCCGTGACATACTTCGTACGCGCTCCGCATCCCCCGTCGGAGCGACGGACCGACGCCGGGCAGCTCCCCCCGTGGCTGCTCGGCGTCGCCTTGTGAGGGGGGCCACCGCCCCGTCGGGGGCGGGTGTCCGGGCCGGGTTAGGGTCGGCGGTGTGATGGTCCCCGATCCCGAGACGCCGATCTGTTCCGCCAAGGGCTGCCGCACCGCCGCCGCCTGGGTGCTGGCCTGGAACAACCCGAAGCTGCACACGCCTGAGCGGCGCAAGACCTGGCTCGCCTGCGAGGAGCACCGGGAGCACCTGTCGCAGTTCCTGGGCGTGCGCGGGTTCCTGAAGGACGTCGTCCCCTTCGCCGAGTGGCAGGCCCGGGAGGCCTGAGCGGCCCCGGAGCCTGTCCTCCGCGCGCTCAGCCGCCGATGGCGGACATCGGCCGGTCCGGCTGGACGAAGGACGGGTCGTCCAGGCCCGCGCCGGCCTTCTTGCCCCACATGGCCTGCCGCCACACTCGGGCGATCTCCTCGTCCGGGGCACCGGAGCGCAGGGCGCCGCGCAGGTCGGTCTCCTCGGTGGCGAACAGGCAGGTGCGGACCTGCCCGTCGGCGGTGAGGCGGGTGCGGTCGCAGGCCGCGCAGAACGGGCGGGTGACGGAGGCGATGACGCCCACCCGGTGCGGGCCGCCGTCGACGAGCCAGCGCTCGGCGGGTGCCGAGCCACGGGCCTCGGAGCCCTCGGGGGTCAGCTCGAAGCGGGTGCGCAGCGAGGCGAGGATGTCGCCGGCCGTGACCATGCCCTCGCGCTTCCAGCCGTGCTGGGCGTCCAGCGGCATCTGCTCGATGAAACGCAACTCGTAGTCGTGCTCCACGGCCCAGGCGAGCAGGTCGGGCGCCTCGTCGTCGTTGAGGCCCGGCATGAGCACGGAGTTGACCTTCACGGGGGTCAGACCGGCCTCGCGGGCCGCGTACAGGCCGTCGATGACGTCCTGGTGGCGGTCGCGGCGGGTGAGGCGCTTGAAGACGTCCGGGCGGAGCGTGTCCAGGGAGACGTTCACCCGGTCCAGGCCCGCCCGCTTCAGGGCGTCGGCGGTGCGGCGCAGGCCGATGCCGTTGGTGGTGAGGGAGATCTGCGGGCGGGGCTCGAGGGCGGCGACGCGTTCGACGATGCCGGCCAGGCCGGGCCGCAGCAGGGGCTCCCCGCCGGTGAAGCGGACCTCCTCGATACCGAGGGAGGTCACGGCGACGCCGACCAGGCGGACGATCTCGTCGTCGTCGAGCAGGTCGGGCTTGGCGAGCCACTGCAGACCCTCCTCGGGCATGCAGTAGGTGCAGCGCAGATTGCACCGGTCGGTGAGCGAGACCCTCAGATCGGTGGCCACTCGGCCGTAGGTGTCGATGAGCACGTGGGCCCCCTCCCTCGACGCGGATCGCTGACATCCCGTACCTGCGAGCGTACGTGACGGCACCGACGGCCACAGCCGCCCGATGCGACGAGAACGACGACGGCCGCGTCGTGGGGACCTGGAGGTTCCTACGACGCGGCCGTCGGGCGGGGTGGATCAGTGGGCGCCGGCGCCGGTGAGGGACCGGACCTCCAGCTCCGCGTACTTCTCGGTGTCCGGCTCCTCCTTGGACAGGACGGTGCCGAGCCAGCCGAGCAGGAAGCCGGCCGGGATGGAGATCAGGCCCGGGTTCTTCAGCGGGAACCACGAGAAGTCGACGTCGGGGAACATCGACGTGGGGTCGCCGGAGACGACGGGCGAGAACAGCACCAGGCCGACGGCGATGATCAGACCGCCGTAGATCGACCACAGCGCGCCCTGGGTGGTGAACCGCTTCCAGAACAGGCTGTAGAGGATGGTCGGCAGGTTGGCCGAGGCGGCGACCGCGAAGGCGAGCGCGACCAGGCCGGCCACGTTCAGGTCGCGGGCGAGGGCGCCCAGGGCGATGGAGACGACGCCGATGAGGACGGTCGCCAGACGGGCCGCACGCATCTCCTCCTTCTCGGTGGCCTTCCCCTTGCGGATGACGTTGGCGTAGATGTCGTGCGCGAAGGAGGACGAGGAGGCGAGGGTGAGGCCCGCGACCACGGCCAGGATGGTCGCGAAGGCGACCGCCGAGATGGTGGCGAGCAGGATCGCGCCCCAGGTGGAGTCGACGCCGCCGAGGTGCAGGGCGAGCAGCGGGGCGGCCGTGTTGCCGGACGGGTTGGACTCGATGATCTCGGTGCGCGAGATGAGGGCCGCGGCGCCGAAGCCGAGGGCGATGGTCATCAGGTAGAAGCCGCCGATGATGCCGATGGCCCAGTTGACGGACTTCCGGGCGGCCTTGGCGTTGGGCACCGTGTAGAAGCGGATCAGGATGTGCGGCAGGCCGGCCGTGCCGAGCACCAGGGCGATGCCGAGGGAGATGAAGTCCAGCTTGGTGGTGCCGCTGGCGCCGTACTGCAGGCCGGGCTCCAGGAAGGCGGCTCCCGCTCCGCTGTTCTCGGCGGCCTTGCCGAGCAGGTCGGAGATGTTGAAGTTGAACTTCAGCAGGACCAGGAAGGTGATCAGGATGGTGCCGCCGATGAGCAGCACGGCCTTGATCATCTGCACCCAGGTGGTGCCCTTCATGCCGCCGATGGAGACGTAGACGATCATCAGGACGCCGACCAGGGCGACGATGAGGATCTTGCCGGCGTCGGAGGTGATGCCGAGCAGCAGCGACACCAGGACGCCCGCGCCGGCCATCTGGGCGAGCAGGTAGAAGATCGACACGACGATGGTCGAGGTGCCGGCGGCGGTGCGCACCGGGCGCTGGCGCATCCGGTAGGCGAGCACGTCGCCCATGGTGTAGCGGCCGGAGTTGCGCAGCGGCTCGGCGACCAGCAGCAGCGCCACCAGCCAGGCGACCAGGAAGCCGATGGAGTAGAGGAAGCCGTCGTAGCCGAACAGGGCGATGGCGCCCGCGATGCCGAGGAAGGACGCGGCCGACATGTAGTCGCCGGAGACGGCGAGCCCGTTCTGGAAGGCGCTGAACTGCCGGCCGCCGGCGTAGAAGTCGGCGGCGTCCTTGGTCTGGCGCCCGGCCCAGACGGTGATGCCGAGGGTGGCGACGACGAACAGCGCGAACAGGGTGATGATCAGGCCGCGGTGCTCGCTGGCCTCGTTCGCGGCGAGGGTGACGTGGGCGATCGAGGGGCTCATGCGCCGCCCTCCATACGGGTCTTGATGGCTTCGGCCTTCGGGTCGAACTTGGCGGCGGCGTGGCGGGAGTACCACCAGGCGATGGCGAACGTGGTGACGAACTGCAGGACGCCGAAGACGAAGGCGACGTTGATGTTGCCGAACAGCTCGGTGCCCATGAAGCCGCCCGCGTAGTTGGACAGCAGGACGTACAGCAGGTACCAGGCGATGAAGGCGACGGTCAGCGGGAACGCGAAGGAGCGGTGCGTGCGGCGCAGTTCGGCGAACTCCGCGCTCTGCTGAACCTCGGTGAACTCCTCCGGCGTCGGGAGTTTGGTCTCTGCTGTCGAGGGGGGCGGTGCTTCGGCGGCCACGGAGTCTCCTCGCGATCGTGCGGTCCGACAGGGACGGAGGCGAGTGTCCTCGCGCTCCCTGCCCAAGGGCACGGCGCCCGGCCGGGGGTGGTTCAAACGGGTTCTGCTTCTTTCCGTCCGGCCGGACGCGCCGGGCGGGGGCGGGGTGGGAGGCGGGTGGGAGGCCGGGTGCGACCGGGCCCCGGGGCGACGCGAGCTCGGGTGCCGGGGCCGCGGGACGGGGAGGCGGGGACGGAGAGGCGGGGACGGAGAGGCGGGGGCGGCCGGGGACGGGGAGAGCCGTCCGGGGGACCGCAGGGGACCCTCCGGGACATTCGGGCGCGGACTGTGAAGACCTTGAGGGAAAACGTTGCTGGCCCGAGACCTCGCGGGATAGCTTCACCCTGCACAACCCGTCATGTACCTGCCCGAGCACCACCTGTGTCTCGGGCAGCTTCCGTTCCGGATGATGTGGAGACCCCATGGCTCATCTGCGTTCCAGACGCCGGCTCGCCCTCGCCGTGCCCGTCGCGCTGTCGCTGACCGCCTCGCTCGGCTTCCTGCCGGCGGCGGCCTCGGCCGCCGAGCGGACCGCGTCGACGGCGGAGCAGGCGACGGACGCGCCCGCCTTGGCGTACGTGGTGAACACCAAGGCGGACCGCCGCACGATCGCGTCGGTGGAGAAGGCGATCGCCCAGGCCGGCGGGAAGGTCGTGGTCACCCACGACAGGATCGGTGTCATCGTCGTCCACTCGGCGAACCCGGACTTCGGCACGGAGATACGCAAGGTCCGGGGCGTGCAGTCGGCGGGTGCCACCCGCACCGCGCCCCTGACCCCGGCCGGCACCACCGACGTCGGCGCGGCCGAGTACGTGACGGCCGCGGACGCGGCGCGCATCGGGGCCGCCTCGGCGAAGACGCCGGACAGCGAGCCGCTCGAGGCCGACCAGTGGGACCTGCGGGCGATCGGCGCCGACAAGGCCGCGAAGATCAACCCGGGCAGCAGCAAGGTGACCGTCGCCGTGATCGACACCGGCGTCGACGACACCCACCCGGACCTCGCCCCGAACTTCTCCGCCTCCCAGTCCGCCAACTGCGTCGGCGGCGTGGCGGACACCAGCGAGGGTGCCTGGCGCCCGTACACGGACGAGGACTACCACGGCACCCACGTGGCCGGTGAGATCGCCGCCGCCCGCAACGGCATCGGCGTGGCCGGCGTCGCGCCCGGTGTGAAGGTGTCCAGCATCAAGGTGAGCGACCCGGACAACGGCCTCTTCTACCCGGAGAACGTCGTCTGCGCCTTCGTGTTCGCCGCCGACCACGGCGTGGAGATCACGAACAACAGCTACTACGTCGACCCGTGGCTGTACAACTGCAAGGACGACCCGGACCAGAAGGCGATCCTGGACGCGGTCAACCGCGCCCAGCTGTACGCCCAGGGCAAGGGCACCCTGCACGTGGCGTCGGCCGGCAACTCCAACCACGACCTGGCCTCGGACGCGATCGACGACGCCTCCAGTCCCAACGACACCACTCCGGTCGAGCGCACCATCGACCCGAGCGAGTGCCTGGATCTGCCGACCCAGCTGCCGGGCGTGGTCACGGTCAGCGCGACGGGTGTGGACAACCAGAAGTCGTACTACTCGACCTACGGCCACCGGGTCGTGGACGTGGCCGCGCCGGGCGGTGACCGCCGCTACCAGCTGCCGGACACCCCGTCCAAGGACGGCCGCATCCTGTCCACCATGCCGAACGGGCAGTACGCCTTCCTCCAGGGCACCTCGATGGCCGCGCCGCACGCCGCCGGCGTCGCCGCGCTGCTGAAGTCCAAGCACCCGTGGGCCCCGCCCGCCGTGGTCCAGGCGCTGCTGAAGGCCCAGGCGGACAACCCGGGCTGCCCGGCCTCCTACGACCAGGACGGCGACGGTGTGCAGGACGCCACCTGCGAGGGCGGCAAGCTGGTCAACGGCTTCTACGGCCACGGCATCGTCAACGCGCTGCGCGCCGTGAAGTAGGCAGGACCGCCACCGGGGCACGGTTCCCGGAGCGCAACACGGAGGGCCGGGCGGTTCGCCCGGCCCTCCCGCCGTGCGGCATGCTGCCCACCGCACACGGTCCCGGCCGCTTCCGCTCCAGCGGGGCCCCGATCATCCCCGGTCCGGGCGGCCGGGTCCACGGAGGAAGCACGATGACCGATACGGCCGACGCCTGGTCCGCGCTCGGCGGTGATCCCGGCCTGCTCGGCCGGGTCACGGCCGTGGAGCGGCCGGAGGTGCTGTCGGCACGGCTCCCGGTGCGGCGGACGGCACGGACGTGCGTGGCGGCGTGCGCGCTGGCCGCCGCCGAACTGGCGGCCCGCCGGGCGGGGCTCGCGGAGGTGCCCGCCGTACGGGTGGACGACGGCGCGGTGGCGACGGCGTTCGTCAGTGAGCGGCACCTGCGGGTGGACGGGCGGGCCCCGGTCTCCTTCGCGCCGCTGTCACGGTTCTGGCGGACGGCGGACGGCTGGGTGCGCACCCACGCCAACTACCCGCACCACCGGGAGCGGCTGCTCGCCGCGCTGGACGTACCCGGCGACCCGGACGCGGTGGCGGCGGCGCTGGCCGGACGCTCCGCGCGGGAGGTGGAGGACACGGTGAGCGCGGCCGGGGGGCTCGCGGTCGCGCTGCGCACGCCGGCGCAGTGGGCGGCGCATCCGCAGGGCGTGGCGGTGGCGCGCCGGCCCCTGGTGGAGCGCGTCCGGCTGGACTCCGCGCCCGGCCGGACCCTGCCGGGGGTGGACGGAGGTCCCCTGCTGCCGGCCGCCGGGGTGCGGGTGCTGGACCTCACCCGGGTCATCGCCGGGCCGGTCGCCACCCGCGTGCTCGGGCTGCTCGGCGCGGACGTGCTGCGGGTGGATCCGCCGGGCCTGCCCGAGATCGCCGACCAGCACGCCGACACCGGTTTCGGGAAGCGGTCCGCCCTGCTCGACCTGGCCACGGGCCGGGACGCCTTCGAGGAACTGCTCGCCGGTGCGGACGTCGTCGTCACCGGTTACCGCCCGGGCGCGCTGGACCGGTTCGGGCTGGACCCGCGGGCGCTGGCCGAGCGACGGCCGGGGGTGGTGGTGGCCCAGTTGTCGGCGTGGGGCGTCGACGGACCGTGGGGCGGCCGGCGGGGCTTCGACAGCCTGGTGCAGGTGGCCACGGGCATCGCGTCGGCCGAGGGCGGGGACGGGCGTCCGGGCGCGCTGCCGGCCCAGGCGCTCGACCACGGCAGCGGGTACCTCCTCGCGGCGGCCGTGCTGCGGGCCCTGACGGACCGTGCGGAGGCGGGCGGCAGCCGGCTGGTCCGGGTGACGCTGGCCCGTACGGCGCGGTGGCTGCTGGAGTCCGCACCCGCCGGGGCGGCGCTCGAGGACGCTCCGGCCGCCGGGACACCGGCCCCGGAACCCGGCCCCTGGCTCGCCGGGACCGACAGCCCGCTCGGCCGGCTGCGGTACGCCCTGCCCCCGGTGACGTTCGCGGGCGGACCGCGCGACTGGACCCGTCCGCCCGGCCCGTGGGGGGCGGACGCGGCGCGCTGGGAGTGACGGCGGCGGGGCGGGGACGAAGGCGCAGGGGGACGGGACCCGGACGGAGACGAAGGCGCACGGGGAGACGACGGCCGGGCGGGGACGAAGCGCACGGGGACGACGGCCGGTCGGGAACGAAGGCGGACGGAAGGGGCGTCTCGCGTGCGCTGCCGACCGGGGGCGCGCGGCCTCCGGCACCCGGCGGCGGGGCCTTCCGCCGCCGGGAATGTAACGGCCTCGGAACGGAACCGTCCCGATATATGCATGACGCACGGAATGTCCGGGCCCACTTCGGTCCCGGGCTTGCCCGGCTCCGCGGGCGCTTGTGAAGATCCTGGGGTGACTCTGACCAACCCCCGGTCCAGGACGACCGGTGCCCACAGGGGCGAGCGGCGTTCCGGCGTCGGACCGGCCGTCGCCGTCCTCGTCCTGGTGACGCTGGGCGCGCTCATACCCCTGCTCGGCCCGGCTCCCGCACTGGACGGCACGGGGGAGGACCCGGCTCCCGGCACGGGCGGCATAGCCCTGCTGCGGACGGTGCTGTTCGCGGCGCTGGCCGTGCCCGTGGGCGAACTGTTCGTGCGGCGGCTGGCCCGTTCCGTACCGGGCGCGCCCCCCGTCCTGCCCCGCAGTTGGTCCACGGTGGCCAACTCGGTGGGGTTCGTGGCCGCCCTGGGGCTGGCCTCCGTGGTGGCCACCGGCAACCTCGTCCCCGGCGGCATCGCCGACATCGACGTGGGCGGCCTCTACGGCACCCGGGACGGCAAGCTCGCCCTCCTGGAGGTCAACGGCTTCCTCGCCGCCGCCCTGTGCGCCGCCTCGGCCCGGCCCGGCACGCAGGTGTGGCCGCTGGCCGCCGTCGTGGTGGCGGAGGCGCTGCGCGCGCACCCGACCACGGAGTACTCGCCCCTGCTGGGCTCCGGGCTGACGCTGGTGCACCTGACCTGCGCCTCGATGTGGGTGGGCGGCCTGGTGTACACCCTGCGCACGCTGCGGCGGTGGCGGGTCACGGAGGCGGGCAGCGCCCTGCTGGGCCTCTACGCGCGGGTGGCCGCCGTCCTGCTGGCCGCCCTCACCGCGACGGGCATCGGCAGTTCGCTGCGCAGGATGCCCCCCGAGACGATCATGGAGCAGTTGACGGACACCGCCTACGGCCGGGTCCTGCTCGCCAAGGTGCTGCTGATGGCGGGGGTCGCCGCCCTCGCCCTGTGGGCCCGGATCCGGCTGGGCCGGGCGGCCGACCCGCTGTCCGCCTGTTCCCCCGCGCGGGCGGAGGTGTTCGTCCTGGGCCTGGTGGTGGCGGTGTCGGGACTGCTCACGGCCCTCCCGGTCCCGATCCGCTGGTGAGCGCGGAGCGCAACGCGTCGGCAGCACACTTAACTTGACGAGTCGTCAGGCAACGGCACCGCACTCGCCCGCGAAACCCCGCCCCCGGCCGCCGTTCGCCGTTCGCCGTTCGCCGTTCGCCGTTCGCCGAGGAGTCACGACCACCCGCACACATCGAGCATCCGCGGACATATCCGGCACGCGAACGCCCGCGCGAGACAGGGGACCTGACGGACCGCAGTGTCGGCCGCGCCCCGTATCCTCGGTGACCATGCTCGAAGACCTGACGACCGCAGCCCCCTCCCCCGGCGTGTGGCCGGCGGCGTATCCCCGGGGCTACGCGGTCGTTGACGTGGAGACGACGGGGCTGGCCCGTGACGACCGCATCATCTCGGCGGCCGTGTACCGGTTGGACGCGCGCGGCGAGGTCGAGGACCACTGGTACACGGTGGTCAACCCGGAGCGGGACCCCGGCCCGGTGTGGATCCACGGCCTGACGAGCGAGGCGCTGGAGGGCGCGCCGCTGTTCGGGGACATCGCGGCGGAGTTCGCGACCCGGCTGGAGGGCCGGGTGCTGGTGGCGCACAACGCGGTCTTCGACTGGCAGATGATCGCCCGGGAGTACGCCCGGGCGCGCGCCGAGGCTCCGGTGCGGCAGCGGCTGTGCACCATCGCCCTCGCCAAGGAGCTGCGGCTTCCGCTGCCCAACCACAAGCTGGAGTCGCTGGCCGCGCACTTCGGTGTCGTGCAGCAGCGGGCGCACCACGCGCTGGACGACGCGCGGGTGCTGGCCGAGGCGTTCCGGCCCAGCCTGCGGGCCGCCGCGGCGGCGAACGTCCGGCTGCCGCTGCACGAGTGCCGGCCGCTGACGGAGTGGTCGGACCGGCCGCGGATCGGGCAGCAGGCCGCCTACGGCGGACGCCCGGCCACCTGGCGCCCCTCGCGCAAACGGCCCGCCTGCCCGTACCCCAACCCGGGGCGGTACGAGCCGGGCAAGCCGCTCAAGCAGGGCATGCGGGTGGCGTTCTCCGGCGACACCTCCGTCGACCGGGAGCTGTTGGAGGACCGGGCGACGGAGGCGGGGCTGCACGTGGCCGGCAGCCTGTCCCGGCTGACCAGTCTCCTGGTCACCAACGACCCCGGCTCCGGGACGTCCAAGGTGGTCAAGGCCCGCCAGTTCGGCACCCCGGTCGTGGACGAGGCGGCGTTCGGACAGCTGCTCGGCAACGTCGAACCGGCGTCCGAGGGCTGATCCGGCCCCGGCCGGCGGGTGACCGTACGGACGGGTGATTGCCCGGCGACTCGCCTGCCGCCCGCTCGCCCCCACGGGAGGGACGGCACACCCTGTGGCCCATGGCGACCTGCGAAGTATGCGGCAACAGTTACGGAATGACCTTCGAGGTGCACGCCCAAGGGGCCGTGCACGTGTTCGACTGCTTCTCCTGTGCGATCCACCGCATGGCCCCGATCTGCGAGCACTGCCGGGTGCAGATCATCGGCCAGGGCGTGGAGGCCGAGGGCCACTGGTACTGCGGGGCCCACTGCGCCCGGGCGGAGGGAAGGACGGGCATCGTGGACCGGGTGTGACAACGCGCCGGGCGTACCCGCCTCCGTGCACCCCACGACCGAGTTGTACGGTCGTGGGGTGTACCGCTTCCTGTTGTCCCGCCAGTGGGTGACCATCACCCTGGTCGCCCTGCTGCTCATCCCCACGATGATCTGGCTGGGCTCCTGGCAGATGGAACGCTACGAACAGCGCTCCGCCCGCAACCGGCTCGTCGCCGAGGCGCTGGACGCGGAGCCGGTGCCCGTGCAGCGGCTCGCCTCCCCCGGCCACGCCGTGACCCGCGAGGAGCGGTACCGCACGGTGACCGCCACGGGCCGCTTCGACACCGACGCCGAGGTCGTGGTGCGCCGCCGCACCAACTCCGACGACGAGGTCGGCTACCACGTCCTCACCCCGCTGATCCTCCGGGACGGCAGGGTCCTGCTGGTCAACCGCGGCTGGATCCCCTCGGACGGCCCCAGCCAGACGGCGTTCCCGGACGTCCCCCCGCCGCCCTCCGGCGAGGTCACGATCACCGGCCGGCTGATGCCCGACGAGACCACCGAGGCCAGCGGCATCAAGAACCTCCAGGGCCTGCCCGACCGGCAGATCATGCTGATCAACAGTGAGCTGGAGGCCCGGCGCCTGGGCGCCGAGGTGCTCGGCGGCCACGTCGTGCAGACGGCGCCCGAGCCGCGGGACGGCAGCCCGCAGCTGCTCGGCGGCCCGGGCGAGGAGAACGCCGCCCTGAACTACGCGTACGCCCTGCAGTGGTGGCTGTTCGCGGCGGCCGTGCCGGTCGGCTGGGTGGTGCTGGTGCGCCGCGAGACCCGGGAGCGGGCGGCCCGGCCGGCGGCGGGACCGGCGGACGCCCCGGAGTCGGAGCCGGCCCCCGTCTGACCGGGAACCCGCCCGAGCGCCCCGTGCGTCGGCCGCCGCCCGTGCACCCCTCCCGGCCCGCCCGCCCCGTGTGCGAGAGTGTGCGGGCCCGCGGACCCGGCCGCCGCGGACCCAGGAGCGGACAGCCGTTCCGTTCCTGTCCCCCGGACCGGCCTGTGGCGCAACTCTCCACCGGGTACAGGGCACACCTAGGACGGTGACGCGTGGCCGACGGCGCCATGACCGCGACGTTCCTCGCCGTGATCGGCGGGGCGTCGCTGCTCGCCGTCACCGCGCGCCGGCTCCGGCCCAGCGACCGGCTGCCGTCCCTGGAGAGCTGGGCGCTGGCCGACCGCTCCCTCGGCGCCGGCTGGATCTGGCTGCTGCTCGGCGGCACCGTCTACACCGCGTACACCTTCACCGCGGTACCCGGGCTGGCGTACGGCAACGGGGCGCCGGCGTTCTTCGCGGTGCCGTACACGGTGATCGTCTGCCCGCTGGCGTTCGTGCTGCTGAGCCGGCTGTGGAGCGTGGCCCGGCGGCACGGCTACGTCACCGCGGCCGACTTCGTGCGCGGCCGGTACGGGTCGCCGCCGCTGGCCCTGGTGGTGGCGCTGACCGGGATCCTCGCGACGATGCCCTACCTGGCGCTGCAACTGCTCGGGATCCGCGCGGTGCTCACCGCCGGCGGGCTGTACCCGCACGGGGCGACCGGCGACCTGGTGATGGTGGCGGTCTTCGCCGGTCTCGCGGTGGCGACCTACCGGCACGGGCTGCGGGCGCCCACCGTGATCGCGGCTCTGAAGGCGGTCGCGGTGTTCGTCTCGCTCACCGCGGTGTGCTGGCTGGTGCTGCGGCGCTTCGGCGGGCCCGGCGCCGTCTTCGACGGTGCGGCCCGCGCGCTCGGCGGGACGGACACGGCCCACTCGCCGCTGCTGCTGACCCCCGGGCAGCAGCCCGCGTACGCCACCCTCGCGCTCGGCTCCGCGCTGGCCCTGCTGATGTACCCGCACGTGCTCACCGCCGGTTTCGCGGCCGACGGACCACGCACCCTGCGCAAGGTCACGGTGGGCCTGCCCGCCTGGACGGCGCTGCTGGCGCTGTTCGGCTTCCTGGGCATCGCCGCCCTCGCGGCCGGGGTGCGCGCCCCCGAGGGCGGCGCGGAGGCGGCCGTGCCGATGCTGGTCGACCGGCTCATGCCGGGCCCGCTCGCCGGGCTGGTGTTCGGCGCGATCGTGGTGGGCGCGCTGGTCCCGGCGGCGGTCATGTCGATCGCCGCGGCGACCAGCTTCGTGCGCAACGTGTACGTGGAGTACGTGCACCCGACGGCCACCCCCAAACGCCAGGTGCGCATCGCCAAGGCGGTCTCCCTCACGGCGAAACTGGGCGCCGTGGCGTTCGTCTTCGGGCTGCGCGACCAGGCCGCCATCAACCTGCAACTGCTGGGCGGGGTGTGGATGCTCCAGGTGTTCCCGGCGGTGGCCGTGGGCCTGTACACGCGGTGGTTGCACCCGCGGGCGCTGCTCGCCGGGTGGGCCGTCGGCATGGCCGCCGGGACGTGGCTGGTGGTCCGCGAGGGGTTCTCCTCGATCGTGCCCCTCGGCCCCGCCGGCGGTCCGGTGGAGATCTACGCCGGGGTCGCCGCCCTGCTGCTCAACCTGACCGTCGCGGTCGCCGCCACGCCGGCGCTGGACCGCATCGGCGTCCCGCGCGGTGCGGACGCCACCGACCTGCCGTCCGGCCCGGTGGCGGGGCGGCGCCCGGAGACGGGAGCGAACACCACGTGAGACGCCGACAGCACTCCCCCGGCACCCTGCCGCCGGCCCCGGCGGCCCCTCCCCCGGCGCCGCCCCCGACGGCGGTCCGCGCGGAGCCGCCGGCCGCCGCCGATCCGGCCGACCGGGAGCGCGAGGCCGGCGTCGCCCGCCTCTTCGAGGCCCACTACTCCTCCATGCTGCGGCTCGCCGTCCTGCTCGGCGCCGACGACCCGGAGAACGTGGTGGCCGAGGCGTACTACCAGGTCTACCGCAGGTGGCGGCGGCTGACGGACGTGGGCGCGGCGGAGGCGTATCTGCGGTCCACCGTCTGCAACCTGACCCGGATGCGGATACGGCACCTCCAGGTGGTGCGCCGCGTCGTGCCGCAGGGCGCCCCGGAGGACACCGTCGCGTCCGCCGAGAACACCGCGCTGCTCCGCGACGACCAACGGGTGCTGATCGACGCGCTCCGGCAGCTGCCCACCCGGCAGCGCGAGGCGCTGGTGCTGCGGCACTGGCTCGGGCTGACGGAGCGCGAGATCGCCGCCGCGATGGGCATCACCCGCGGCTCCGTGAAGACGCACACCTCGCGCGGCATCGCCGCGCTGACCCAGGCGATGGAGGCCCGGCGATGACGCACCGAGAGGCGACTCCGTCGCACGGCACCGGCGCGGACCCCGCCCGCCCCGACCGGCCCCTGCCCCGACCGCCGGGCGCCGACCGCACCGAACGGGAGCTGCGCGACGCCCTCTCCGCACTCGCCGGGGGTGTGCTGCCCGACCCGGACGCCTACCGCGCGGCACGCGGGACCTGGCTGCGCCGGGAACGCCGGCGCCGGCTCGTCCTCGCGGTGCTGGTCGCCGTCGTCTTCGCGCTGGCCGTCCTGATCGGCCTGTGGGTGCTCAACCAGGCGCCCGCCGAGCCCGGGGTGATCTTCTCCGGCACCGGGTCCCCGTCCGCCGACGGCCCGTCACTCCCCCGGCTCCCGACCTGATTGCGGGCCCGGGCGGCCGGGAACCCGCACCTCGTGCACCGTATCGAGGACTACGCGCTCATCGGCGACGAGCAGACCGCTGCCCTGGTGGGCACGGACGGCTCCATCGACTGGCTCTGCCTGCCCCGCTTCGACTCCGCCGCGTGCTTCGCCCGGCTCCTCGGCGACGAGGACAACGGGCACTGGCGCATCGCCCCCGCCGGGGCGGAGCGCTGCACGCGCCGCGCCTACCGGCAGGACACCCTGGTCCTGGACACCGAGTGGGAGACCGACGGCGGGACCGTCCGGGTCACCGACCTGATGCCCCAACGCCACCGGGCCCCCGACGTGGTGCGGATCGTGCAGGGCGTGAGCGGGGAGGTCACCGTGCGCAGCACGCTCAAGCTGCGCTTCGACTACGGCTCGGTCGTCCCCTGGGTGCGCCGGGCCGACGGGCACCGGGTCGCGGTCGCCGGGCCCGACTCGGTGTGGCTGCGCAGCGAACCGGAGGTGCGCACCTGGGGCGAGGACCTGAGCACCGTCTCGGAGTTCACGGTGAAGGAGGGCGAACGGGTCGCGTTCGTGCTGACCTGGCACCCCTCCCACGAGCCGCGCCCGCCGCTCGTCGACCCGTACACCTCGCTGCGGCACAGCGTGGCGGACTGGCAGGCGTGGGCGTCGCACTGCCGGTACCACGGCCCGCACCGGGACATGGTGGTCCGGTCCCTGATCACGCTGAAGGCGCTGACGTACGCCCCCACCGGCGGCATCGTCGCCGCGGCCACCACCTCGCTGCCGGAGGACCCGGGCGGGGTGCGCAACTGGGACTACCGGTTCTGCTGGCTGCGGGACTCCACCCTGACCCTGAACGTGCTGCTGGCGGCCGGGTACCAGCAGGAGGCGGAGGCCTGGCGGAACTGGCTGCTGCGGGCGGTCGCGGGCGACCCGGCCGACCTGCAGATCATGTACGGCCTGGCGGGCGAGCGGCGGCTGCCGGAGTTCGAACTGCCCTGGCTGTCCGGCTTCGGCGGCGCCACACCGGTACGGGTCGGCAACGAGGCGGTCAACCAGCTCCAGCTCGACGTGTACGGCGAGGTGATGGACTCCCTGGACCTGGCCCGCCGTTCGGGCCTGTCGGCGCAGCCCGACGTGTGGGCGCTGCAGACCGTGCTGATGGACTTCCTGCGCACGGTCTGGCGGCAGCCGGACGAGGGCTTGTGGGAAGTACGCGGCGGGCGACGGCACTTCGTGCACTCCAAGGTCATGGTGTGGGTCGCCGCGGACCGCGCGGTGCGCGCCCTGGAGGACGACCCGGAGCTCCACGGCGACCTCGACGGCTGGCGCGAGCTGCGCGACGAGGTGCACCGGGAGGTGTGCGAGAAGGGCTTCGACCCCGAGCGGAACACCTTCACCCAGTCCTACGGCTCCCGGGAACTGGACGCGGCGCTGCTGCTCATCCCCCGGGTGGGTTTCCTGCCGCCCGACGATCCACGGGTGCTCGGCACCATCGAGGCGGTCCGCGCGGAACTGGGACGGGACGGACTGCTGCGCCGGTACACGCCCGCCGCGACGACCGCGGTGGACGGGCTGCCCGGGGACGAGGCCACGTTCCTGGTGTGCTCCTTCTGGCTGGCGGACGCCCTGCACATGACCGGCAGGACCCGGGAGGCGCGCGAGCTGTTCGAACGGCTGCTGGGACTCGCCAACGACGTGGGCCTGCTGTCCGAGGAGTACGACACGGTGGGCCGGCGGCAGCTGGGCAACGTGCCGCAGGCGTTCAGCCACATCGGTCTGGTGAACACCGCTCTCGCCCTGTTCGGCGGAGAAGGCGAGGAGGCAGGATAGGGCCATGGATCTTGGACTGAAGGACCGGGTGTACGTCGTCACCGGGGCGACCCGCGGGCTGGGCCACGCCACCGCGCGCGAGCTGGTCGCCGACGGCGCGAAGGTGGTCGTCACGGGGCGGGAGGAGAAGAACGTCGCCGAGGCGGCCGCGGCCCTGGGGCCGAACGCGGTCGGCGTGGCCGTCGACAACGCCGACCCCACGGCGCCGGAGCGGCTGGTGGCGACCGCGCGCGAGCGGTTCCACCGCCTGGACGGCATCCTCGTCAGCGTGGGCGGGCCGCCGCCGGGGTTCGTCGCCGACACCACCGACGAGCAGTGGCGGGCGGCCTTCGAGTCGGTGTTCCTGGGCGCGGTGCGGCTGGCCCGCACGGCCGCGGCGGAACTGGGTGAGGGCGGCGTCATCGGCTTCGTGCTGTCGGGCTCGGTGCACGAGCCGATCCCGGGGCTGACCATCTCCAACGGACTGCGTCCGGGGCTCGCCGGATTCGCCAAGTCCCTCGCCGACGAGCTGGGTCCGCGCGGCATCCGCGTGGTCGGCCTGCTGCCCGGACGGATCGACACCGACCGCGTGCGCGAGCTGGACGCCCTGTCCGCCGACCCCGAGGCCACGCGCCGGGCCACCGAGTCGCGGATCCCGCTGCGCCGCTACGGCACCCCGGAGGAGTTCGGCCGCACGGCGGCGTTCGTGCTGTCCCCGGCCGCCTCGTACCTGTCGGGCGTGATGCTGCCGGTGGACGGCGGCGTCCGGCACGGGTTCTGAACGACGTCCGGCACGGCTTGTGAACGGCGTCCGGCACAGATTCTGAACGCGGCGCCCTCGCCGGTGTCCGCGGCGGGCCGGTCAACTCACCCGCTCCGCACCGTGCTTGACGGCGCGCAGGCGGACCTCGGAGGGGAGCGCGGCCGTGCCCGCCGACGTGCGGGCGTGGGTGAGGGCGCCGGAGGTGAGGGTGTCCAGGGCGGTGCCGGGGTCCACGTCCGGTTCCAGCTGGAGCCGGACCCGGGCCGCCGGGGCGTCGGCCCGGCCGGTCAGCCGCACCCGCGCCCGGTGGACGCCGTCCACCTGGCCGGCGTCCCGGACCAGGGCGTCCTCCAGGGCGTGCCCCCGCAGCGTCGCGCCCTCGCCGTCCCCGGTGTCGAGGTACACCTCGCCCAGCCGCCGTCGGCGCAGCGTCGCGACCAGCCACCACAGGGCGAGCAGGACCAGGACCGCGAGCGCGGCGATGACGGCCGGCCACCACCAGTCCTCCGCCCGCCACCGGGTCCGCTCCGACGCGTCCAGCAGCACGTCGTGCCGCCCGTGGTGGATCCACCAGGAGGGCGCCGGCGCCCCGAAGCCCACCGCCAGCACGGAGCCGCCGAGTGCGACCAGCACGAGTCCCGCGATGCCCAGCAGCACCCGGTTGACGGTCGTGAGCACCGCTCTCACCCCTTCCGTCCGGGCCGTCGCACCCGCA
Source organism: Streptomyces sp. NPDC029526 (assembly GCF_040637405.1). NCBI lineage: Bacteria > Bacillati > Actinomycetota > Actinomycetes > Kitasatosporales > Streptomycetaceae > Streptomyces > Streptomyces sp. NPDC029526. The sequence continues at coordinate 48,720 of NZ_JBEZWE010000001.1, forward strand.
GGGACAGCACGGGCGGCCGGGCGAGCCCCAGCCCCCGGACCGCCTCGGCGAGCACCAGGTCCAGGTCGTGTCGGACGTCGTCCAGGTCACGGAAGTGCGACACCGCGCGCACGTCGGCGCGGCGCCGCCGGACGCGGACCCGCACCGCCTGCACCCCGGCCACCTCCATGGCGCGGTCCCGCAGGACCATCGCCGCCGCGTCCCGGTGCAGCGCGGCCCGCACGTCGGGGTGGGTGCGCCGCATCGGGAGCAGGGCCCGCAGGCCGGGGGTGAGGGCGAGCAGCAGCAGCCAGAGCCCGAGGGCCGCGGCCACCCCGGCGCCGATCCGCACCCAGAGGTCGTCGAGGGGCCGCTCCGCGAGCTGCCGGGCCAGTTCGCGGCGCCAGGCCGACGCGGGGCGGCCGGCGCGGACCGCGGCGACGTCGTAGAGGAACGCGCCGGCGACCACCAGCAGCACCAGGGCCACCAGGGCGGCGGGCACCCGGCGGGTGGACCAGAAACGGCGGTGCCCGCCCGGCAGGTCCCGGTCCGCGGGCGCGGGTTCCGGCCCGGGGCCGGGGTGCCCGGGGGCGGGGTTCCCGGAGCCGGGCGACACGGTGCCGGTGCCCGTCCCGGCGTCCGGGGCCCGGTCCGTCGCGTGCCGCTCCGGGGCCCCGCTCATCGGGTCCTCCCCCGGGGCGCGCCGAGGGCCGCGGTCAGGTGCAGCCGCTCCACCTCGACCGCGACCTCGGTGACGTGCAGGTCCACCAGGTCCGTCACGCGTTCGGTCACCCGGTGGCGCACCCGGGCACAGCGGTCGCCGAGGTCGCCCGGGTAGTCGAGTTCGACGTGCACCCGGAAGCGGGCGGTGTCGTGGTGGACGACGACCGTGGCGTGCGGCGGGGCGGCGTCCGGCGGCAGCGGTCCCAGTGCCTCGCGCGCCGCCCGGGAGGCGATCTTGGCGATCACCCGGTCGGCGATCCGGGTCGCGCCGCGGTCGCCCGGGGCCACCACGCCCGGGCCCCGGCCGAGCTCACCGGCGACGGTGTTCGCCGGGGTCACCGGTCACCGCCGCCGTTCGTCACGGGTGCGGAAGAGGTCGCCCGGTTCCAGGTCCCCCTGGAGGAACCTCCCGACGACGAACCCCACCGCGCCCAGGGCCGCCACCAGCAGGAATGCCCCGAACCCGCCGAAGTATCCGGCGAAGCCCAGTGCCATGCCGGCGATCATGCCGACCACGGCCATGTTCATGGTGCGCTCCTCAGCTCCTCAGCCGTACCCGTCCGTACCGTCCGTGCCCGTCCGTGCCCGTCCGTGCCCGTCGCCGCTGCTGCTCCCGTGTGCGCGGCCGTGCGGGTGCGCGGCCGCGTGTGCGCTCCCGCACGGCCGACCCGTCGTGGCCGCGCACCCTCGTGGCCGCGCGCCGTGCTCCGTGCTCCGTGCTCCCTGCGCGACTGTCCCTGCGTGCGACCGTCCCTGCCTCCGCGACGTCCCTGCCGCCGCGCGACCGCGCCCGCGTGCGGCCGGTCGCCGGGCCGGGCGGACGACGTCGTCGCCCGCCCGCGCGTCCCGGCCCGGTCACGGGTTCACTGGAGCCGGGACTCGGGCTCCTCGTCGTCCTCTTCGTCGGGCAGCTTGACGTCGCTCACCGCGATGTTGACCTCGACGACCTCCAGACCGGTCATCCGCTCCACGGCCGCCACGACGTTCTCCCGGACGTCCCGGGCCACGTCCTTGATGGACACCCCGTAGTCGACGACGATCTCCAGGTCGAGCGCGGTCTGCACCTCGCCGACCTCGGCCTTCACGCCCCGGGTCACCGCCTTCGACCCGCCGGGCACCCGGTCCCGCACGGCCCCGAAGGTGCGGGACAGCCCGCTGCCCATGGCGTGCACGCCGAGCACGTCCCGGGCGGCCATGCCCGCGATCTTCTCGACGACGCCGTCCGCGATGGTGGTGCGGCCCCGGCCGGCCGGGTCACCGCCGCCACGCCGGGTGGGCTGCCCCTTGCGGGAGGTCTCGCCCGACGTCTTCTCCAGCTCGGCGGTCCTCGTGGAGCCGCCCTCGGTCATGTCGGTCATGCCGCGCGTCCTTCCGGTCGTGGTCCTACGACCACCGTATGCGCGGTTGCGTGGTCGCGCGCCAGGGATGCGGCAGGCTGGAGGAATGACGGCTGAGCGGTGGACGCGAGCGGTGCGGGAGCAGGTGGGGCTGGGCCGGTTCCTGCCCCTGGGCGGGCCCCACGACGGGGCATGGATCGCCGAGCGGGCCGCGGCGGCGGTCCTGCGGTCGGCGGTGCGGGACGTGGACGGCGTGCGCCTGGGCGCGCTGCGGATCGCGCTCGCCGCGCCGGGGTCGGCGGGTGAGCCGGTCGTACCGGCGCCGCCGAGTGCCCTGCCGCCGGGCCCGCTGCGGGTGACGGCTCAGTGCGCGGCGACGGCCGCGGAGCCGTTGCCCGTGGCGGCGGAGCGGCTGCGGAGGGCACTGGTGCGGGCTTGCGCCGAACGGGTGGGGCTGGTGGTCGAGGAGGTGGACCTGCGGGTCACGGACCTCCTGGACGGCTCCGGTGACGCCACGCGGCCGGTCGCGGGAGACCGGCGGGACGCGCCGGCGGCACCGGCGGCGTCGTCCGAGCCGACCGGGTCGTCCGGATCGCCCGGGCCGTCCGGGCCGTCCGGGCCGTCCGGGCCGTCCCCGGTCGAGACGGCGCGGGACGCACCCGGCACCGGCGGGGCCGCGGACGCGACTCCGGCAGCCGGGGCCGACGGCCCGCCGGCGGACGGGGACGGCCCCCCGGCGGCCGGACCGGAGGACGGTCCGCAGAACGGCCCGGTGGCCGGCCCGGAGGACGGTGACGAGCGGCGGGTGGCCGAAGCCGCGCTGGCCGTGCCGGGCGTCGCCCGGCTGACCGGCTCGCCGGGCCGCGCGGTACGGCTGACGTCGGTGCCGGGCGAGGCCGCGCTGCCGCACCGGCAGGTGCGGGTGGACCTCGCCGTGGGCACGGGGCACCGTGCCTTGGACGTGGCCCTGGCCGTCCGCGCGGCGGTGGCAGCGGCGCTGCCGGACCGTCCGGCGGTGGCCGTCCTGGTCACGGCCGCCGAGTAGCGAGCGGCGGCCGAGCCAGCGGCGGTCGGGCGGGCGGCAGCCTGTCGCGCGGCAGCCGTGACCAGGACGGTCGGCCGGGGCGGTGTCAGTCGCCGAGGCCGGCCAGGTCGCGCAGCCGGCGGCCCTGGGCGGCGCGTTCGGCGACGCGCTGCTCCTCGTAGGTGCGCTCCTGGGCGCCGCGCAGCAGCGCCTTGGTCTCGATGACGGCGTCGCGGGGCGCGGCCAGCAGCGCCGCCGCCAGGTCCTGCACCGCGGCGTCGAGTTCACCGCCGGGCACCGCCAGGTTGGCCAGGCCCGTGTTGACGGCTTCCTCGGCCAGGACGAAGCGGCCCGTCGCGCAGATCTCCAGCGCGCGGGCGTAGCCGACGAGTCCGACCAGCGGGTGGGTGCCGGTCAGGTCGGGGACCAGGCCGAGGCTGGTCTCGCGCATGGCGAACTGCACGTCGTCGGCGACGACGCGCAGATCACAGGCGAGCGCCAGCTGGAACCCGGCACCGATGGCGTGGCCCTGGACGGCGGCGATGGAGATCAGGTCGCTGCGCCGCCACCAGGTGAACGCCTCCTGGTACTCGGCGATGATCGCGTCGAGCGTGGCCTCGTCGCCGCGCGCCATGTCGACGAACGACGGTTCGCCCTCGATGCCCTCGGGCGAGAGCATCTGCCGGTCGAGTCCCGCGGAGAAGGACTTGCCCTCCCCGCGCAGCACCACGACCCGGACGGAGCCCGGCAGCAGCCGGCCCGCCTCGGTCAGCGCCCGCCACAGGGCCGGGCTCTGCGCGTTGCGCTTGGCGGGGTTGGTCAGCGTCACCGTGGCGATCGCGTCGTCCACGGTCAGCCGTACGCCGTCCTTGTCGAGTACCGGACCGAGGTCCTGGGCGGGCGAAGCCATGGGGCGCCTCCGATGGGTGCGGTCGTCGTGCGTGCCGGGGACGGCGGGATCCCGGGGACCTCGCACCCTGGCACACCTAAGTGACTGCACAGTAACCACCCGGCCGGTCAGTCGCCCGACCGGGTGGTCACCCTCGGAACCGCGGCGCCGGGATCAGGCCGACGAGGCCTTCTTGCCCCGGGTCGCCCCGCCACGCCCTCGGAGCGTGACGCCCGACTCGCTGAGCATGCGGTGCACGAAGCCATACGAGCGGCCGGTCTCCTCGGCCAACGCCCGGATGCTTGCACCGGCGTCGTACTTCTTCTTCAGGTCTGCCGCGAGCTTGTCGCGCGCGGCGCCGGTCACCCGGCTGCCCTTCTTCAGAGTCTCGGCCACCCGTGCCTCCTCATGGGAAGTGCGCTCTGGTCTTCTCATGATCACCCCTACCGGGCCCGATGGCCACCCATTCGGCAAGGTCGATGGGACAAGGTTGTGACGACAGGAGCACACCCCCACAACCGGAAGAAGAGATTCCGGGCGGTGCCGACGGCACCGCCGAACGGGTTCTTCCGCGAAGTCCCTGGTCAGGGGGGTCGCTTCCGCCGACCCCCGGCCCATGCCGGACACGGCGGGGAAATCCGTGTAGGACACACCTCGGGATGAGGAGATCTCACACAGATGGTGGATCACCGATGGGCCGAATGATCCATCCCGAGTGGATCACGACCGACGGCCGGCCCCGCACCCGCGGTGCGTGACCGGCCGTTCACCAGGAGTCGCTCAGGCGAGGGCGACGAGATCCGCGTAGTCGGCGCCCCACAGGTCCTCGATGCCGTCCGGGAGCAGGATGATCCGCTCCGGCTGGAGCGCCTCGACGGCACCCTCGTCGTGGGTGACCAGGACGACCGCGCCCTTGTAGGTGCGCAGCGCGCCGAGGATCTCCTCACGGCTGGCCGGGTCGAGGTTGTTGGTCGGCTCGTCGAGGAGGAGCACGTTCGCCGCGGACACCACCAGGGTGGCGAGCGCCAGGCGGGTCTTCTCGCCGCCGGAGAGCACCCGGGCCGGCTTGTCGACGTCGTCGCCGGAGAACAGGAACGAGCCGAGCACCTTGCGGACCTCGACCAGATCCATGTCGGGGGCGGCCGAGCGCATGTTCTCCAGCACCGTGCGGTCCTGGTCGAGGGTCTCGTGCTCCTGCGCGTAGTAGCCGAGCTTGAGCCCGTGACCGGGGACGACGGCGCCGGTGTCGGGCTGCTCGACGCCCGCGAGCAGGCGCAGCAGGGTGGTCTTGCCGGCGCCGTTGAGGCCCAGGATGACAACCCGGGAGCCCTTGTCGATGGCCAGGTCGACGTCGGTGAAGATCTCCAGCGAGCCGTACGACTTCGACAGCCCCTCGGCCATCAGCGGGGTCTTGCCGCAGGGGGCGGGCTCGGGGAAGCGCAGCTTGGCCACCTTGTCGGACTGGCGGGCCTCCTCCAGGCCGGACAGCAGCCGCTCGGCGCGGCGGGCCATGTTCTGCGCGGCGACCGTCTTGGTCGCCTTGGCGCGCATCTTGTCCGCCTGGGCGTTCAGCGCGGCGGCCTTCTTCTCGGCGTTGGCCCGCTCGCGCTTGCGGCGCTTCTCGTCGGCCTCGCGCTGCTGCTGGTAGAGCTTCCAGCCCATGTTGTAGATGTCGATGGCCGCGCGGTTGGCGTCCAGGTAGAACACCTTGTTGACGACCGTCTCGACCAGGTCGACGTCGTGGGAGATCACGATGAAGCCGCCGCGGTAGGTCTTGAGGTAGTCGCGCAGCCAGATGATCGAGTCGGCGTCGAGGTGGTTCGTCGGCTCGTCGAGCAGCAGGGTGTCCGCGTCGGAGAAGAGGATGCGGGCCAGTTCGATACGGCGGCGCTGACCGCCGGAGAGCGTGTGCAGCGGCTGGCCCAGCACCCGGTCGGGGAGGTTCAGGGCGGCGGCGATGGTGGCGGCCTCGGCCTCGGCGGCGTACCCGCCCTTGGTGAGGAACTCGGTCTCCTGCCGCTCGTACTGGCGCAGCGCCTTCTCCCGGGTGGCGCCCTGGCCGCTCGCGATGCGCTGCTCGTTCTCCCGCATCTTGCGGATCAGCACGTCCAGTCCGCGCGCGGACAGGATGCGGTCCCGCGCGAGGACGTCGAGGTCGCCGGTGCGGGGGTCCTGGGGCAGGTAGCCGACCTCGCCGGAGCGGGTGACGGTGCCGGCCGCGGGGATGCCCTGGCCGGCGAGGACCTTGGTGAGGGTGGTCTTGCCGGCGCCGTTGCGGCCGACCAGGCCGATGCGGTCGCCCTTGGCGACCCGGAAGGTGGCGCTCTCGATGAGGACGCGGGCACCGGCGCGCAGCTCGATGCCGGAGGCGGAGATCACGGTCAGACTCCTGGGCGTTGGGGTCCCGGCTCGGTCGGAGTCACGAGCGGGGAGGGTGGCGGTGGGCGGCTGAGGACGGTCCCGCCGTCTAATGCGCGAGGAGAATGGCCATGCGGGCCATTCTAACGGGGCGTGGCAACCGCTTTTTCTGCGTCCGGGTGTTCCCGGAGGGGGCGTGGGGCGGGCCGCGGGGCGTTGTCAGTGGCCGGTGTCACACTGGGCGGCGGATCGGAAGAATCGGCACATCCCGCCGCGAGACACGAGGAAGTGATCGCCATGGCAGACACGGACGGAGCGCGTCCGACCATCGTCCCGACGCTGCTGTACGCGGACGCGAAAGCGGCCGTGCGGCAGCTCACGGAGGCCTTCGGGTTCCGCACGCTGGCGCTGTACGAGGACGGCGACGGCGCGGTGTCGCACGCCGAACTGGCGCAGGGCAACGGCGTGGTGATGCTCGGCTCCAAGGGCCGGGGTGGCGCCTTCGACACCGCGATGAAGGACGCCGGCCCGGCCGCGGCGTACGTCGTGGTGGAGGACGCGGACGCGCACCACGCCCGTGCGGTGGAGCAGGGCGCGGAGATCCTCATGCCCCCGACCGACCAGGACTACGGATCGCGGGACTACATGGCCCGCGATCTGGAGGGCAACATCTGGAGCTTCGGCACGTACGCGCCCCGGGTCCCCGACTGACGGGCACCGCGGCGCACACCTGGCATTCACCTGACGCACACCGCCGGCCGCGGGGCCCCGGGGCCGGCCGGAGCGCGCCGCCGGGTGCCGTCAGCCTCCGGTGTGCACCTGGAAGGCGGCCCGGCGGACGGCCTTGGCCAGCGCCGGGTCGGGGTGCGCGGCGGCGAGCGCGACCAGGACCTGCACGGTGCGCGGGTGTCCGACCGCCCGGACCTCCTTGAGCAGCGCGGGCACGGTCGGCTGCACCGCGGACTCCAGGTGCCGCACCAGCAGCGGCGCCTCACCGTGGTCGGCGACGGCGGCGGCGGTGTCCACCCACAGCCACGTCGCCTCCTCCCGGGTGAGGACCTCGTGGGCGTCCTCCGGGTCGGCGCCGTCGTGCTCGGCGAGCCACAGCAGCGCGTAGGGGCGCAGCGTCGGGTCGTCGAGGACGGCGCGCACCTCGGGCTCGGCGGGCGCCCCGACCACGCGCAGCGCCTCGAAGGCGAGGCCGCGCAGCAGGGCGTCCTCGCCGCGGGCGGCGCCGATCAGTTCGGTGACGGCGCTGCCGACGGGGCGGGCGGCCAGCCAGGCGCGGTACTCGGCGCGGGCGGCGTTGGGGCGTAGCTGGGCGCAGCCGCGGAGCATGTCCTCGGCGCCCTGCTCGATGTTGCCGGCCGGGCTCTGGGCGGCCACGCAGATCTGCTCCAGCTTGACCCAGACCGCCCAGCTGCCGAGGGCGGTGAGCGTCGCCTGCCCGGCGCCGTAGGTGAGGGCGCCCACGGAGGCGAGGGCGCGCAGCGACCAGTCCAGGAGGGGCTCCAGCGGGGCGGGCGCGGGAGCGGGGGGTTCGGCGGCGGCGGGGGCGAGGCGGAGGCCGTGAACCCCGGCGGCACCGGGCTCGTCCGGTTCGCCGCGGTCGGCGTAGTCGATCTCGCAGCGCGCGGTGCGCAGTTCGGTCACCCGCTGCTGGAGCAGGTCGAGCAGCTGGGACACCGGGACGGGGCCGGCGGAGAGCTGGAGGAAGGAGAGCACCTGGGGCATGGCCGAGACGACCTCGGCGACGGCCGCCGGCTCCTGGTCCGCGGGCTCCGGGACGGCGAGCGACCAGGCGTCGAACAGCGCCACCCAGCCGCGCAGCACCGCGCTGTCGTCCCGGTTCCAGGCGCGCAGCCGCCAGCCGGGGCGGGCGCTGCCGCCGTGCACCTCGACGAGACCGGCGAGGCGGGCGGTGTCCCAGTCGGCGCGGACCTGGGCCGGGGTCAGGCCGAGGTCGGCGGCGGCGCGTTCGGCGCTCGCGTCGGAGAGGGTGGCCTTGCCGTCGTCCGTGGGGCTGCCCCGGCCGGGGCCGAGGGCGGTGTCCGCCCAGCGGGCGACGCGGGCCGCGCCGGCCAGACCGGAGCGAGCCATTCCGGCCAGCTCGGAGCGGGCGGGCGTGCCCTGCGGAGGGCGCGGCGCGGGACGGCGCGGGCGCCGTTGGTCGATCACTGCGGGGGCGGCGGCCAGGGGACGTGGGCCAACGAGTCGAAGCCTGGAGTCGCGCGGGATACGGGACGTCACGGATGCAGTCTTGCGGGTGACGGTCCGAAATCCCAAACGGAGGGCCGCGAGCGGTGCCGCGGGAGGCCAACACGCGGGCGCGCACGGGCGGTCGAGGGGCGATATCAGGCCAGTCGTACGGCTTTGAACGGTGCGGTGCGCACCGGCCGGAGCGGGTCGCCCGGCCGGTTTGCCCGGCCGGCGGCCGGAGCCCTGTCCGCGTCACGCGGACCGGGCGGCCGGAGCCCCGCGCGCCTCACGCGAACGGGGTCATGAACGGGGTGAGGAAGCGGCGCAGGTGCTCCTCGTAGGCGGCGGGGCCGGCGTTCCACATCGCGCCGTGGGGCGCGCCCGGGACGGTCCGCAGGGTGACCGTGTTCGGCTGTGCGGAGGCGAGCCGGCGGGAGAGCGACCAGGGGGCCACGGTGTCGCCGGGCCCGTGGAAGATCACGGCGGGGACCGCGACCCGGTCCAGCCGGACCGCTGCGGCGCGGCGGTCGCCGTAGAGCCCGGTGCGCCCCTGGGCGGCGCGGACCGCCAGCGGCAGCAGGGCGCCGGGGGTGTGCCGGGCGGTGGCGAGGGAGCGCAGCGTCGTCTCCCAACTGAGCACCGGCGAGTCCAGGACGAGCCCGGCCACCCGTTCGCGCAGGCCGGAGCGGGCGCCCGCGCGCAGCGCCATGGTCGCGCCGGTGGACCAGCCGTACAGGACCACCTGCCGGGCGCCGCGGTCCACGGCGTACCGGATCGCCGCGTCCAGGTCCCGCCACTCGGTCTCGCCGAGGTGGTTCAGGCCGTCCGGTGGGCGCGGGGCGCCGCGGTCGCCGCGGTAGGCCGGCACGAGCACGGGGAAGCCGAGGCGGTGCAGGAAGTCCAGCACGTTCAGCGCGTGCTCCCGGCCCGCCCCGAGGCCGTGCACGGCGATCACCCAGGTGTCGCGGGGGGCGGGCACGAACCAGGCGGGCAGCGGTCCGAGTTCGCCCGCGAGCGAGACGTCGGTGTGGTCCAGTCCGAGCGCGGTCCCGGGGTCGCCGACGTGCAGGTGCGGCACGAGGCGCACCCGGTTGCCGGGTTCCAGGGATCCCTGGGCGACGCTTTCCAGCCGCCGCACGACGGTGTCGGCGGTGTCCGACGCCCCGTCGAGCACGGGGCCGACCACGGCGTGGACACCGTCACCGGACAGGCCGTACCGGCCGGGCCGCAGCGCGGCGAGGTGCCGGGTGAGGGTGACGCGGCCCGCGGCCGTGCCGTGCACGGTGAGCCTGGGTTCGGTGGGCAGGGGTCGGCCGGCGGGAGTCCTGAGGGCTGCATCGCTGGCGAGTCGGCCGGCGGCCACCGCGGCGGCGCCGGCCCCGATCACGGCGGTGACGGCAGCGGCCGTCGCTCTGACAGTGCGCACCCGTCCAGTGTCCTGGTCGACCGTGCCCCGGGCCAGTGGGCGGGGCGTCCGGGGTGAGGCGTCCGGGGTCGGGGTCCAGGGTGACGGCCGGCCACCGCACGCTCGCCCTCCGTACCGCGCACCCGGCCGGCTGGGCTCACGGGACCGCGCCCGGCGGTGGCCGCCGCACCCCGGCCGCCCCGCCGTGGCCCGCGGGGCCGTCCGGCCGGGCCCTCACCCCGGCTGTCCGTACCCCCGCAGACGCTCCCCCACCTCCGCCACCTGCTCCCGGGTCAGCAGCGACGGGGTCAGGTGGGGGACGGACGAGGCGGTGAGCCACAGGCGGCACATCCACTCCAGTTGGGCGGTGCGGTCGTACGCCTGGTCGAGGGTGGTGCCGTGGGTGAGGGTGCCGTGGTTGCGCAGGAGGCAGCCGGAGCGGTCCCGCAGAGCCCGCAGCGCGTGGGCGGCCAGCTCGTCGGAGCCGTAGGGGGCGTACGGGGCGACGCGGACGGGGCCCCCGAGGGCGGCGGCCATGTAGTGGATCGGCGGCAGTTCGTCGACGAGCGTGGAGACGGCCGTCGCGTGCACGGCGTGGGTGTGGACCACGGCGCGCGCCCCGGTCGTCCGGTGGACGGCCAGGTGCAGGGGCAGTTCGCTGGTCGGGACGAGTGAGCCGCGCACCTGGCGCCCGTCCAGGTCGACGCCGGTCAGGTCCTCGGGGGTCAGCCGGTCGTACGGGACGCCCGACGGGGTGACGAGGACGACGTCGCCGACCCGCACCGAGACGTTGCCGGAGGTGCCGACGACGAGCCCGTCGGCGACCGTTCGGCGGGCGGTCGCGACGAGTTCGGCCCACGCACGACCCTCGGCGTGACGCAAGTCACCCTCCCGCTCGCCGTCCGTTTCGCCCGCCATGTTCCGTGCGTCACGCGTCGGTTCCTCAGTCATGACGTGATCCTCCCAGGCCCGCTCCGGCGCCTCGGCCCAGGCGGGGCAACGGTCGACGAACGGCGTGCGGACAGAGGGCTTTCACGGGGTCACGCAGAGCGGCCGGACGACGGAGCGGCACCCCCCTCTTCCGGTCACCGCGACGCCCGTCCCAGTTCATCTTCCGTTCACCCGGGTTACTTACGTTCGACGCGCCAATGACCTCGAACGATTGCCTGGGTAAATGGAAAGCTTCTCGCTGATCCTCGCGATTGTGGTGGTGACCGCACTCGCGTTCGATTTCACGAACGGTTTCCACGACACCGCGAACGCGATGGCAACGACCATTTCGACCGGTGCCATGCGCCCCAAGACGGCGGTCGCCATGTCCGCCGTGCTGAACCTTGTCGGTGCTTTTCTCTCGGTGGAGGTCGCCAACACGATCTCCAAGGGCCTCGTCGACGAGGCCGGCATCCGTCCCGAGGTCATCTTCGCCGCTCTGGTCGGCGCGATCCTCTGGAACCTCCTCACCTGGCTGGTCGGCCTGCCGTCCAGCTCCTCGCACGCCCTCATGGGCGGCCTGATCGGCGCCACCGTCGCCTCGGCCGGCCTGGGCGCGGTGCACGGCGACGTGCTGATCACCAAGGTCCTGATCCCCGCGATCGCCGCCCCGATCGTCGCCGGTCTCGCCGCGATGTACGCGACCAAGCTGACCTACCGCATGGGCAAGAAGGCCAACGGCAAGGCGGCCGAGAAGGGCTACCGCGCCGGACAGATCGCCTCCGCCGGCCTGGTCTCCCTGGCCCACGGCACCAACGACGCGCAGAAGACGATGGGCATCATCACCCTGGCCCTGGTCTCCGGCGGCGTGCTCGTGCCGGACTCCGACCCGCCCCTGTGGGTCATCGTCTCCGCGGGTGTGGCCATCGCGCTCGGCACCTACCTCGGCGGCTGGCGCATCATCCGCACCATGGGCAAGGGCCTCACCGACCTCCAGCCGCAGCAGGGCTTCGCCGCCCAGACCAGCGCCGCGACGGTCATCCTGGCCTCCTCGCACCTCGGCTTCTCCCTCTCCACCACCCACTCCGTCTCCGGCGCCGTGATGGGCGCGGGGCTGGGCCGCAAGGGCGGTGTCGTCCGCTGGTCGACCGCGACGCGGATGTTCGTCGCCTGGGGCCTGACGCTGCCCGCGGCGGCCGTCGTCGCGGCGATCGCCGAGTGGGTCTGCGGCTTCGGCGCCTGGGGCACCGGCCTGGTGGCCGCCTTCCTGGTCGTCTCCAGCGCGGCGATCTGGAAGATCTCCCGGCGCGAGGTCGTGGACCACACCAACGTCAACGACACCGACGACCCCGGCACCGGCGCCACGGCCGACGAGCCGGCCGGTGTGGTGACCACGGCCATGGCCGCGGTGACCCCGCCCCCGGCGGGCGCCCTCTCCGAGGAGCTGTCGGCCACCATCCCGGCCCCGGCGACCGCCCCCGCGGACCCGGCGGCCCCCGCGGCCCCGACCACCGTCTGACCGCGACCCGGTACGAAGGAAGAAGAGCACCATGGACATCGACTGGGCAGCCCTCGGCTCCGTCTTCGGCGTCAGTCTCGTGGTCACCATCGCCCTGGTGGGCCTGTTCACCCTCGGCATCGCCGGCCTGTCCCGCCGGGACCAGGCCGCCGAGCAGGGCCAGTCCGCGGCCCTGGCGGTCACCGGCGCCTACGCCTGCTTCGCCGCTTGTGCGGCGGCGGTGGGGTACGGCATCTACCTGATCATGGCGTGACCACCGCCTGACCACACCGTTCCGCCCGGCGGGCGGTCGCGGGGCCCCGGCTCCGCGACCGCCCGCCGTCGCGTTTCCCGCCACCGCAGTCGCGTTCCCCGCCACCGCCTTCCCCGCCGTCGCCTTTCCTGCCGTCGCCTTTCCTGCCGTCGTCTTTCCCGCCGTCGTGTCCCCCTTGGGTCCGGCGGCGGGGGAGACGCGTCCCGCTGTGTGCCTCGGCACACTTCAGTCCCGCAGGTCAGCGGCAAGTTGACGGGTGTTCGGGGCCCATGGTGGACTGCCGGGGCCAACACGGCGGCAGGAGAGGAAGCCGGTGCGACTCCGGCGCGGTCCCGCCACTGTCACCGGGGGTGGAGCCCCCGGGAGCCAGGAACTCTCGCCGCCGGTCTCGTCGAGCCAGGGCGCGGACACCCTGAGTGAGGACATATCGCCATGCGCGGCTGCCTGTCGAGGTCGACCCTCCCCTCCCCGCCCCGCTCCGGGGCCGCCCCCTCCGGAACCGTCACCGGCTGAACCCGTGCGTGCCGATCGCGTCTTCGCGTACGGCGCCGCCGCCGGCCTCCTCGGCGACCTGCTGCTCGGCGATCCCCGCCGCGGGCACCCGGTCGCCGCGTTCGGCCGGGCCGCGGGCGCCGTGGAACGAGTGCTGTGGCGGGACCACCGGGGCGCGGGCGCCCTGCACACCGCCGTCTGCGTGGGCGGGGCCGTGGCGCTCGGCGGGCTCACGGCCCGCCGCGTCCGCTCCTCCCCCGCCGCCTCCGTCGCCCTGACCGCCGCCGCCACCTGGGCGGTCGTCGGAGGGACGTCGCTGGCCCGGGAGGCGCGCGCCATCGGGCGGGCGCTGGAGTCCGGGGACGTCGAGGCCGCCCGCGCGCGGCTGCCGCACCTGTGCGGGCGGGACCCCGAGGCCCTGGACGCCGACGGGATCGCCCGCGCTGTGGTGGAGTCCGTCGCCGAGAACACCTCCGACGCCGTGGTGGGGGCCCTGGTGTGGGGCGCCGTGGCGGGAGTGCCGGGACTGCTCGGCTTCCGGGCCGTCAACACCCTGGACGCGATGGTCGGGCACAAGTCCCCCCGTCACCTGCGGTTCGGCTGGGCGTCCGCCCGGCTCGACGACGTCGCGGGCTGGCCCGGCGCGCGGCTGACCGCCGCCCTCGCCGCGGCCGCCGGCCCCGACCCCCGGGGCGCCGTGCGGGCCTGGCGGGACGACGCCGGACGGCATCCGAGTCCCAACGCGGGCCCGGTGGAGGCTTCCTTCGCGGGCGCCCTCGGCGTCCGGCTCGGCGGGACGCTCTCCTACGCCGGGCGGGTCGAGCACCGTCCCGTCCTCAACGGCGGCGGCCGGCCGGTGACCGTGCCGGACATCGGCCGGGCGGTCCGGCTGTCCCGGCGCGTGGGCTGGCTCGCGCTCGGCGTGGGCGCCGCCGCGCGGCTCCTGGCGCGGGGGCGCGGGCGGTGAGCGGGCGCGGGGGCGGCCTGCTGGTCGCCGGGACCACGTCGGACGCGGGCAAGAGCGTGGTGACCGCGGGGATCTGCCGGTGGCTGGCCCGGCAGGGCGTCGCGGTGGCGCCGTTCAAGGCGCAGAACATGTCGCTGAACTCCTTCGTCACCCGCGAGGGGGCGGAGATCGGGCGGGCGCAGGCCATGCAGGCGCAGGCGTGCCGGATCGAGCCGACGGCGCTGATGAACCCCGTGCTGCTCAAGCCCGGCGGGGAGCAGAGCAGCCAGGTGGTGCTGCTCGGCAGGCCGGTCGGCGAGCTGAGCGCCCGCGGCTACCACGCCGGGCGCCAGGAGCGGCTGCTCGGCACGGTGCTGGACTGTCTGGAGCAGCTGCGGGGCACGTACGACGCGGTGATCTGCGAGGGGGCCGGCAGCCCGGCCGAGATCAACCTGCGCCGCACCGACATCGTCAACATGGGCATCGCGCGGGGCGCGCGGCTGCCGGTGCTGGTGGTCGGCGACATCGACCGGGGCGGGGTGTTCGCCTCCTTCTTCGGCACGCTGGCCCTGCTGTCCCGCGAGGACCAGGACCTGGTGGCCGGTTTCCTGGTGAACAAGTTCCGGGGCGACGTGTCGCTGCTGGAGCCCGGGCTGGACATGCTGCACGGCCTGACCGGCCGGCGGACGTACGGTGTGCTGCCGTTCCGGCACGGGCTCGGCATCGACGAGGAGGACGGCCTGCGGGTGTCGCTGCGCGGCGCCGTGCGGGAGTCGGCGGTGGCCGCGCCGGTCGGTGAGGACGTGCTGCGGGTCGCGGTGTGCGCGGTGCCGTTGATGTCGAACTTCACGGACGTGGACGCGCTGGCCGCCGAGCCGGGCGTGGTGGTGCGGTTCGTGGACCGGCCGGAGGAACTGGCCGACGCCGACCTGGTCGTGGTGCCCGGCACGCGCGGCACGGTGCGGGCGCTGCGCTGGCTGCGCGAGCGGGGTCTGGCCGGGGCGTTGCGGCGGCGGGCCGCCGAGGGGCGCCCGGTGCTGGGCATCTGCGGCGGCTACCAGATCCTGGGCGAGCGGATCGAGGACGACGTGGAGAGCCGCGCCGGGCGGGTCGACGCGCTCGGACTGCTGCCGGTGCGGGTGCGGTTCGCGCGGGAGAAGACCCTGGCCCGGCCGTCCGGCGAGGCCCTGGGCGAGCGGGTCGAGGGGTACGAGATCCACCACGGGGTCGCCGAGGTCACCGGCGGCACGCCCTTCCTCGACGGCTGCCGCTCCGGGCAGACCTGGGGCACGCACTGGCACGGTTCGCTGGAGTCCGACGGCTTCCGGCGGGCCTTCCTGCGCGAGGTGGCCGCCGCCGCGGGACGCCGCTTCGTGCCGGACCCCGGTACGTCGTTCGCCGCGCTGCGCGAGGAACAGCTCGACCGGCTCGGGGATCTGATCGAACAGCACGCGGACACGGACGCCCTGTGGCGGCTCGTCGAGTCGGGTCCACCGGCCGGGTCGCCCTTCGTCCCGCCCGGAGCACCCGCGTGAGCACGACACCGGGCGGCGCGGGCGGGCCCCGGCACCGGGGCAGGCACCGGCGCACGCACCCGCACCGGCACCCGCACCGGCACCGGCACCGGCACCGGCACGCACGACGGTACGAGCGGCAACGACGACAACTCCCGTACGAACACGGACCCGACGGCGTACGCGTCGGCGACTCGGAGGGCGAGGACACGTGAGCATTCCCTTTCCGTTCACCGCGGTGGTGGGGCAGGACGACCTGCGGCTGGCACTGCTGCTGAACGCCGTCTCCCCGGCGGTCGGCGGTGTGCTGGTGCGCGGGGAGAAGGGCACCGCCAAGTCCACGGCCGTGCGCGCCCTGTCGTCGCTGCTGCCCCCCGTGGCGGTGGTACCGGGCTGCCGCTTCTCCTGCGACCCGGCGGCGCCCGCTCCCGACTGCCCGGACGGCCCCCACGAGGCCGGCGGCGGCACGGCGCGGGCCGCGCGCATGGTGGAACTCCCCGTCGGCGCCTCCGAGGACCGGCTGGTGGGCGCCCTGGACATCGAGCGGGCGCTCGCGGAGGGCGTGAAGGCGTTCGAGCCGGGCCTGCTGGCCGACGCGCACCGCGGGATCCTGTACGTGGACGAGGTCAACCTGCTCCACGACCACCTGGTCGACCTGCTGCTGGACGCCGCCGCGATGGGCGCCTCGTACGTCGAACGGGAGGGCGTCTCCGTGCGGCACGCGGCGCGGTTCCTGCTCGTGGGGACGATGAACCCCGAAGAGGGCGAGCTGCGGCCGCAGTTGCTGGACCGGTTCGGCCTGACGGTCGAGGTGGCCGCCTCCCGGGAGCCCGACGAGCGGGTGGAGGTCGTCCGGCGGCGGCTGGCCCACGACGACGACCCGGCCGCCTTCGCCGCCCGGTGGGCCGAGGAGGAGGCGGCCGTACGGGAACGGATCGTGGCGGCGCGGGAGTTGCTGCCGTCGGTGCGCCTCGGGGACGGGGCGCTGCGGCAGATCGCGGCGACCTGCGCGGCCTTCGAGGTGGACGGCATGCGGGCGGACATCGTGATGGCCCGCACGGCGACCGCGCTGGCGGCCTGGGCGGGGCGGACGGACGTGCTCGCCGAGGACGTGCGGCAGGCGGCCCTGCTGGCGCTGCCGCACCGGCGGCGGCGCAACCCGTTCGACGCGCCGGGGCTCGACGAGGACAAGCTCGACCAGACGCTGGAGGAGTTCGGCGACGACGAGCCCGACCCGGAACCGGACGGCCCCGACGACGACGGGGGCGGCGGGGGCGGACGGCCGCCGGCCGACGACGGTCCGCAGGGCGGTGACGCCTCCGGGCCGGAGCGGGCCGGGGACGGCGAGGATGCGGCGGACCCCGCCGCGCCGCCGCCCGGCGGACCGGGGGCCGGTGAGCAGGCCCCGGCGAAGGCGTCGGAGCCGTTCCGCACGAAGGTGCTGAGCGTGCCCGGCATCGGCGAGGGCGCCGCCGGGCGGCGGTCGCGGGCGCGCACGGAGCACGGGCGCACGACCGGGGCGCGCCGGCCCCGGGGCGCGCTGACGAAACTGCACCTGGCGGCGACCGTGCAGGCCGCGGCCCCGCACCAGCGGGCGCGGGGCCGGTCCGGGCCGGGGCTGGTGGTGCGCCGGGACGATCTGCGGCAGGCGGCGCGCGAGGGCCGGGAGGGCAACCTCGTGCTGTTCGTGGTGGACGCCTCGGGGTCGATGGCGGCCCGGCAGCGGATGGGCGCGGTCAAGGGCGCCGTGCTGTCGCTGCTGCTGGACGCCTACCAGCGGCGGGACAAGGTGGGCCTGGTGACCTTCCGCGGCTCCGGGGCTGACGTGGCGCTGCCGCCGACCTCGTCGGTGGACGCGGCGGCGGCCCGGCTGGAGTCGCTGCCGACCGGCGGCCGCACGCCGCTGGCGGCGGGCCTGCTCAAGGCCCACGACGTGCTGCGGGTGGAGCGGTTGCGCGACCCCGCGCGCCGGCCGCTGATGGTCGTGGTGACCGACGGGCGGGCGACCGGCGGGCCCGAGCCGGTCGCGCTGTCCGGGCGGGCGGCGCGGCTGTTCGCGGCCGAGGGCGTGGCGTCGGTGGTCGTGGACTGCGAGACGGGACCGGTGCGGCTGGGCCTCGCGGGGCAGCTCGCCGGGGAACTCGGGGGCGGCGCGGTGACGCTGGACGACCTGCGGGCGGACGCGATCGCCGGACTGGTCAGGGACGTGCGTGAGGTACAGGACGCCCGTGGGAACGGGACGAGGAGGGCAGCGTAGTGCCGCAGGGACAGCCGAGCGTGGTACCGGACGACGGTCTGACGACCCGTCAGCGTCGCAACCGGCCGCTGGTGATGGTGCACACCGGGGTCGGGAAGGGGAAGTCGACGGCCGCCTTCGGGCTCGCGCTGCGGGCCTGGAACCAGGGCTGGCCGGTCGGGGTGTTCCAGTTCGTCAAGTCGGCGAAGTGGAAGGTCGGCGAGGAGCGGGCGCTGCGGGTGCTGGGCGCCACCGGTGAGGGCGGGAGCGTCGACTGGCACAAGATGGGCGAGGGCTGGTCCTGGGTGCAGCGGGACGCGCAGCTCGACAACGAGGAGAAGGCCCGGGAGGGGTGGGAGCAGGTCAAGCGGGACCTGGCGGCCGAGCGCTACCGGCTGTACGTGCTGGACGAGTTCGCGTACCCGCTGCACTGGGGCTGGGTCGACACCGACGAGGTGGTGGAGGTGCTGCGCGGGCGCCCGGGGACCCAGCACGTGGTGATCACCGGGCGCAACGCGCCGCAGGCGCTGCTGGACTTCGCCGACCTGGTCACCGACATGTCGAAGGTCAAGCACCCGATGGACGCCGGGCAGAAGGGGCAGAGGGGCATCGAGTGGTGAGTGCGACCCCGTCGGTGCCCCGGCTGGTCGTGGCCGCGCCCGCCTCGGGCAGCGGCAAGACGACCGTGGCCACCGGGCTGATGGCCGCGCTGGCGGGACGAGGGCTCGCCGTGTCCCCGCACAAGGTGGGGCCGGACTACATCGACCCCGGCTACCACGCGCTCGCCACCGGCCGGGCGGGCCGCAACCTGGATGCCTACCTGTGCGGACCGGAGCGGATCGCCCCGCTGTTCGCGCACGGCGCGCGCGGCTGCGACATCGCCGTGGTCGAGGGCGTGATGGGCCTGTACGACGGGGTGTCCGGGCAGGGCGAACTGGCGTCCACCGCGCATGTGGCGAAGCTGCTGCGGGCGCCGGTGGTGCTGGTCGTCGACGCCTCGTCGCAGTCGCGGTCGGTGGCGGCGCTGGTCCACGGCTTCGTGAGCTGGGACCCCGAGGTGCGGGTGGGTGGCGTCATCCTGAACAAGGTGGCCTCCGACCGGCACGAGGCACTGCTGCGGGACGCCCTGGAGGCGGTCGGCGTGCCGGTGCTGGGGGTGCTGCGGCGAGCAGCGCGGGTGGAGACCCCGTCGCGCCACCTGGGGCTGGTGCCGGTCGCCGAGCGGGGGGCCGCGGCCCTGGACGCGGTCGCCGCGATGGCCGCCCAGGTGGCGGCCGGGTGCGACCTGGAGGGGCTCGTGGCGCTCGCCCGGAGCGCGGGGGCGCTCCCCGACGCGGCCTGGGACCCCCGGCGGGCGCTGGACGCCGCCGCTCCGGCCGCCGGGGCCGCCGGGGCCGTCGCGTCCGGGGCTGCGGGACCCGCCGGGCCCGGTCGCGGGGACCGCCCGGTGCGCGTGGCCGTGGCCGGCGGCCGGGCGTTCACCTTCACCTACGCCGAGCACACCGAACTGCTCACCGCGGCCGGGGCGGAGGTGGTCCCGTTCGATCCGCTGCGCGACGAGCAGCTGCCCGACGGGGTGGACGGCCTGGTGATCGGGGGCGGGTTCCCCGAGGTGCACGCGGCTGAGCTGTCGGCCAACGAGCAGCTGCGCAAGGCCGTGGCCGCGCTGGCCCTCGGCGGCGCGCCGGTGGCGGCCGAGTGCGGGGGGCTGCTGTACCTGTGCCGGGAGCTGGACGGCCTGCCGATGTGCGGGGTGCTGGACGCCTCGGCGCGGATGACGGGCCGGCTGACGCTCGGTTACCGCGACGCCGTGGCCCTGACCGACAGTGCCCTGGCCGGGGCCGGGACGCGGCTGCGGGGCCACGAGTTCCACCGCACCGTCGTGGAGCCGGGCGCCGGGCCCGCGCCCGCCTGGGGCATGCGGACGCCGGAGCGGCGCGTCGAGGGGTTCGTGCGGGACGGCGTGCACGCCAGCTACCTGCACACCCACTGGGCGGCCGAGCCCGGGGTCGCCCGGCGGTTCGTCGAGCGGTGCGGGGCGTGGTGAGCGGGCGCGTGCGCCGGCCCCTGGCCGGGCACCTGCGCCCGTGGGCGGGCGCCTGCCGAGCGGGCTGTGGTCAGGGGGTACTTGGTGAGCGGGTCCGTGGTGAGCGGGTCCGTGGTGTGCCGGTGCCTGCCGAGCGGGCCCTTGGCGAGCGGGCGCCTGCTGAGCGGGCCCTTGGTGAGCGGCGCGTCGTGAGCGGCGCGTCGTGAGCGGCGCGTCGTGAGCGGGTGCGGGAGGACGGGGCCGGGCAGCCGCGAGGCGGGTCCGCGGGCCGGCGGGCGGGGTCGTCCGCGTCCGGGGCCGGAGTGTGACGAACCGGGCGTCCGCGTCCGGGGCCGTGTGCGGCAGGCCGGGTCGTCCACGCCCGGGGGCCGGTGTGCGGCGGGCCGGGTCGTCCACGTCCGGGGGGCAGTGTGCGGCGGTCGTCAGTGGGCGGTGCCCGCCACCAGCCAGATGAACAGCACGCCCAGGACCGTGCAGAGCAGCGTCGAGCGGGCCGGGTGGGTGTGATGGGCCTCGGGCAGGATCTCGGCCGCCGCCAGGTAGAGCAGCGCGCCGGCGAACAGCCCGAGGTAGCCGCCGAGGACGGGTTCGGGGAGCGTGAAGAACAGGGTGGAGGCGGCTCCCAGCACGGGCGCGGCGGCGTCCGCGACGAGCATGCCGAGCGCCCCGCGGCGGGCGTTGCCGTACACCCGGGTGAGCGTGTACGTGTTGAAGCCGTCCGCGAAGTCGTGCGCGATGACCGCCACCGCCACGGTGGCGCCCATGCCCCCGCCGATCTGGAAGGCGGCGCCGATCGCCACCCCGTCCATGGCGCTGTGCCCGACCATCGCGGCGGCTGCCGTGAGTCCCACCTGCGGGGTGCGGCCGTGGTGCTCCTCCGCGCCGTGCGCGGCCTGCCGATGCGCGAGCAGCCGTTCCACCAGGTGGGCCAGCAGGAAGCCGGCCACGAACAGCAGCAGACCGGCGGGCACCCCGTACACCTCCTGCCCGGCGGCCTCCAGGGCCTCAGGGAGCAGTTCCAGGCCGACGACACCGAGCATCAGACCGCCGGCCAGGCCCAGCACGAGGTGGCGGCGGTCGGTGACGCGGTCCGCCGTCCAGCCGCCGGCCAGCGTCATCAGGAACGCGCCGAGCGCGACGAGTACGGCCATGCGCCCTTCGTAGCGGATCGGGTCCGCGGGGCGCACGCGTGACGGCCGTATGTCGCCCGGCGTCGTGACCGGGAGCGGGAGAGGACGACCCCCATGGCCGAGACCGGCATCGTGACCGGGCCGCCCGCCGACGTCGTCGTGGGCGTGGGCGCGTCCACGGGCGTGGACGCCGAGGAGGTGCTCGCCCTGGTCGAGGGGTGCCTACGGGAGGCGGGGCTGCCGCTGACCCGCGTCGCCGAACTCGCCACCGTCGACGCCCGGGCCGCCGAGCCCGGTGTCGTGGCGGCGGCACGGCGGCTCGGGGTGCCGCTGGTGGCCCACGGGGCCGGCGACCTGTCCCGGGTGCCGGTGCCCCACCCGTCGGCCGCCGTGCTGGCCGCGGCCGGCACCCCGTCGGTGGCGGAGGCCGCCGCGCTGGTGGGCGGAGGCGTGCTGCTGGTGCCCAAGCGGGTGTCGGCGCCGGCGGACGGGCGGCCGGCCCGGGCCACGTGCGCCGTCGCCCGGCGGCCGACGGGACCGGCCGCGTCCCGGACCGGCGCGGGCACCCCGGTGACGGCCCGGGACGGCGCCCCCGGCACCATCACCGGCATGGACACGCACACACCGCCGCGCACCGCCCCGCCGGCCACCCCGCCAGTCGCTCCGCCCGCCGCCGCGCCCGCCGCCGGTGCCGCGCACGACCTGCGGCACCACGGTGACGCCGAGGTCCGCGACGACGGGGCCGCCCTGGTCGACCTGGCCGTGAACGTCCGCGCGGACACCCCTCCGGCCTGGCTGCGCGAACGCGTCGCCGCCTCGCTGACCGGGCTCGCCGCCTACCCCGACGGGCGGGCGGCGCGGGCGGCGGTGGCCGCGCGGCACGGGCTGCCGGTGGAACGGGTGCTGCTGACGGCGGGGGCGGCGGAGGCGTTCGTCCTGCTGGCGCGGGCGCTGCGGACCCGTCGGCCGGTGGTGGTGCACCCGCAGTTCACGGAGCCGGAAGCGGCCCTGCGGGACGCCGGGCACACCGTCCGGCGGGTGCTGCTGCGGGAGGCGGACGGTTTCCGCCTGGACCCGGCCGCCGTCCCCGAGGACGCGGACCTGGTCGTCGTCGGCAACCCGACCAACCCCACGTCGGTGCTGCACCCGGCCGGGGTCCTCGCCGGGCTCGCCCGTCCCGGCCGGACGCTGGTGGTGGACGAGGCGTTCATGGACGCCGTGCCGGGCGAACGGGAGGCGCTGGCCGGGCGGACGGACGTGCCGGGCCTGGTGGTCCTGCGCAGCCTCACCAAGACCTGGGGACTGGCCGGACTGCGGATCGGCTACGTGCTCGCCGCGCCGGGGACGGTGGCGGCTCTGGAGAAGGCTCAGCCGCTGTGGCCGGTGTCCACGCCCGCCCTGGTGGCGGCCGAGGCGTGCGTGGGCGCCGAGGCCCTGGCGGAGGCGGAGCGCGCGGCCCTGCGGGTGGCGGCGGACCGGGCCCACCTGGTCGCGGGACTCGGGCGGCTGGCCCACCACGGGGTGCGGGTGGTGCGGGCGGCCGAGGGCCCCTTCGTCCTGGTCCGGCTGCCGGACGCGGCGGCGGTACGGGAGCGGCTGCGGGACCGGGGCTACGCGGTGCGCCGTGGGGACACCTTCCCCGGCCTGGACGAGGAGTGGCTGCGGCTCGCGGTGCGCGACCAGGAAACGGTGGACGGCTTCCTGTCGGCGCTGGAGCGGTCGTTGACGGGAGGCTGACGGGGCGCCGGCGGGGCACCGACAGTCCCCGGGGCGCGGCGGGAGGGCGCGGCGGAGCGACCGGACCCGGCCCGCCCGCCTGTCCGCCCTGCCCACCCAGTACGCCCACTACGCCCGGTCCCGGCTCACCTGTAGCCCTGCGGGCGCGAGGCTCTCCGGCGCGTGCCCTTCCGCATGCCCGAGCCGCCGGAGTGAGGGGCGACGGGGTGGGCGCGGGCCGCGGACGTCCACCGCTGCCCGCGCCCGCCCACGCTCTCCGGTCCGACGCGGGTCCCCGTCCCCGGACCGTGTGCCCCGCGCCGCGCCCCGGGCCGGACGGCCGACGCCGGACGTGCCCGCCCCGGGGACGGG
Organism: Streptomyces sp. NPDC029526; assembly: GCF_040637405.1. NCBI lineage: Bacteria > Bacillati > Actinomycetota > Actinomycetes > Kitasatosporales > Streptomycetaceae > Streptomyces > Streptomyces sp. NPDC029526. Next base: position 71,789 of record NZ_JBEZWE010000001.1, read on the forward strand.
GACGGGCACGTGAACGGCGGCCGGACGACGGCCGGGTGACGACGACGGGGTGGCAGCCCGACCGGGAACGGCTGGGGCGGCCGGAACGGCCGGGGCAACCCCTGGCGCGGTCAGGGCTCGCACGGCGGTGCCGGCGGATACCGCCCGTCCGCCCGGACCTCTCTCAGCGGAGTCGGCGGGGCACCGCCCGGCCGCCCGGCCGTTCCGGTGCTCCCGGCCCTCCCCCGTCTGCCCCCGAGGGCCGGGTCCCCCGGGGGCCGGCGCGTCAGGTGCGGCGGCTCCGGCGGGAGATCGCGACCGCCGCGCCGCCCGCCGCGAGGAGCGCGACCGCTCCGCCCGCGATGTACGGGGTGGTGGAGTCACCGCCGGTCTCGGCCAGGTTGGCCCCGTCCTTGCCCTTCTCGGGGGCGGCCTCCTCGGCGCGGGCCCCCTGCGGCCGCACGTCCTCGGCCTCCTGCTTGCCGGGGGCGGCCTTCTCCCCGGTGTCCGGCGCCGCCGCCTCCTGCTCCCCGGCGGGGGCCTCGGCGGTCCCCGGGGCTTCGCACTTGGCCTCGGCGAGCGTGACCGTGCCGTCGACCTCGGCGACGTTGAGCTTCGCGGGGTTGACGGCCACCTGGAGCCGCAGCGCGGTGGCGGCGGCGGTGCGGGAGGTGGTCTCGGTCTTCGACAGCTCCAGCCGGACCTCGCCGACGCCCGGCACCCGGACCTCGGTGGTGCCGTTGGAGGTCAGCGTGACGCGCTTGCCCAGGACGGTCACCGAGCCCGGCAAGGTCGCCGAGGCGAGCGGGGTCCTCCCGGCCTCGCAGACCGCCTTGGAGGTGACCTTCTCCAGTTCGATCAGCGACAGCAGGGGCAGGCCGGGCACGTGGACGCGGGCCTTGGCGAGCGTGGTGGACGCCTCCGCCCGCGCCCCCTCCACCGTCGCCTGCGCGTCGGCCACTTCGGCGCGCAGCACGCTGAAGGGCTTGCCGCCGTCGACGCCGTCCAGGGTGGCGGTCAGGGCCGTCTTCCGTGCGCTCTCCGGCGCCTCGACGGCGTTGAGGGAGACCGCGAGCGGAGCCTGCACGCTCTTGTTGAGCAGGGCCACGTCGAGCCCGGTGCGCAGCACGGCGGCGCTCGCGGAGCCCTCGTCACCGGTGGCGTGCGCGGAACCCGCTCCGGCCAGCGCCGCGGGACCTGCGGCGAGGACGGTGGCCGCGGCCACGACGGCCCAACGGCGTGCGGGCATACGGAAATTGATGCTGTTCAAGATGGTGGGACCCCCATGAGACTCGGGTGGGACCCCGAAAGAATCTCCGCACCGGCCCCGGGCCGTCAGCAAACCTCGGACACTTCACCCCTTCGGGGATGTTTAGCGGATTCATTCGATTACGGGAGTACGGCTGTTCCCCGGCCGTGCCTCACATACGCCCGTGCGGGCGAGCGCGGGGTGGTGAACGGTGGCGTGTCTCGGTGCGGGAGGGAGCAGGGCGGAGCAGCAGGACGGAGGCCCGGCGGCCTCGGGGACGGAGGCCGCCGGGCGGGTGGCCGTGCCCGTCCCGCGCCAGGAGTTGTCGTCACAGGGGCACGCCCACATCAGGAGTGGGGCGAGGGTGCCGGCTGCTCGGGCAGTCGTTGGTGTTGCCACCCATGACCACCGGAGCGCGCGGGCGGCCCAGACCGTCGCAAGCCAGATGAGTCTTGCTGGTCAGAGCGCCTCTGGAGCATCCGGGCACCGGGCTGCGGTGCCGCCTTTTTGGCGCACCGGCTGCGTGCTGATGCGCCCGGACGATGCCGGAGTCGACCGACACCAGCCAGTCGACGTCCCCGGCCGCGTCCGATCGAGATCGCATGGACGACGGAACCTAGCAACCGGCCTCGGTGCCGCTGTTCACGTACGAGTCGGCGTTGACCGAGTAACCGGCCCCGGTGGTGAGGTCGGGGCGGCTTCCGTGACCGTCCTCCGCGAGGCGCTCGGCGGTGAGGAAGACGATCGACAGGGCCATGCCCTGTCTGGTGAAGCACAGGTCGCCGGGCGAGGCTTCGGGGTCCGGATTCCATCCGTCCCGTACCGCCTCTGTCCGGTAGTGCGCGGTCACTTCGTCCCGTGTGCCGGGGAAGGTGTACGTCCGGCCGGCGTACACCACGACATCGCCGCTGTCCGCCCAGCAGCCGGCGTCCACCTGCTCGAAGCCCCGGGCGACGGCGGCCCCGTCGGGCCGGGAGTCGAGGATGTCGAGCGTCGCCATCTCCTTCACCCGGTCGTCGGTCCCCTCGCAACCGCCGGCGAGTTCCAGCAACGTGCAGCCGGTGAGCGTCGCGGCTGCGAGCGCGGTCGCCAGGAGCACGGATATCGGGCGGGTGGTACCTGTCCGCAGGCGCACAGCGGGCTCCATGGTGAAGGCCGGGGCCGGGGGGGGTCGCCGGCAAGAGAGTCGTCCGTGCCGGCTCCGGAGCGGGCACGCCCCAGTTCTACCAGCAGCCGTGCGCCTCGCTCCTGACGTGAGCGTGGCACTTCGACGACACCTCCTAGGCGACCACGTTCCCGTTGAGCACCACCCGGAGCGGGTCCGTGAGGGTGCGGACGTCCTGGCGCGGGTCGGAGGCGTAGACGACCAGGTCCGCCGGGGCGCCCTCGTCGAGGCCGGGGCGTCCGAGCCAGTCCCGGGCGGCCCAGGTGCCGGCCGCGACGGCGTCGGCGGGCGGGATGCCCGCGCGGACCAGCTCGCCGACCTCCTCCGCGACCAGGCCGTGCGGGAGGGTGCCGCCCGCGTCCGTGCCGACGAAGACCGGGATGCCTGCGTCGTAGGCCGCACGCACGGTCTCGTAGCGTCGCTCGTGGAGCCGGCGCATGTGGGCCGACCAGCGGGGGAACTTGCTCTCCCCGCCGTCGGCGAGGTCCGGGAAGGTGGCGATGTTGACCAGCGTCGGCACGATCGCGACGCCCCGCTCGGCGAACAGCGGGATGGTCTCGTCGGTCAGGCCCGTGGCGTGCTCGACGCAGTCGATGCCCGCCTCGACGAGGTCCCGCAGGGAGTCCTCCGCGAAGCAGTGCGCGGTGACCCGGGCGCCTAGCCGGTGCGCCTCGGAGATGGCGGCCTCGACCGCGCCGCGCGGCCAGCAGGCCGACAGGTCGCCCAGGTCGCGGTCGATCCAGTCGCCGACCAGTTTCACCCAGCCGTCCCCGCGCCGGGCCTCCTGGGCGACGTACGCCACCAGGTCCTCGGGCTCGACCTCCCAGGCGTAGCCGCGGATGTAGCGGCGGGTGCGGGCGATGTGCCGGCCGGCGCGGATGATCTTCGGAAGGTCGTCGCGGTCGTCGACCCAGCGGGTGTCGGAGGGCGAACCGGCGTCGCGCAGCAGCAGGGCGCCGGCGTCGCGGTCGGTGAGCGCCTGCTTCTCGGCGACCTCGTCGGGGACGGCGCCGTGCCGGTCGAGGCCGACGTGGCAGTGCGCGTCGACGAGTCCGGGCAGCGCCCACCCCTCGACGGTGCGGACGTCGTGGGCGCCGGCGGGGCGGTCGTAGGTGATGCGCCCGTCGACCACCCACAGCTCGTCGTGGACCCGGTCCTCGTCCGGCCCGGCGAGGATCCGCCCCTTCACGTGCAGCACCGCGCGTTCGCTCATGCCCCGCACCCTAATCAGGGCCGCCGGGGGCGAGAAACCCCCGGCCGGGCGGGCTGTGGAGTGCGGTTACAGTCGATGGCACCCGTCGTGCGCCGTACCGCGTCCCCGTGCCGCAGGCGTGCCGTCCGCGAAGTGAAGAGAGCACCGAAGTGACCCATCCCCTCCTCGGCCTGGCCCCGCTGAGCGCCGCGCGTTTCGCCTCGATCGAGGAGCGGGTGGCGCGGCTGCTGGGCACCCGGCAGGACGTCGTGATCATGCAGGGCGAGGCGCTGCTGCCGCTGGAGGCCGCGATCCGCGGGACCGCGGGGCCCTCGACGACCGCCCTGAACGTCGTCACCGGCCCCTACGGGCAGACCTTCGGCGACTGGCTGCGGGACTGCGGTGCCACGGTGATCGACCTGGCCGTGCCGTTCCACACGGCGGTGACGGCCGGGCAGATCCGGGAGGCCCTGGCGCGGAACCCGGAGATCGACTTCGTGTCCCTGGTGCACGCCGAGGCGGCGACCGGGAACACCAACCCGGTCGCGGAGATCGGTCCGGTGGTGCGGGAGCACGGCGCCCTGTTCTACCTGGACGCGGTGGCCTCGGTCGGCGCGGAGCCGGTGCTGGTGGACGCCTGGGGCGTGGACCTGTGCGTGATCGGCGCGCAGAAGGCGATGGGCGGTCCGGCCGGGGTGTCGGCGGTGTCGGTGAGCGAGCGGGCGTGGGCGCGGATGGCGGCCAACCCGGGGGCGCCGCGCCACTCGTACCTGTCCCTGCTGGACTGGAAGGAGCGCTGGGTCGACGCCGGGCGCAGGGCGCTGCCGCACGCCCCCGCGCAGCTGGAGATGCTGGCGCTGGAGGCGTGTCTGGAGAGCATCGAGGCGGCCGGGCTCGACGCGGTGACGGCGCGGCACGCGGCGGTGGCCGCGGCCACCCGTGCGGGGGCGCTCGCGCTGGGCGGCGGTCTGGAGCCGTACGTGCACGACGCGGCGGAGGCGGCTCCCGTGGCGACGACCCTGCGGGCGCCGTCCGGCACGGTGGCCTCGGAACTGGTGGCCCGTGCGCTGGCGGCCGATCCCGGGGTGCCGCTGAGCGCGGGCGGCGGGGCGCTGGCCGGGGAGATGATCCGGGTCAACCACTACGGCCCCGACGCGACGCCGGGCGTGGTCCGTGCCGCGCTGACGGCGCTGGCCACCGCGCTCACGGAGCGGGGCGTCCCGGTGCGCCTGGGCGAGGCGCTGCGCGCGGCCGAGGAGGCGGGCCGGTCCGGGCCGGCGGAGGGGTGAGCAAGGGCGGGTGGCGGGCCGGTTCCGCCGTCCGCCACCCTTCCGGAGCGTGTCCGCGCGGTGACCGGAACGCGAATCGGAGGGATAATAGGAAATGCTGAACACGCAATCTCCAGCACATTCTCCTGCTTATACCGCGATTACATTCCAGAGCAGCTTCCCATCTTCTTCTGCCCGCTTTTCCCGGGCCTAAACGCAACGATTCCGAGAACGGAAAACGACGTAATCCGGACACCGGTCACGGGAGTTACATACTTGTGACCGGCTTCACAGGTCGCCCGGTATGCGGCTTATTTCCGGTCGAAACCGGGACAGGTCGGGCACAGCTCGCGCGTCCCCACGTGCCCGCGTGATAACACAGATCAAGCCCGTACGTAACCCCATCGGGCGATGCAATTTTGAATTTCCCTCGGTAAATTCAATTCGCATGACTGCCGCACAAGCAGACCTGCAAATCGACCGCCCGACCGTGGCGGACGGAGCCGTGCTGTGGCGGATAGCCAGGGACTCGAAGGTCCTCGACCTGAACTCGTCGTACAGCTATCTGCTGTGGTGCCGGGACTTCGCCGCCACCTCGGCCGTGGCCCGCGACGACGACGGCGAGCCGATCGGCTTCATCACCGGATACGTACGCCCCGACAGCCCGCACACCCTGCTCGTCTGGCAGGTCGCGGTCGACGGCACGCACCGCGGCCGGGGCCTGGCCGCGGCGATGCTCGACAGCCTGGCCGCCAGGACCGCGGCCGAGCGCGGGGTGACGACCGTGGAGACCACCATCACGCCGGGCAACACCGCCTCCGAGCGCCTGTTCACCGCGTTCGCCGAGCGTCACGGCGCTCCGCTGGAGCGCGAGGTGCTGTTCGAGGCCGGACAGTTCCCCGACGGACCGCACGACCCCGAGGTGCTGTACCGCATCGGACCTCTCGCGGACTGACCGGCCGACCGGTCCGGCCGGCCCACCGCCGCGCCGGCCGGTCCGGCCGCACACGATCCGAACCGACCGAAACCCACCGAAAAGGTCACCTCCGACCTGTCGATCACGCGCCGCCCAGCCGGCCCGATCGATGCGGCGGGCCGCCCCGGCCCCACGGGCCGAGCGGCCGGCCGACCGCCCGACTCCCTCTGACCTCCCACGCCACCGAGGAGCGATTCGTCGTGACCATCACCCAGCCCGACCTGAGCGTCTTCGAGACCCTTGAGTCCGAGGTGCGCAGCTACTGCCGCGGCTGGCCCACCGTCTTCGACCGTGCGCACGGCAGCCGCATGTACGACGAGGACGGCCACGAGTACCTCGACTTCTTCGCCGGAGCCGGCTCACTCAACTACGGCCACAACAACGCCGTCCTGAAACGCGCCCTGATCGACTACCTGGAGCGGGACGGCGTCACGCACGGCCTGGACATGTCGACCACGGCCAAGCGGGCCTTCCTGGAGTCCTTCCAGAACTGGATCCTGCGCCCCCGCGACCTGCCCTACAAGGTCATGTTCCCGGGCCCCACGGGCACCAACGCCGTGGAGTCCGCGCTGAAGCTGGCCCGCAAGGTCAAGGGCCGCGAGGCGATCGTGTCCTTCACCAACGCCTTCCACGGCATGTCGCTGGGCTCGCTCGCCGTGACCGGCAACGCCTTCAAGCGGGCCGGCGCGGGCATCCCGCTGGTCCACGGCACCCCCATGCCGTTCGACAACTACTTCGACGGCCGGGTCCCGGACTTCCTGTGGTTCGAGCGTCTCCTGGAGGACCAGGGCTCCGGCCTCAACAAGCCCGCCGCGGTGATCGTCGAGACCGTGCAGGGCGAGGGCGGCATCAACGTCGCCCGGCCCGAGTGGCTGCGCGCCCTGGCCGAGCTGTGCGAGCGCCAGGACATGCTGCTGATCGTCGACGACATCCAGATGGGCTGCGGCCGCACCGGTGCCTTCTTCTCCTTCGAGGAGGCGGGCATCACGCCGGACATCGTCACCGTGTCCAAGTCGATCAGCGGCTACGGCCTGCCCATGGCGCTGACCCTGTTCAAGCCCGAGCTGGACGTCTGGGAGCCGGGCGAGCACAACGGCACCTTCCGCGGCAACAACCCCGCCTTCGTCACGGCCACCGCGGCCCTGGAGGCGTACTGGGCCGACGGGTCCGCGATGGAGAAGCAGACCCGTTCGCGCGGCGAGCAGGTCGAGCAGGCGCTGATCTCCATCACCGAGGAGAACCTCGCCGACGTCAAGGAGTACCGCGGCCGCGGACTGGTCTGGGGCCTGGAGTTCCACGACAAGGACCGCGCCGGGAAGGTCGCCCAGCGGGCGTTCGAGCTCGGGCTGCTGGTCGAGACGTCCGGCCCCGAGAGCGAGGTGGCGAAGCTGCTGCCGGCCCTGACCATCACCCCGGACGAGCTGGACGAGGGTCTGACGACGCTCGCCCGTGCCGTCCGCGAAACCGCCTGACCCACACACACCACAGCCTAGGAGGCATCGCAGAACCGTGATCGTCCGTTCGTTCAAGGAGATCGAAGGCACCGACCGGCACGTGAAATCGGCGTCGGGCACGTGGGAGAGCAAGCGCATCGTCCTCGCCAAGGAGAAGGTCGGCTTCTCCCTGCACGAGACGATCCTGTACGCGGGTACGGAGACCGACATGTGGTACGCGAACCACATCGAGGCCGTCGTCTGCACCCAGGGCGAAGCCGAGCTGACCGACCGGGAGACCGGGAAGACGTACACCATCACGCCCGGCACCATGTACCTCCTGGACGGCCACGAGCGGCACACGCTCAAGGTCAAGGAGGACTTCCACTGCATCTGTGTCTTCAACCCGCCCGTCACCGGACGGGAGGACCACGACGAGAACGGCGTCTATCCGCTGCTCACCGAGGAGGTGTGAGGTTCACATGACCACCGCGACCACTCCCAGCCCCACCCAGGTCCCCGACCTCTATCCGACGCGCGGCACCACCGAGGTGCTCACCCCGCGCCAGGACCCGGTCGTCTGGGGCGCCCCCGACGCGCCCGGGCCGCTCGCCCCGGCCGAGCTGGGGTCGTTCGAGCGGGACGGTTTCCTCGCCATCGACGAACTGATCGGTGCGGACGAGGTGGCCGTCTACCAGAACGAGCTCAACCGGCTGGTGACCGACCCGGACATCCGGGCCGACGAGCGGTCGATCGTGGAGCCGAAGTCCAAGGAGATCCGCTCGGTCTTCGAGGTCCACAAGATCAGCGAGGTGTTCGCGCGCCTGGTGCGCGACGAGCGCGTCGTCGGCCGGGCCCGCCAGATCCTCGGCTCGGACGTCTACGTCCACCAGTCGCGGATCAACGTCAAGCCGGGCTTCGGGGCCAGTGGCTTCTACTGGCACTCGGACTTCGAGACCTGGCACGCCGAGGACGGTCTGCCCCGGATGCGGACGGTGTCCGTGTCCATCGCGCTGACCGAGAACTTCGACACCAACGGCGGCCTGATGATCATGCCGGGGTCGCACAAGACGTTCCTCGGCTGCGCCGGGGAGACCCCGAAGGACAACTACAAGAAGTCGCTGCAGATGCAGGACGCGGGCACCCCGTCGGACGAGGCGCTCACGTCGATGGCGTCGGAGCACGGCATCAAGCTGTTCACCGGCAAGGCCGGCTCGGCGACCTGGTTCGACTGCAACGCCATGCACGGCTCCGGGGACAACATCACGCCGTTCCCGCGCAGCAACGTGTTCATCGTGTTCAACAGCGTCGAGAACACGGCGGTGGAGCCCTTCGCGGCTCCCGTGCGGCGTCCCGAGTTCATCGGGGCGCGTGACTTCACCCCGGTGAAGTAGGCGGTACGCCGGTCCGCCGACGCGGCCGGCACCCGGGACTGCGGGCCGGGCCTCCTGGTGTGGGACTGGGAGGCACCGGCCCGCTGCCGTGCGGTCAGCCGGTCAGCGCGTCCAGCAGCCGGTCCACGTCGGCGGCCGTGTTGTAGAGGTGGAAGGACGCCCGCAGGTGACCGGCGCGGTCCGACACCTGGAAGCCCGACTCCGCCAGCTCCGCCTGCCGGTGGCCGAGTCCGGGCACCGACACGATCGGTGAGCCGGGCGCGGGCACCGGCGTGTGCCCGGCCTCGGCGAGTCCCGCGCGGAACCGGTCGGCCAGGGCCAGGTCGTGGGCGCGCACGGCGTCCACGCCCGCCTCCGCGACGAGTTCGAGGGAGGGGCGCAGTCCGGCGAACGTGAACAGGGCAGGACTGGTGTCGAACCGGCGGGCGGAGCGGGCCGGTCGGGTGACCGGCCCGTAGCAGCTCTCCCACGGCACTTCCGCCCCCACCCAGCTCGTCTGCACCGGGCGCAGGTCGCCGAAGTCCTCCGGCACCACCAGGAACGCCGCGCCGTGCGGGCCGAGCAGCCACTTGTAGGTGATCGAGACGCTGTAGTCGTAGGCACCGGCGTCCATGTCGAGCCAGCCGGCGCCCTGGGAGAAGTCGACGTAGGTGCGCGCCCCGTGGGCGCGGGCCGCCTCGCGCAGCGCGGGCAGGTCCGCGATCCGGCCGTCGGCGGACTGCACGGCGCTGACCGCGACCAGCGCGGTGTCCGGCCGCACCGAGTCGGCGAGCCGTTCCAGGGGCACGGCGCGCACCTTGAGGTCGCCGCGGACGTGGAAGGCGTTGACGACGGACGCGAAGTCGTCCTCGGCGGTCAGCACGTCGGCGCCCGGCGGCAGCGAGGCCGCGACCAGCGCGGTGTACAGGGCGGCCGTGCAGCCCGTGGCGACCCGCTCGACGGGGACACCGGCCAGCAGGGCGTAGGCCGAGCGGGACGCCTCGACGTCCTCGTACAGCGGGCCGAGGGACCGGCCCCCCGCCCGCATCCGGGCGGCTTCGGCGAGCGCGGCCACGGTGCGGGCCGGCAGGAGGGCGTTGCTCGCGGTGTTGAGGTAGGTGTGCTCCGGGGCGAACTCGGCGCGGACGAGGCTCTCGAAGGTCTCCATCCGTCCACTGTGCGGCGTCCGGATCTCCCCGTCCATCGCCGGTTTCTGCACGGTACTGCCAAGGACCGCTTATACGTGCGTCCTGACCTGCGGGGTCCCCACCCGCGGCGGGCGCGGGTGGGGACGGTCCGGGTGTGCCCGGCCGGCCGGTCGGCCGGTCGGTCGGTCGGTCGGCGGGGAGGGTGCCGGACGGTCCGTGCCCGGCCGGGCGGTGGGTGGGTGCCGGGCGGTTCCTGCGTCCCCGGCCCGTGAGGGGTGCCGTACGGTCCGTGCGTCCCCGACGGTGAGGGGTGCCGCCGGGGGCCCGGTTCAGCGCTGCGGGACCTCGCACCCGTCCGGGCCGCAGACGGCGCCGTCCGCGTCGTCCTGGCCGGCGACGCTCCGCAGGGGGCTGCGGTCGCCCCAGGCCTGGGTCAGCGCGCGGGTGAAGACCTCGACGGGCTGGGCCCCGGAGACGCCGACGGCGCGGTCCAGGACGAAGAACGGCACCCCGCGGGCGCCGAGCCGCGCGGCCTCCCGCTCGTCCTCGCGGACCTCGTCGGCGTACGCCTGCGGGTCGGCGAGGACCTGGCGGGCGCCGTCCGCGTCGAGCCCGGCGGCGACGGCGAGTTCGACGAGGCGCTCGTCGTCGTCGAAGACGGACCGCTCCTCGGCGAAGTTGGCCCGGTACAGCGCGTCGAGCAGTTCGGACTGGCGGCCCTCGGCGCGGGCGTGGTGCAGCAGGCGGTGCATGTCGAAGGTGCCGCCGTGGTCGCGGTCGCGGGTGCGGTAGGGCAGGCCCTCGGCGGCGGCCTGGGTGGCCAGGTTCTCCTCGCCGGCCTGCGCCTGTGCCTCACTCATGCCGTACTTGCGGGTGAGCAGGGTCAGCACCGGCTCGATGTCGTCCTTGGCGCGGCCCGGGTCCAGTTCGAAGGAACGGTGCACGACCTCGACATGGTCACGGTGCGGGAAGGCGGCCAGCGCCTTCTCGAAGCGGGCCTTGCCGACATAGCACCAGGGGCAGGCGATATCGGACCAGATCTCGACACGCATCGGGCAGACACTCTCCACGTCGTACGGGGGACGGAGACTCCCTCCGTCGACCGCGTGAACATTCAACCAGTGGGGTTCATTCCCGGACCGGACCCGCCCGCGCCGCCTCCCCGGGCCGGTGCGGGCACGAGGAGGCACAGGTGGAGGTGGTGGTCGTCCGCGGCGCTCGGCTGCCGGGGGTCGGGGGTCCAGCCGTGGCGGGCGTAGAAGCGGCGGGCGCGGTGGTTGTCGGCGTGCACGTCCAGCACGGCGGTCCGGCGGCCGTCGGCGTACCACTGCTCCGCGCAGGCACGGTGCAGGGCGGTGCCGACGCCGCTGCCCCAGCGGTCCGGCTCGACGTGGAACTGGAACAGCTTCACCGTGTCCGCGGGGCCGCCCTCCGGGACGCGGAAGGAGGCGATCCCCACCAGGCACCCGTCCCGCACCGCGCACAGCACGGTGCCGTCGGGCCGGCCGATCGCCTCCCGCCAGCGGGCCGGCCAGTCGGTGCCGTCCTGCGGGAGACCGTCGGGGTAGTACGTCGACCGGGCCCGGTGGTGCAGTGCGGCCACGTGGTCGGCCTCGTCGGGCAGGACCGTTCTGACGAGCAGCGGGAGTGCGGCGGTCCGGTGCGGTTCGATCATGAGAGGGAGGACGCTCCGGGCCCCGGGGTGGTTGCCCCGAGGCGGGAGCGGGTGCGGGAGCGGGGCCGCCGGGCTCAACTGCCGTCGCGCAGGTCCTCGGGCCAGTGCGGGCGGAAGGCGAGGTGGTCGAAGGTCACCGCGCAGCCCTCGCCCGTCGGGGACTGGGCCAGGAAGCCGACCAGCGCCGCCCCCGACCGGTCCGCGTCACCGAGGGTGAACAGCCGGACGAAGGTCCACCGCTCCCCGTCCCGGGAGGCGTGGAAGGCGAAGGCACGGCCGGTGCGGCTCACCCGCAGCCACACCGAACTGCCCTCCACGGTGAAGGAGTTGGCGTCGTCCGAGTGGCCCCGGGTGACCACCGTGCAGACGGTCGGGACGTCCGGGGAGTACTCCAGGCACAGTTTGGCCCAGGCCCGCTGCCCCACGTGGACGTAGAGCACGCCCGCGTCGAAGGCGGCGGCGAAGCCCACCGTGACGCGGGCGATGAGCTGGAAGTCCCCCTCGGGCGCGCCGAGCAGGCGCGGTGCGTCGGCGGCCGGGTCCAGGGCCTCGCCGGTGGGCGGGACGAACCGGTCCTGGCGCGGACCGGCCCGTCCGGTGAGGACGCCGTCCGCGTGGGCCCAGGCGCCGTCGGGGCCGTAGGCGCGCAGCGGGAAGGGGAGTTCGGGCAGAGTCAGGTCCATCGCCGGAGTCTGCCAGGTCTCCTGCCCGCCCGCCGCGCGGGAGGTCAGCGCTCCAGCGTCCCGTTGAAGCGGCGGGGCAGCCCGAGCGGGTTGTCGTCGCGCAATTCCGGCGGCAGCAGGGCCTCGGGGGTGTTCTGGTACACCACCGGCCTGAGCCAGCGCTCGATGGCGGTGCCGCCGACGGAGGTGGAGGTGGAGGTGGTCGCCGGGTAGGGGCCGCCGTGGTGCTGGGCGGGGGCGACGGCGACTCCCGTGGGCCAGCCGTCGACCAGGACGCGTCCGGCGAGCGGGGTCAGTTCCGCCAGCAGCTCGGCGCCGCGGCCCTCGCCGCGGGCCTCCCCCTCCGACAGCTGGACGGTCGCGGTGAGGTTGCCGGGCAGCCGGCCGAGCACGGACCGCACCTCGGTCTCGTCCTCGTACCGGACGACCACGGTGACCGGGCCGAAGCACTCCTCCAGGAGCAGGTCGTGCGGGCCGTCCGCGGCGAGCCGGCCCGCCGGGACGGTGAGGAAGCCCGCGACGACGGTGTGCTCGCCGCCCGCGCCCGGGGTCACCGGGGTCTGCACGTCGGGCAGTTGGGCCCGCTCGGTGACGCCGGCGAGGAAGGCGTCCCGCATGCGGTGGTCGAGCAGGACGCCGGCCTCGGTGGCGCTGACGGCGTCGGTCAGGGACTTCACGAGACGGTCGCCCGCCCCGCCCGCCGGGACCAGCACGAGGCCGGGCTTCACGCAGAACTGGCCGACGCCCAGGGTCATGGATCCGGCGAGGCCCGCGCCGATCGCCTCGGCCCGCTCGGCGGCGGCGGCCTCGGTGACGACGACCGGGTTCAGCGAGCCGAGTTCGCCGTGGAAGGGGATCGGCACGGGGCGGGCCGCCGCCGCGTCGAAGAGGGCGCGTCCACCGCGGACCGAGCCGGTGAAGCCGGCCGCGGTGACCAGCGGGTGCCGGACCAGCTCGACGCCGGCGTCGAAGCCGTGCACCAGTCCGACGACGTCCCCGGGGAGGCCGTGCCGGGCGGCGGCGCGGCGCAGGACCGCGGCGACCAGTTCGGACAGGGCGGGATGGTCGGGGTGGGCCTTGACGACGACGGGGCAGCCGGCCGCGAGGGCGCTCGCCGTGTCGCCGCCGGGGACGGAGAAGGCGAAGGGGAAGTTGGAGGCGGAGTAGACGGCGACGACGCCCAGCGGCACCTTGTAGCGGCGCAGGTCGGGAACAGGGGGCGTGGCGGTGTCGTCGGGGTGGTCGACGACCACGTCGAGGAAGGCGCCCTCGTCGACGATGTCGGCGAAGGCCCGCAACTGGTAGCAGGTGCGGGCGAGTTCACCGGTGAGACGGACGGGGCCGAGTGCCGTCTCGGCGTCCGCGGTCTCCACGAGCGCGTCCCGGGCCGCCTCCAGTTCCTCGGCGGCGGCGCGCAGGAAGGCCGCGCGGACGGTGCGGTCGGTCAGCGCGCCGCGCACCGCGTGCGCGGCGCGGACGACGGAGTCCACCTCCTGGGGCGTCGCCTCCACCGCAACCTGTTCCCGCTGCTTACCGGTTCGGGGGTCGACACTCCACACTGGTGCTGCTGCCACCGCGGATCCCTCCACTCGACTGCCGCTCTCACTGCCGCAGTAGGGACGACGCCTTCGGGCCGGCTCTGTTCGATATACTGAACGTCGTCCAGAATGATGAACTGTTGTCGGAGACTATAACTTCAGCCTCCCGGCGGCGAAGGGGTCGAAGCCATGGCCGCCGTCGGGCTGCCCCGCCACCCGGTGGCCGTCCCGCACCGCACACCCGCACACCCGCGACCCTGGCCACCCGGAGGTTCCGTACACCATGGACGTGTCCCTGCGCCCGGTCCACGACAGCGACCTGCCGGTCTTCTTCCGGCAGTCGAACGACCCGGAGGCGCTGCACATGGCGGCCTTCACCCCCGAGAACCCGGCCGACCGGGACGCGTTCGAGGCGCACTGGGCACGCATCCGCGCGTCCGACCAGGTCGACGTGCGCACCGTGCTGGGCGACGGTGACGTGCTGGGCAGCGCCGCGGTGTACGGCGAGCCCGGCGAGCGCGAGGTGACGTACTGGATCGACCGCGCGTACTGGGGACGGGGCATCGCCACCGCCGCGTTGCGCGCCCTGCTCGCCGAGGTGGACGAACGCCCGCTGTTCGCGCGCGTGGCCGCGGACAACGCGGCCTCGCTGCGGGTGCTGCGCAAGTGCGGCTTCGAGGTGTCCGCCCGGGCCACCGGCTACGCGCCGGCGCGCGGAGCGGAGATCGAGGAACTGGTCCTCACGCTCGGCCGGTGACGCGACCGTTGCCGTTCGGCCGGGCAGTTGGGCGCGCGGATGAACCTTCGCGGCCCCGCCGCCGTCTGTAGGGACGGACGGGCCGCCCCCCTCCCCCCGGGGGGCGGCCCGCTCCCTGCCCTCAACACACGCCCCGCGGCTGCTTCACGCCCAGCAGTTGCTCGGTCGGGTCGATCGCGAAGTACACCGGCAACAGCGCCGAGGTCCCCCACAGCAGCCGGTGCACCTCCCGGGCCCGGCCGAGCACGGTCCTGACGGCCACACAGGCGAAGACGCCTGCGGCGATGCCGTTGGTGATCGAGTACGTGAACGGCACGCCGGCGACGGTGAGGCACGCCGGGAGCAGCCCGGCCTCCCCGCTCACGCCGACGACGAGAGACCCTACGGACGCGCCTGCGGAGTGCCTCCGGGCCGTGTCCAGCCCGGGTCGCGGCCGCTCAGGGCCACCGTCCGGTCCAGCAGCGGGGCATCGGCCGGTACGGACACGACCGGGCCGAAGATGCCGTTGCCCGCGCCGCCCGACTCCTCCGCGGCGGCCCGTAGGAAGGCGTGCGACGCCGCCAGGGCGGCCGGGTCGGGTGCGTAGTCGCGGCCGGTGGCGCGGGCCAGGTCCCAGCCGTGGAGGAGCAGTTCGTCCACGGCGACCGCACCGGCGACCTCGCCCGGCAGGTCCACCCCGCCGGCCCGGGTGGTGCCGGTCCACGCCCCCGGGTCCCGCCACGCCTCGGCGAGGTCGTGCAGCGCCTCGGTCAGGTCCCGGCGCCAGTCCGGCCCGATGCCGGGCAGGGTGCTCCCCGGGTCGGTGTCGGTGGTCCCGCCCAGGTCCTTGCGGGCCGCGTCACGGAAGGCGACGGCCAGCCCGGTCAGATGGCCGAGCAGATGGCTCACCCGGTAGTCGGGGCACGGGGTGCGGTCCGTCAGCTGGTCCTCGGTGACGTCCTCGGCCAGGCAGGCCACGATCCGCGCCTGCGGTCCGAGGTCGAGTGGGGTGTCGGTCATCGGGTGCTCCTCAGGTCCTGACCGTCCGGGCAGCGGCGGATGCCGCCGCCTCTGAGGAGGAAGACCGGTCCCGCCGTCCGGACTCATCGCTCGCCGCCCCCGGAGACCCGGCATCTGCCCGATGTGCGCCCGGTCCCCCGGGTCCCAGGATGACCGGTCATGACGACCGGAAGAACGGACCCGGCGGTGGACGGCCGGGGCGGGGCCGCGGCACGCCTGCTGCGGGACAGGAACGCGGGGCTCTGCCTCGCCGGGGTGGTGGTGTCGGGCTTCGGCACGTCGGCGCTGTGGCTCGCCTCCGGGGTGTGGGTCAAGGACCTCACCGGATCGGACGGGCTGGCCGCGCTGTGCATGCTCGCCCTGTGGGCCCCCGTCCTGGTGGGCCCCCTGCTGGGCACGCTCGCGGACCGGTTCCGCCGCAAGCCGCTGCTGATCGCGGCGAGCCTGCTGATGGCGGGACTGCTGACGACCCTCCTCCGCGTGGACTCACCGCACGGCCTGTGGCTGCTGTACGCGGTGCTGTTCGTGTACGGCGCGGCGGGCGTCGTCCACGACGCGGCCGAGTCGGCGCTGGTCGCCACGGCCGTCGACGGGTCCCTGCTCGGTGACTTCAACGGCCTGCGCACCACCGCCGGCGAGGGCATGAAGCTCCTGGCGCCCCTCGCGGGCGCGGGCCTGTACACCGCGTACGGCGGGCCGGGCGTCGCCCTGCTGGACGCCGCCACCTTCCTGCTCGCCGTGGTCCTGTACGCACTGCTGCGGGTGCGGGAGGAGCGGCCCGTACGGCCGTCGGCGGGTACCTGGCGGCAGACCGTGGACGGCGCCCGTCACCTGTGGTCGCACCCCGGACTGCGCCCGCTGGTGACGGCGGGCGGCGCCACCATGCTGTGCGCGGGCCTCAGCGGGGCGCTGGTGTACGCGGTGGTCGAGGATCTGGGCCGCTCCCCCGCGTACGCCGGTGTCCTGTACGCCGTGCAGGGCGCGGGGTCGGTGGTGCTCGGCCTGTCGGCGGGCCCCCTCCTGCGCCGGGTCGGCGAACGGCGGTTCGCGGCCTGCGGGATCGCACTGCTGGGCGCGGCGGTGTCGCTGCGGGCCGTGCCGGACGACGCGTCGGCGCTGGTGTGCAGCCTGGCGATCGGGGCGGGTCTGCCCGCCGTGCTGGTGGCCGCGCTGACCGCCGTGCAGCGCGAGACGCCCGGCCCGCTGCTGGGCCGGGTCACCGCCACCGCCCAGACGCTGGTGTTCACCCCGAACGTGCTCGGGCTGGCGGGCGGGGCGGCGCTGGTCGGACCGGCCGGACACCGGGTGCCGCTGGTGGTCTCGGGGCTCGCCCTGGTGGGGGTGGCGGTGGCGCTGTCCCGGAGCCGGGCGGGAGCCGGGCCGGCCGACCCGGGGCCGTCACCGCAGGCGCGGGGGACGGAGCGGCAGGGGTGACGCCCGGGGCCGTGCGGCCCGGCGCGTCCCCGCCTTCGGCAGCGGTCCGCCGGCCCGGCCGCACCGTCGGCCCGGGACCGTCGGGATCGGGCCACCCGGCCCGCCCGGAGGCGAAAAAGGGACGCCGGCGGAGGGGCGCGGGCACCGAACGGGCTCGCCCGCCACCCCGTTCGGGCACGCACGACGCCCGTTCTCACGTTCCGCGCCGCCCCCCTGCAGGTCCGAGGCGGGCACAGGCCGAGCGGAACGGGCACAAGCGGGCAGGAACGAAGCGATAACAAGCCTGGTCAGAACCATGGGCCCGCTGTACAACATCCTGCAAGGGCCGAACCGGGCCCGAACGGGCAGCGAGATCAGGAAGCAGGTGGTCGGTCCATGGGGCAGTGGACGGCCGAGGAGCGCCAGCGCGAGATCGTGCGGCTGGCGCGCGCCACCGGCTCGGTCGACGTGACCGTGCTCGCCGCCGACCTGGGCGTGGCCAAGGAGACGGTGCGGCGGGACCTGCGGGCCCTGGAGGACCACGGGCTGGTGCGCCGCACCCACGGGGGCGCCTACCCCGTGGAGAGCGCCGGCTTCGAGACGACCCTCGCCTTCCGCGCCACCAGCCACGTCCCCGAGAAGCGCAGGGTGGCGGCCGCCGCCGCCGAACTCCTCGGGGACGCCGAGACGGTCTTCGTCGACGAGGGCTTCACCCCGCAGCTCATCGCCGAGGCCCTGCCCACCGACCGGCCGCTCACCGTGGTCACCGCCTCCCTGCCGGTCGCGGGCGCGCTCGCCGAGACCGGAGCGACCGTCCTGCTGCTCGGCGGCCGGGTGCGCTCGGGCACCCTCGCCACCGTGGACCACTGGACGACGAAGATGCTCTCCGGCTTCGTCATCGACCTGGCGTTCATCGGCGCCAACGGGATCTCCCGCGAACACGGCCTGACCACGCCCGACCCGGCGGTCGGTGACGTCAAGGCACAGGCCGTCCGGTCCGCACGGCGTGTGGTGTTCGCGGGCGTCCACACCAAGTTCGGGGCGGTCAGTTTCTGCCGGTTCGCCGGGATCGGCGACCTGGACGCGATCGTCACCAGCACCCTGCTCCCGGCGTCCGAGGCGCACCGTTACGCGCTGCTCGGGCCGCAGGTCGTCCGCGTCTGACGGCCGCACCGCACGCACCCACCGCACGCGCTCACGACCACAACTCCCCACACCGTCCCCGCAGTACGCCCGCCCCACCTCCCACGGGCACCCCTGTCCCCCACAGACCTCCGCACATACCGACATTTCCTGGAGTACCCATGCGCACCCAGAGCCGACGCTCGCCACGGAACCTCCTCGCCGCGGTGGCGACAGTGACGCTGATCGCTCCGCTCGCCGCCTGCTCGGGCGCCGGCGGTTCCCAGGGGTCGTCCGGCGGCGACTCCCTCAACGTCCTGATGGTGAACAACCCGCAGATGGTGGAGCTGCAGAAGCTGACCGCCGCGAACTTCACCAAGGACACCGGGATCAAGGTGAACTTCACCGTGCTGCCGGAGAACGACGTCCGCGACAAGATCAGCCAGGACTTCGCCAACCAGGCGGGCCAGTACGACGTCGCCACGCTCAGCAACTACGAGATCCCGATCTACGCCAAGAACGGCTGGCTGCACCCCCTGGACGAGCACGTCGAGAAGGACACCGGCTTCGACCAGGACGACATCCTGCCCCCGATGACCAAGGCCCTCACCGCGGAGGACGGCAAGCTCTACGGCGAGCCCTTCTACGGCGAGTCCTCCTTCCTGATGTACCGCAAGGACGTCCTGGAGAAGGAGGGCCTGACCATGCCGGACAAGCCCACCTGGAAGCAGGTCGCCGACATCGCCGCGAAGGTGGACGGCTCCGGTGCCGGCATGAAGGGCATCTGCCTGCGCGGACTGCCCGGCTGGGGCGAGGTCATGGCCCCGCTGACCACGGTCGTCAACACCTTCGGCGGCACCTGGTTCGACGAGGACTGGACGGCCCGCCTGGACTCCAAGGAGTTCAAGGAGGCCACGCGGTTCTACGTCGACCTGGTGCGCGAGCACGGTGAGGCCGGCGCGGCCCAGTCCGGGTACGCGGAGTGCCTCAACAACATGACCCAGGGCAAGACGGCGATGTGGTACGACGCCACCGCCGGGGCCGGCTCCCTGGAGGCCGACGGTTCCCCGGTCAAGGGCAAGATCGGCTACGTCCCGGCGCCGGTGGAGAAGACCGACAGCTCGGGCTGGCTCTACACCTGGGCCTGGGGCATCCAGAAGGCGTCCGAGAACGCCGACAACGCCTGGAAGTTCATCTCCTGGGCCTCCGGCAAGGAGTACGAGAAGCTGGTCGGCGAGAAGGTCGGCTGGTCCAACGTGCCGGCCGGCAAGCGCGCCTCGACCTACGACATACCGGAGTACCGCGAGGAGGCCGCCGCCTTCGCGGACGTCACCCGGGACGCCATCGCGGGCGCCAAGCCCGAGGACCCGGGCGTGCAGCCCCGTCCCGCGCCCGGCATCCAGTTCGTCGGCATCCCCGAGTTCACCGACCTGGGCACCAAGGTCTCCCAGGAGATCAGCTCCGCCATCGCCGGACGGCAGTCCGTGGACAGCGCGCTGAAGAAGTCGCAGAAGCTGGCCGAGGCCGTCGCCGAGAAGTACGAGGCGTCATGACCGTGACGTCCCCGAAGCGGGCCGCCGCGACCGTCCCCGGACGGCCGGCGGCCCCCCGCCCGAACCGGATGCGCGCCTGGGCCACCCGGGCGCCCCTGATGCCGGCGCTCGTCTTCCTGATCGTCGTCACCCAACTGCCCTTCGTGGCCACCCTGGTGATCTCGTTCTTCGACTGGAACGCGCTCTACCCGGACCAGCGCAGCTTCGCCGGCTTCGCCAACTACGGCGAGGTGCTGACCGACCCGGACCTGCGGGGGTCGGTGTGGACGACGATCCTGCTCACCGTCACCGTGGTGCTGGTCAGCCTGCTGCTCGGCCTGCTCCTGGCGCTGCTGCTGAACCGGCGCTTCCGGGGCCGGGGCGCCGTGCGGACGATGCTGATCGCCCCGTTCCTGCTGGTGCCGGTCGCCGCCGCGCTGATGTGGAAGCACCTGCTGTTCAACCCGGAGTACGGGCTGTTCAACGGCATCCTGAACGCCGTCGGCGGCGACGGGGCGCCGCAGCCGGACTGGATCTCCGAGATGCCGCTGATGGCGGTGGAGGCCGCGCTGATCTGGCAGTGGACCCCGTTCATGATGCTGATCCTGCTCGCGGGGCTGCAGAGCCGTGACCCCCAGCTGGTGGAGGCGGCCCGGATGGACGGCGCGAGCGACTGGCAGGTGTTCGTCCACATCACGCTGCCCCACCTGCGCCGCTACCTCGAACTCGGCGTGCTGCTCGGCTCGATCTACATCGTGCAGAACTTCGACGCCGTGTTCACCATCACCTCCGGCGGCCTGGGCACGGCAAACCTGCCGTACACGATCTACCAGACCTTCTACCAGGCGCACGAGAACGGTCTCGCCTCCGCGGCGGGCGTCGTCGTCGTCCTCGGCTCGCTCGTCCTGGCGACCTTCGCGCTGCGCGTGGTGTCGTCGCTGTTCCGTGAGGAGGTGTCCCGCTGATGGCCACCGTCGCCCCCACCGCCCCGCGGCAGCGCCGGGCGCCGGGCAGGGTCCGGGGGGCCGCCGCGGGCGTCGCCGCCTGGCTGGCCGGCATCGTCTTCGTGCTGCCCGTCCTGTGGATGGTCCTGACGTCCCTGCACTCCGAGGCGGACGCCGCGACCAACCCGCCGTCCGTGGCGGCGTCCCTGACCCTGGACGGCTACCGCGAGTTCTTCGGTCTCACCGGCGGCGCCAGCCCCTGGCCGTCGCTGATCAACTCGATGACCGCCTCGCTGGTCTCCACGCTGCTGACGCTGCTGCTCGCCCTGCCCGCCGCCTACGCGCTGTCCATCCGGCCGGTGAAGAAGTGGACCGACGTCCTGTTCTTCTTCCTGTCCACCAAGATGCTGCCGCTGGTGGCCGCGCTGCTGCCGATCTACCTGTTCGCCAAGAACACCGGCATGCTCGACAACATCTGGACGCTGGTCATCCTCTACACCGCGATGAACCTGCCGATCGCGGTCTGGATGATGCAGTCGTTCCTGTCCGAGGTCCCGGTGGCGATCATCGAGGCCGCCCAGATCGACGGCGCGAGACTGCCGACCGTGCTGGGCCGCGTGGTCGCGCCGATCGCCCTGCCCGGCATCGCGGCGACCGCCCTGATCTGTTTCATCTTCAGCTGGAACGAGCTGATGTTCGCGCGGGTGCTCACGGGCGTGGTCGCCGAGACCGCCCCCGTCTTCCTCACCACCTTCATCACCAGCCAGGGCCTGTTCCTGGCCAAGGTGTGCGCCGCGTCGCTCGTCATCTCCCTGCCGGTGCTCGCCGCGGGGTTCGCCGCCCAGGACAAACTCGTCCAGGGCCTGTCGTTGGGAGCCGTGAAATGAAGGCCGCCGTCATCGAGTCCGTGGGCCGGGCCGTCGTCGCCGAGGTCCCGGACCCGACGCCCGGGCCGCGCGACGTCGTCGTGGAGGTCGCGGCCTGCGGGTTGTGCGGCACCGATCTGCACATCCTCCAGGGCGAGTTCGCGCCCGAGCTGCCGATCGTGCCGGGGCACGAGTTCGCGGGCGAGGTGGTCGGCGTCGGCTCGGCGGTCACCGAGGTGGCGGTCGGCGACCGGGTCGCCGTCGACCCGTCCCTGTACTGCCACGAGTGCCGCTACTGCCGTGTCGGCCACAACAACATGTGCGAACGCTGGGGGGCGATCGGCGTCACCACGGCCGGCGGCGCCGCCCAGTACGCGGTGGCCCCGGTGGCGAACTGCGTGAAACTGCCCGAGCACGTGCGCACCGCGGACGCGGCCCTGATAGAACCGCTGTCCTGCGCGGTGCGCGGCTACGACGTCCTCCAGTCCCGCCTCGGCGCCCACGTGCTGATCTACGGGTCGGGCACCATGGGCCTGATGATGCTGGAGCTGGCCAAGCGCACCGGCGCGGCGAGCGTCGACGTGGTGGACGTGAACCCGGCCCGGCTGGAAACGGCGGTCCGGCTGGGCGTGTCCGCCTCCGCCGCGAACCCCGACGAGCTGGACCGCCCGCAGGGGTGGGACCTGGTCATCGACGCGACCGGCAACGCCGAGGCGATCCAGGACGGCCTGGAGCGGGTGGCGAAGGTCGGAACGTTCCTGCAGTTCGGTGTCGCCGACTACGCGACGCGCGTGACCATCGACCCGTACCGGATCTACAACCAGGAGATCACCATCACCGGCTCGATGGCCGTGCTGCACAGCTACGAGCGGGCGGCCGAGCTGTTCGCCAACGGGGTGCTGGACCCGGACGTCTTCATCAGCGACCGGGTCCCGCTGGACCGCTACCCGCAGGCCCTGGAGCAGTTCGCGTCGGGCGTGGGCCGGAAGATCGTCGTCGTTCCGTAGGGCGGCGGGGCGGACTGCCGGGAGCGCCGGTCGGAGGCGGGGCGGCGGGGCGGACTGCCGGCAGCGCCGGCTGGGGCGAAGGTGCCGGCGTCGGCCGGGGCGAGTACGTCGTCCGGGCCGGAGCACCGGGAACGCCGTCTGGGCCGGGAGCGCCGGACCGCCGAGCGGGCCGGCACCGCCTACCGGACCGGCACCGCCGACCGGGCCGGGGGCGGGCGACCGGGCCGGGACCGGGCGACGGCGGGAGTCGCATGCGGACGGGGGCCGGCGGCGGGGCCGGTCCGGCGGGGCGAAAACCGCTGGGGCCGCCCCGTCCCGGCCCACTACCCTGCGGGCATGCCCCGACCCCACGGCTTCGCCTTCACCGACCACGCGAACGGCAGCGTGGACATCACCCACCACAACCGCCCCGCCACCACCCTCAACGGCGACCGGGCCGCCCGTTTCCTCACCGAGGTGACCACCTCCCCCGACCCCCAGCTCGTCATGGCCCGCTGGACCGGGAACTACAGGCGCGGCAACGAACGGACCGCCCGCAACCACCCCCGCAACCGCCGTTGAAACCGGCCGGAAACCGACTGCGCCATTCGGGCCACGAGTAAGGGAACGGCAAAACCGTCCCGCTCGTTCATCCGGCATGACAGCTATGACCCCCGGCTCGAACATCCCCCTCCCCACCGCCCGCGTGACGGTGGACGTCGCCGCTCCGGTGCGGCTCGACGTATCGGGCCTGCTGCTCACCGCCGACGGCAAGGTGCGCTCCGACGACGACTTCATCTTCTACAACCAGCCCTCGGGGCCCGGTGTGACCTACCGCTCCGGCGGCGGCACCGCCCCCGACGCGATCACGGTCGACACCACCGCCCTCCCGCCCGGTATCGAGAAGATCGTCATCACCGCCAGCCCCGACGCCGCGGGCCAGACCTTCCAGGGCATCGAACCGACGGCCACCATCCGGGGCGCGGACGACCAGTCCGTCCTGGCCACGTTCACCCCGCCGCGCCTGGGCGCCGAGACCGCCCTGGTGGTCGTCGAGATCTATCTGCGCAACGGTGCCTGGAAGGCCCGGGCCGTCGGCCAGGGCTACGCCAACGGGCTGGCCGGCATCGCCACGGACTTCGGCGTCTCCGTCGAGGAGCCCGCCACCCCCGCGGCCCAGCCCGTCGCCCCGCCGCCCGCCGCCGTCCAGCCGCCGCCCGTTCCGCCGGCCCCGCCGGTGAGCGCGCCCCAGGCGCCGCCCGCGCCCGCCGCTCCCCCGGCGCCGGCCGCCCCGGCCGCCGGCTCGGGGAAGATCAACCTGGACAAGGGCCGGGTCAGTCTCCAGAAGAACCAGACGGTCTCCCTGATGAAGGGCGGCCGGCCGCTGCTCTCGCAGGTGCGGATGGGTCTCGGCTGGGAGCCCGCGTACCGCGGCAAGGACATCGACCTGGACGCCTCGGTCATCGCCTACGGTCCGCAGCGCAACCACATCGACAGCTGCTACTTCGGCAAGCTGCAGATCCTGCACGGCGCGATCCAGCACTCCGGCGACAACCTCACCGGCGAGGGGGCCGGGGACGACGAGGTGATCAGCGTCGACCTCGGCCGGCTCCCGCAGGAGGTCTCCGGCCTGGTCTTCACCGTCAACTCCTTCTCCGGGCAGAAGTTCACCGAGGTCGCCAAGGCCTACTGCCGCCTGCTGGACGGCACCACCGGTGAGGAACTGGTCCGCTTCGACCTCACCTCGGCCGAGCCGCAGACCGGCGTGATGATGGCGAAGCTGATCCGCCAGTTCTCCGGCGAGTGGGAGATGACGGCCATGGGCGACTTCGTGAAGTCCCGCACCGTGCGCGGCATGGTCAAGCCTGCCGCGCAGGCCCTCTAGCCGCCGACGCCGCGCGGCCACCGCCGCCGCGGCCCGCAGACGTCCCCGCCCCGTGCTCCCCTCCCGGGGCGGGGACCCCTGTGACGCCTCGGCCGGCCCCGCGGCTCCCCACCACGGCTCATTCCGGGGTCAGGGGCGCAGCCCCTCCACCAGGAGCCCCACGTACCGGCGGACGTCATCGCCCTCGCCGTCCGCGAGTTCCGAGGCCGTCGCCACCCCGTGCACGAGCCGCAGCACGTCGACGGGCCCGACGTCCCGGCGCAGCGCCCCCGCCTCCTGCGCCGCCCCGACCAGCAGCCGGGCCGCGCCCAGCAGCGGCTCGCAGCAGCCCGGACCGCCGTCCCCGCCGCCGCCGACGGCCGGACCCAGCAGGGCCTTCAGGCCGCGCACCCGGATCATCCCGGCGCCCAGCTCCTCGAGCCACGCGCGCAGCGCGGGGCCGGGCGGCAACCGGTCCGCCAGGTCGCCGCCACGGGCCGCGAGCACCGCGATCCGGTCGGCGTACACGGCCTCCAGCAGTGCGCGGCGGGTGGGGAAGTGCCGGTAGAGCGTGCCCGATCCGACCCCGGCCCGCCGGGCGATGTCGTCGAGGCTCGCTCCCTCGCCCTGTTCGGCGAACGCCTCGGCCGCGACCTCCAGCAGCCGCTCGCGGTTCCGCCGGGCGTCGGCACGCAGGGGCCTGACCTGTGCCATCGGCCCTCCTCGTCCGCCCGCCGGTCCCTCCGTCCCACCCTATCCAGGGAAAGGGAGGGGCCCGGCGGGCGGACGGGGCGGTCAGAACAGGGCGCTGTAGGCGTTCAGCGCCGGCTGGCCGCCGAGGTGGGCGTAGAGGACGGTCGAGTCGCGGCCGATCTCGCCCCGGGACACCAGGTCGACCATCCCGGCCATGGACTTGCCCTCGTACACCGGGTCGGTGACCATCCCCTCGGTCCGCGCGGCGAGCCGCATGGCGTCCAGGGTCGTCTCGTCCGGTATCCCGTAGGTCCCGGCGTGGTACCGCTCGTCCAGCTCGACGTCGTCCACGGTCAGCTCCGCCTCGACGCCGATGAGCCGGCCGGTCCGGTCCGCGATCCGGGCGATCTGCTCCCGCGTCCGGCCCGGGTCCGCCGAGGCGTCGATGCCGATCACCCGACGGGGTCGGCCGCCCGCCTCCTGAAGCGCCCGGAAGCCGGCGACCATGCCCGCCTGGGTGGAGCCGGTGACCGAGCACACGACCACGGTGTCGAAGAAGACGCCCGCCGCCCGCTCCTGCTCCGCCACCTCGTAGGCCCAGCCGGCGAACCCCAGCCCGCCGAGCGGGTGGTCGGAGGCGCCGGCGGGGATGGCGTACGGCCTGCCGCCGGACTCCTCGACCTCCCGCAGGGCCTGCTCCCAGCTCTCCTTGAAGCCGATGCCGAACCCGGCCCGTACCAGCCGTACGTCGGCGCCGGCGAGCCGGCTGATCAGGATGTTGCCGACCTTGTCGTACACGGCGTCCGGCCAGTCCACCCAACTCTCCTGCACCAGAACGCACTTGAGTCCGGCGCGGGCGGCGACGGCGGCCACCTGACGGGTGTGGTTGGACTGCACGCCGCCGATGGAGACGAGGGTGTCACAGCCCTGCGCGAGGGCGTCGGCGACCAGGTACTCCAGCTTGCGGGTCTTGTTGCCGCCGTAGGCCACGCCGGAGTTGCAGTCCTCCCGCTTGGCCCAGAGGGCGGCACCGCCGAGGTGGGCGGTGAGCCGTTCCAACGGGTGCACGGGCGAGGGTCCGAACAACAGCGGGTACCGCGCGTGGGAGGCGAGGGACATGAGGGTTCCTTCCGCTCGGGCCGCGCCGGTACGGCAGGGCCGGGTCAGGGCGTGTCGGCGAGCTCCTCCAGGCCCCGCCAGATCTCGGCGGTGATGTGCACCGCCCCGTCCGTGTCGCCGCTCGCGCAGGCGTCGATCAGCCGGTCGTGCAGCCCGGCGGAGTTGCAGGCGCCGCCCTCGCCGAAGCGGCGCCGCTCCAGCCGCCGGATGAGCGGGGTGTAGCGGGCGACGGTCGCGGCGGCGGCCCGGTTGCCGCTCACCCGTACGAGGACGTCGTGCAGAGCGTCGTCCGCGCGCAGGGCGGCGTCCACGTCCCCGGCGCGCACGGCCGCAGCGAACCGTTCGTTGGCGGCGCGCATCGCGTCCGTGTCGGCCTCCCGCAGGCGGGGCACCGCGACCCGGGTGACCAGTTCGTGCAGGGCGCCGACGACGGCCGCGGCGTCCCGCACGTCGGCGGCCACCAGCGGGGTCACCCGGGTGTAGCTCTGCGGCTTGCTCTCCAGCAGGCCCTCGTCGACCAGCCGCGAGAACGCCTCCCGCACCGGCGCCCGGGACAGCCCCAGCCGCTCGGCGAGGTCGGCGTCCCGCACGACGGTCCCGGGTTCGATCTCGCCCGCCACGATGGCGTCCCGGATCGCCGCGTGGGCGCGGTCCCTCAGGAGGGTGCGGGAGACGGGGCGCAGGGCGTTCATGACTGACATGTTAGATGTCAGAGCGACGGGCACACAAGACCGTGCCCCCGCACGGGGATGCGGGGGCATCAGGTCAGAGACCGTCGGGGGGAAGGGGCGCCCGGCGAGGAGACGGCGCCGAGCAGAGGCCCGGCGAGGAGACGGCGCCGAGCGGGGGCCCGGCGAGGGGACGGCCCGAGCGGGGGCCCAGCGAGGAGACAGCGCCGAGCGGGGGCCCGGGACGGACGGCAGCGGACACCACGCCCCGGGACTGACGGCGCGGCCACCCCGACCGGGACACGCGGGCGCGAGCACTCCACGCAGGCCAGGCGACAGCGGGCACCACGCCCCGGGACGGACGGCAGCGGACACCACGACCTGGGACAGGCGCGAAGCGATCCTCGACGAAGTGGCCCCCCACACGCGACAGGCGCGGGCAGCCACCGCGGGCGGGGCCGGCTGACCGCGGCGTCAACCGCCGTGCTGGGAGCGCGCCTTGAACGCCGCCTTCCGGGCCTCCTTGGCGATCTTCTTGTCCGGGTGCAGCCGCCCCATCGCCTCCAGGACGTCCGCCGTGGCCGGGTGGTCCACGCGCCAGACGGTGGCGAAGAAGCCGCTGTGCTGGGCCGCCAGGCCCTCGACCAGGCCGCGCAGCTCCTCGGAGTTGCCCTCGGCCGCGAGCTGGGCGGCCACGGTGTCGATGGTCAGCCAGAAGATCATGGCCTCGGAGGGCGGGGGCACGTCCGCCGCCCCCTGCTCGGTCAGCCAGACCCGGGCCAGGCCTCCGAGTTCGGCGTCGTCCAGCACCTCCCGCAGGGCGGGCTCCGCGGACGGGCCGACCAGCGACAGCGCCTGCTGGCAGCGCAGCCGTCGCAGCGGCGCGCCCTCGTCCGCACCCCGGGCCGCAGCGAGCAACTCGCGGGCCGCGGTGAGGGGTTCACGCCGGGTCAGCCACTGCTCGGTCTCCGCGTGGGCCGCCGCCGGGGGGAAGACGGCGGTGCCGTCGAGCAGCGCGTCCGCCCCCTTGTCCGCCAGGTCCCCGACCGCCGGGGCGTCGAAGCCGGCCTCCAGCAGCCGGGCGCGCAGCCCGTACAGCCCGAGCGGCGTGAGGCGCACCATGCCGTAGCGGGAGACCTCGACGTCGTCCACGGGAGCGGCCGGTTCCTCGTCGGCGTCGGCCATCAGCGCCTCGTCCACCGGCTGGTACTCCACGAGTCCGGCCGGCTCCAGCATCCGGAACTGGTCGTCCAGGCGCATCATCGCCTCGGACACCTGCTCCAGGACGTCGTCGGTGGGCTCGCCCATGTCGTCCGGCAGGATGACGGACGCGGCGAGCGCGGGCAGCGGCACCGCGGCCGGCTCCACGCCCTCGTCGCCGACCGTCAGCAGGTACAGGTTGCCGAGGACGCCGTCGAGGAACTCCGCGTCGGCCTCGGGGTCCCAGTCGAGCGAGGAGAGGTCCAGCTCGCCGGAGCCCTCGTCGGCGGCGATGGCGTCGACGAGTCCGCCGAGGTCCGGGACGCTCGCGTCGGCGAGCACGGTCTCCAGGGCGGCGAGCCATACCTCCAGCACCTCGTGCGGCGAGCCGCCCCCGGTGACCACCCCGAGGTCGGCACCGGCGGCGACCGTGCCCTCGTCCTCGTCGGTCACCTCGACGAGCCCGGCGTCCACGGCGGCACGCCAGGCCTCCGCGGCCTCGGCCGCCGCGTCCTCGCCGGTCAGCCCCAGCTCCTCGGCGGCGGCCGCCACCTGGTCCTCGACGAGTCCGCCGCCCGCGTCGACCCGGGTGGCGGCACCGGCCCAGCGGGCGAGCCGGACGGCCCGGGAGAGCAACGGGGTGGACAGCGCGTCGCGCGCCAGCTCCGCTTCGGGACGCAGCCGCGCGGGCGGCAGAGTGGAGCTGTCTGACATCGGCTGGATCTCCTAGCACGCCTGGTGAGGACTCAATCGCTCAGCCTAGACGGATGTGAACCCATGCCGCCCGCTTCCTCCCCCCTCCGCCGGACGTACGTGGCCGAAACCTTGACAAGTGGCGTGGCCAGGCTGGAGATTGACGCGCGTAGAAATCGGCGGACAGGTGTTCACCGGAACCGCGGGGCCCCGTCGCACCCGTCGGTCCCCCCGCACGCCGGGCCGCCCCACGGGTGCGGTCCGCGCCGTTCCCGCTGTCCCCGTGCTCGCGTTGTCCCGTTCCACCCTCGTCCCGGCGCTCCACACGTCCCCGGAGGGAAATTCCGTTGCCGCTCACACCGTCCGCGCGTCTCGCCGCGCTCACCGTCGCCGCCGTCTGCTCGGCGGCGTCGGCCGTCGTCCTCAGCTCACCGGCGCACGCCGACTCCGTGCGCATCCACGACATCCAGGGTGACACCCGGATATCGCCGTACGTCGGCCGTCAGGTCGCCGATGTGGCCGGAATCGTCACCGGCGTCCGCACCTACGGCTCGTCCCGCGGCTTCTGGATCCAGGATCCGCAGCCGGACGCCGACCCGGCCACCAGCGAGGGCGTGTTCGTCTACACCGGGTCGACCCCCGCGGGCGTCGCCGTGGGAGACGCGGTCACCGTCTCCGGAACGGTGACCGAATACGTCCCCGGCGGCCTCGCCTCCGGCAACCAGTCGCTGACGCAGATCAGCCGCCCCACCGTCACGGTGACCTCCAGCGGCAACCCCGTCCCCGCCCCCTTCACCCTGGACGCCCGGTCCGTGCCGTCCGCCTACACCCCGGACGGGGACCCCGCCGCGGACGGCTCCGTCAACGCCCTCCCGCTGCGCCCGGACCGCTACGCCCTGGACCGGTACGAGTCCCTGGAGGGGATGAACGTCCGGGTCGCCGACACCCGGGTGGTCGGCGCCACCGACCCGTACACCGAGCTGTGGGTCACGGTGAAGCCGTGGGAGAACCGGAGCGCCCGGGGCGGCACGGTGTACGGCTCCTACGAGGCCCAGAACACCGGCCGTCTGCAGATCCAGTCGCTGGGCAGCGCCGCGGACTTCCCCGACGCGAACGTCGGCGACCGGCTCACCGGCACCACCGCGGGCCCGCTGGACTACAACCAGTTCGGCGGCTACACCCTGGTCGCCAACGAGCTCGGCACCCTCGAGGAGAGGGGCCTGCGGCGCGAGAGCACCCGCAAGCAGCGGGCGGGCGAACTCGCCGTGGCCACCTACAACGTGGAGAACCTCGACCCCTCCGACGACACCTTCGCCGCGCACGCCGCCGCGATCGTGAACAACCTGCGCTCGCCGGACATCGTGGCCCTGGAGGAGATCCAGGACAACAGCGGTGCCACCGACGACGGCACGGTCGCCGCGGACCTGACCCTGACGAAGCTGATCGAGGCCGTCGAGGCGGCCGGCGGTCCGCGCTACGCCTGGCGTTCGGTGGACCCGGCCGACAAGGCGGACGGCGGCCAGCCCGGCGGCAACATCCGCCAGGCGTTCCTCTACAACCCGAAGCGGGTCTCCTTCACCGACCGGCCCGGCGGCGACGCCACCACCCCCGTCGGCGTCACCAAGGTCCACGGCAAGGCGGCGCTGACGCACTCCCCCGGCCGCGTCGACCCGGCCTCGGCGGCGTTCGAGGACAGCCGCAAGCCCCTGGCCGGCGAGTTCGTCTTCCGCGGCCGGACGGTCATCGTGATCGCCAACCACTTCGCCTCCAAGGGCGGCGACCAGAGCCTGACCTCGCAGTACCAGCCGCCGGCCCGGAGCTCGGAGACCCAGCGCCACCTCCAGGCGCAGGCGGTTCACGACTTCACCGCCGAGGTCCTGAAGACCGAGAAGAACGCGCGCGTCGTCGCCCTGGGCGACATCAACGACTTCGAGTTCTCCCGGACGACGAAGATCCTCCAGGGCGACGGAGTGCTCTGGCCGGCCATCAAGTCCCTGCCGAAGAGCGAGCGTTACTCGTACGTGTACCAGGGCAACAGCCAGGTGCTGGACCAGATCCTGATCAGCCCCGCGATCCGCCGGGGCCGCACGTTCAGTTACGACAGCGTGCACATCAACGCCGAGTTCCACGACCAGATCAGCGACCACGACCCGCAGGTCCTGCGCTTCCGGCCGTGAGGGGGCGCCCGTGGGGGAAGCCCGGGGAAGCCCGTGAGTGAAACCGCGGTGGAGGGCCCCTACGGGAACGCCCTCCGTGGACGGCCGTGACCCGCAGGCGTTCGCGGGCTCACGACGGGCTCCGGCTCCACGGCCGACGCACGTCGGGCCGGCCGGACGGGAGGAACCGTCCGGCCGGCCCGAGGCGCACCCCGCACCCCGTGTCCCACGCGGGACACGTCCCGCTCAGCGGTGACTGCTCTGGCGGCGCAGGACGACCCCGGCGGCCACCACCGCTCCTGCCGCCGCCCCGGCGATCAGCACCGGGCGCGGGTGCCGACGCCCGTCACGGCCCACCTGCGTGGCACTGCTGCGCAGCTGCACGGACATCGCCCCGGCCTTGTCCCGCAGGTCCTCCGCCCTGGCCCGGGCCCGCCCCTTGACGTCCATCTTCCCGGCCAGCTCCTCGACGGTGTCGCCCAGTTCGTGGCGGGTCCGCTCGATCTGCCGACGCAGTTCGTCCGGCCCCTTGGCGCCCCGCGCGGCGGCCTCACCCCCCGCGGTGGAGCCGGAGCCGGCCCCGCCCGTGCCCGTCACGTCCTGTGTCATCGGTGTGCCCTTCCCTTGATCTCCTCCACGTCGGCCTTCACGCTGCCCAGCGCCTCCTCGGGCGTGGCGGGTGTGGCCCGGCGCAACTGCGCGCGTCCGGCCACGGCCAGCACGCCCGCGATCGCGAACAGCACGGCCGTGACGATCAGTGCCGCCAGCCAGACGGGCAGCACCAGCGCCAGCGCCGCCGCACCGGTACCGGCCAGCGCCAGCAGACCGGCGTAGGCGAAGGCCCCCGCGGCTCCGAGCATGCCGCCGCCCCGCCCGGCGCGTTTGCCCTTGGCGGCCAGTTCCTCCTTCGCCAGGGCCACTTCCTGCCGGGCGAGCCGGGAAAGCTGTTCGGTGGCCTGTCCGACGAGCTCACCCACGCTGTGCTCGTCGCGAACCGGCCGGTGGTTGATGGTTCCGGTCACAGTGGTCCGCCTCCTCTCGGTAGGAAGGCACCCGAGTACCCGCACCGCGCCACGACTACGCCTGGACACGTCTCCTCCCCACCGCGCAGCGCTGCTTACGCGTCATGACGTGAAAAATTAAGTGGAGCTTCACGGTCGTCGGGCAGAGACTGCTCCCATGGCTCCCACACCTCCGCCTCCCATGCCTCCCAGTGCTCCCACCTCTCCTGGTGCTCCCGCGCCTCCCGCGCCTCCCACGGCTCCCGTGACGACGGCCGCGGGGACGGCACCGCCGCCCGCTCCGCCCTTCGGCCGCGCCCTGTGCGCGATGGTCACGCCGTTCACCCCCGACGGCGCCCTGGACCTCGACGGCGCCCAGCGCCTCGCCGACCACCTGGTGACCCGGGGCTGTGAGGGCCTCGTCCTGTCGGGCACCACGGGCGAGGCCCCCACCACCACGGACGCGGAGAAGTCAGCCCTGATCACGGCGGTCCGCGAGGCCGTCGGCGACCGTGCCCGGATCGTCGCGGGGGTCGGCACGCCCGACACCGCGCACACCGCCGACCTGGCCCGGCAGGCCGAGCAGGCGGGCGCCGACGGCCTGCTGCTGGTCGCCCCCTACTACAGCCGTCCCCCGCAGGACGCGGTCGAGGCCCACTTCCGGGAGATCGCCGACAGCACGGGTCTCCCGGTGGCCCTCTACGACGTCCCGGCCCGCACGGGCACCCGCATCGAGCCGGACACCCTGCTCCGGCTCGCCGGGCACCCCCGGATCGTGGCGGTCAAGGACTGCTCGTACGACCTCCTCGCCGCCCAGAAGGTCATCGCCGCCACCGGCCTCGCCTACTACGCGGGCTGCGAGGAGCACAACCTGCCCCTCTACGCGGTCGGCGGCGCCGGATACGTCAGCACGGTCGCCAACGTCGCCCCGGGCCACCTGCGCGCCGTGCTCGACGCCTTCGACGCGGGCGACACGTCCCGGGCGGCCCGCCTCCAGCACGCGGCGATCCCCCTCGTCGAGGCCGTCATGGCGAGCGGCCTCCCCGGCACCGTCGCCGCCAAGGCCCTGCTCAACGCGCTCGGCCACCCCGCGGGCCCGCCCCGCGCACCGCTCCGCCCCGCCGACCGCACCACGACGGACCGGCTGATGTCCGCCTACGAGGCCGTCGTGTCGAACGGATGACACGACGGCAGGGGCATCCGGTGACTACGCGCCGCCGAGCCGCTCGGCCAGGTCGGCCAGACCGTCGGCGTGCAGGTCGAAGCGGTCCGAGGGGGCGGGCGGGTCGCCGACGGGACGGGCGACGTAGGCGGTGCGCAGGCCGACGGCCTGGGCTCCGCGCAGGTCCCAGGCATGGGCGGCGACCATCAGCAGCCGCTCCGGCGGCCGTCCGGAGACGGAGACGGCCAGCCGGTAGACCGCTGGGTCCGGCTTGTAGGTGCGGGCGTCCTCGGCGGACAGGGCCTGGTGCCAGCGCAGTCCGGCGTGGGCGTTGAGTTCCAGCAGGGCCGTCCGGCTCGCGTTGGAGAGCCCGATCACCGGGAAACGGTCCGCGAGCCCGGCGAGCCCCGCCACGCTGTCGGACCACGGCGGGAGCCGGCGGCCCGAGCGCGCCAGGGCCGCCACGGCGGCCGGATCGCCGACCCCGGCGGCGTCGGCCACGAGACGGGCCGCCTCCAGGTCCAGGACATCGCTGGGGACGTACGGCCGAACACCGTCGACGACACAGCGCTGCTCGCGGGCGATGTGCCGCTGCCACAGCGCCAGGAGTTCCTCGGTTCCGGCCCCGTCGAGGGACGGTGCCAGTTCACGCAGTCCGGCCCGGAGGCCGGCGGGTTCGTCGACGAGGGTGCCGAGCACATCGACCACGACGGCGTCGATCTCCGGCTGTGCCATGGATGAAGCCTCCTGGGGCGTGGCGGGGGCGGGACGGTGACCGCTGTCCCGGAGAACCTCGCGGGAGGCCGTCCCGATTCCCGACCAACCCCGAGCCGCCTGCCGGGCTTCTGTGCGGAGGCGCCCCGGAGGGGGTCGCGCCGCACGCACGAGCGCCCCTCCCGGCCGCCCCTGGGCCGTGGAAGGGCGCTCGCCGTGGACCGGTCGTCCACGGATACCGGCCACGCGGCCGCAGCTCGCGGCCGCCAATGATCAGTTGTGGCTGTGCAGCACCTCGTTCAGTCCGCCCCAGTTGGCGTGGTTGGGCCGGGCCTCGACCGTGCCGCTGACGGAGTTGCGGCGGAAGAGGATGTTGGACGCGCCGGACAGGACGCGGGCCTTGACGATCTCGCCGTCGGGCATGGTGATGCGGGTGCCCGCCGTGACGTACAGGCCGGCCTCGACCACGCACTCGTCGCCGAGGGCGATGCCGACGCCCGCCTCGGCGCCGATCAGGCAGCGCTCGCCGATGGAGATGATGACGTCACCGCCGCCGGACAGCGTGCCCATGGTGGAGGCGCCGCCGCCGATGTCGGAGCCGTCGCCGATGACCACGCCGGCCGAGACGCGGCCCTCGATCATCGAGGTGCCGAGGGTGCCGGCGTTGAAGTTGACGAAGCCCTCGTGCATGACCGTGGTGCCGGCGGCCAGGTGGGCGCCCAGGCGGACCCGGTCGGCGTCGGCGATGCGGACGCCCTTGGGGGCCACGTAGTCCGTCATGCGCGGGAACTTGTCGATGGAGGTGACGGTCAGGTGCAGGCCCTCGGCGCGGGCGTTGAGGCGCACCTTCTCGACGTAGTCCACGGCGACCGGGCCGAGCGAGGTCCAGGCGACGTTGGCGAGGCAGCCGAAGATGCCGTCCAGGTTCTGGCCGTGCGGGCGGACCAGGCGGTGGGAGAGCAGGTGCAGGCGCAGGTAGGCGTCGTGTGCGTCGACCGGCTTCTCGTCGAGGGAGGAGATGACCGTGCGGACCGCGACCACCTCGACGCCCCGGCGGGCGTCCGGACCGACCGCCGCGGTGGCGCCCCCGCCGAGGAGTTCGGCGGCGCGCTCGGCGGACAGCCGCTCGGTGCCGGACGGGCCCTCGGCCGATGCGGCGGTCAGTTCGGGCGCGGGGTACCAGGTGTCGAGGACGGTGCCGTCGGCGGCGATGGTGGCGAGGCCGGCGGCCACTGCGCCGGAGGGGCTCTGAGCAGTCGTGTCGGTCATGAGGGCAACCTAACCGGCCGGGGCCCGGCGAGGCGAACCGGTGGGCCCGCCGTCTCGGGTGGCGGTCCGTCGGTCAGCCCGGGGTGTCCTCGTCGGGGTGTGGTGTGCCGGGCGGGACGATCCGGGCCAGGGCCTCGCGTGCGAACGCCTCGTCGTAGGGCGTGTCCGTGAGGAGGACCTGGAGGCAGATGCCGTCCAGGAGGGCGACCACGGCGCGGGCCGTGACGGGGTCGACGCGGTGGGCGAGTTCGGCGACGACGCCCTCGCTCCACTCGGCGGCGACCGGGCGCAGGGCGGGGCGGCGCAGGGCGGCGAGGTAGAGCTCGTACTCCAGCTCGACGCCGGTGCGTTCGCCGGCCAGCCACTCCCCCATCACGGAGGCGAGTTCGGCCGCCAGGTCGGTGCGGGGGTCACGCAGACCGGGGTGGGCGGCGACCACCTTGGCGAAGCCCTCGTTGGCCTGGCGCAGGGCGGCGACCAGCAGTTCGTCGAGGGTACGGAAGTGGTAGGTGGTGGAGCCGAGCGGGACGTCGGCCTCGGCGGCCACGGTGCGGTGGGTCAGCCCGGCGATGCCGTCGCGGCCGACGACGCGGATGGCCGCGTCGATGATCCGCTGCCGGCGTTCGGGGTCGTAGCGCCGGGCCATCAGTGCGCGCCCCCCAGGTTGAGCACCACCACTCCGACGATGATCAGGCCGATACCGACGGCCTTGACCACGGTCAGGCCCTCCCCGAGGAAGGCCACGCCGATGGCGGCGATGGCGGCGGTGCCCACCCCGGCCCAGATGGCGTAGGCGGTGCCGATCGAGAGGGTGCGCAGGGTCTGCGCGAGGAGGGTGAAGGAGATCACGTAGCCGATCAGGGTGAGCAGCGACGGCCAGAGCCGGCTGAAGCCGTCGCTGTACTTCATGGCGGTGGTGGCACCGACCTCGGCGGCGATGGCCCCGGCCAGCAGCAGGTATCCCATGTGTACAAGCGTACCCAACGATGTGGACGCCCGTACATACCGCCGCACCGGCGCGCGCCCCGGGGCCCGCCGGGAGGGCGTCCGGACACGACGACGGCCCCCGGCGGGTTCGCCGGGGGCCGTCGTGCGGTGGTGCGCGGTGGTGCGGGGTCTCAGACGTTGAAGCCGAGCGCCCGCAGCTGCTCACGGCCGTCGTCCGTGATCTTGTCGGGGCCCCACGGCGGCATCCAGACCCAGTTGATGCGCAGCTCGTTGACCAGCCCGTCCGTGGCGGACTTGGCCTGGTCCTCGATCACGTCCGTCAGCGGACAGGCCGCCGACGTCAGGGTCATGTCGATGGTCGCCACGTTGGAGTCGTCGACGTGGACGCCGTAGATCAGGCCGAGGTTGACGACGTCGATGCCCAGTTCGGGGTCGACGACGTCCATCAGGGCCTCGCGGACTTCCTCCTCCGAGGCCGGTTTCATCTGCACGGTCTCGCTCATGCCGTTGTCCTTTCGGCGTCGGAGCCCAGAGCCTGGGCCGTCGCGTCCTTCCACGCCATCCAGCTGAGGAGGGCGCACTTCACCCGGGCCGGGTACTTGGAGACCCCGGCGAACGCGACCGCGTCCTCCAGGATCTCCTCCATCGCGTCGTCCGGCTCGATCTTCCCCTTGGACTGCATCAGCTCCAGGAAGGTCTCCTGGACCCGCCGCGCGTCCGTCAGATCTTTGCCGACCAGCAGTTCGTTCAGCACGGAGGCGCTCGCCTGGCTGATCGAGCAGCCCTGGCCCTCGTAGCTGACGTCCCGGACGGTCGTGCCGTCGTACTTCACACGGAGGGTGATCTCGTCACCGCACGTCGGGTTGACGTGGTGCACCTCGGCGTCGCCGTCCCGCAAGCCCCGCCCGTGCGGGTTCTTGTAATGGTCCAGGATGACTTCCTGGTACATCGAATCCAGCTTCACGCGCAGCCAGCCCCTCAGCCGAAGAAGTTCCGTACGTGCTCCAGTCCGTCGACCAGAGCATCGATCTCGGCCGGCGTGGAGTACAGATAGAACGACGCCCGCGTGGTCGCAGGAATTCCGTACCGGAGGCAGACCGGGCGCGCGCAGTGGTGACCGACCCGGACCGCGAGGCCCTGCTCGTCGAGGACCTGGCCCACGTCGTGCGGGTGGATGTCCCCGAGCGTGAAGGAGATCGCCGCTCCGCGGTCCTCGGCCGTGGCGGGGCCGATGATGCGCAGGTCGGGCACCTCGCCCAGCCGCTTGACGGCGTACTCGGTCAGCGCGTGCTCGTGGGCGAGGATCTTGTCCATGCCGATGGCCTGGAGGTAGTCGATCGCCGCGCCCAGGCCGACCGCCTGCGCGATCGGCGGGGTGCCCGCCTCGAACTTGTGCGGGGCGGGCGCGTAGGTCGAGGAGTGCATCGACACGGTCTCGATCATCTCGCCGCCGCCGAGGAACGGGGGCAGGTCCTCCAGCAGCTCCTGACGGCCCCACAGGACGCCGATGCCGGTCGGGGCGCACATCTTGTGACCGGTGAAGGCCACGAAGTCGGCCTGGAGGGCCTGCACGTCCAGCGGCATGTGCGGGGCGGCCTGGGAGGCGTCGATGCAGACGAGCGCACCGACCTCCTGGGCGCGGCGGACGATGGCCTCGACCGGGTTCTGCGTGCCCAGGATGTTGGAGACCAGCACGAAGGAGACGATCTTCGTCTTCTCGGTGATGACCTCGTCGATGTTCGACAGGTCGAGCCGGCCGTCGTCGGTCAGGCCGAACCACTTCAGCTTCGCCCCGGTGCGCTGCGCGAGCAGCTGCCACGGCACGATGTTGGAGTGGTGCTCCATCTCCGTGATGACGATCTCGGTCTCGTGGTCCACCCGGTAGGGGTCGTCGGCCCAGCCGAGCATGTTGGCCACGAGGTTGAGCGACTCCGAGGCGTTCTTGGTGAAGATCACCTCGTCGCGGCTGGGCGCGTTGATGAACGCGGCGACCTTGTCGCGCGCGCCCTCGTACAGCGCCGTGGCCTCCTCGGCGAGCACATGCACACCGCGGTGGACGTTGGCGTTGTGGCGCTCGTAGTACTCACTGAGTGCGTCCAGCACCTGGCGCGGCTTCTGCGAGGTCGCCGCGTTGTCCAGGTACACGAGCTTCCGGCCGTCGTGGACCTGACGGTCCAGGACGGGGAAGTCCTTGCGGATCGCCTCGGTGTCGAGGAGGCCCGGCAGCAATGTCACGCGGATGCGCCACCCTTCGTGTCGACTTCGTCGCGCTTCGCGTATGCCTCGTAGCCCTCCGCCTCCAGCTTGTCGGCCAGCTCGGCCCCGCCGGACTCGACGATGCGGCCGTCGGCGAACACGTGGACGTGGTCGGGCTTGATGTAGCGCAGGATGCGCGTGTAGTGCGTGATGAGCAGGGTGCCCACGTCACCGGCCTCGCGGACGCGGTTGACGCCCTCGGAGACGACGCGCAGGGCGTCGACGTCCAGGCCGGAGTCGGTCTCGTCGAGGACGGCGATCTTCGGCTTGAGCAGCTCCAGCTGGAGGATCTCGTGGCGCTTCTTCTCACCGCCGGAGAAGCCCTCGTTGACGTTGCGCTCGGCGAAGGAGGGGTCCATGTTGAGGCGCTCCATGGCCTCCTTGACCTCCTTGACCCAGGTGCGCAGCTTGGGGGCCTCGCCGCGGATGGCGGTGGCGGAGGTGCGCAGGAAGTTGGAGACCGAGACGCCGGGGACCTCGACCGGGTACTGCATGGCGAGGAACACGCCGGCGCGGGCGCGCTCGTCGACGGACATCTCCAGGACGTCCTCGCCGTCGAGGGTGACGGTGCCGCCGGAGACGGTGTACTTGGGGTGACCGGCGAGCGCGTAGGCGAGCGTCGACTTGCCCGAGCCGTTGGGGCCCATGATGGCGTGCGTCTCGCCCTGCTTCACGGTGAGGTCGACGCCCTTGAGGATTTCCTTCGTGGCGTTGTCGGCCTCGACGGTGACGTGCAGGTCTCGGATTTCAAGCGTTGCCATGGGTGCCTCAGGACTCCTGGGTGACGGAGACGAGCACATCGTCCCCTTCGATCTTTACGGGGTATACGGGAACGGGGCGGGTCGCCGGGAGGGCGTCGGGCTTGCCGGACCGGAGGTCGAAACGCGAGCCGTGCAGCCAGCACTCGATGTGGCAGTCGTCCACCTCGCCCTCCGACAGGGACACGTTCGCGTGCGAGCAGATGTCGTTGATCGCGAACACCTCCCCGCAGGTCTGCACGATGGAGACCGGCGTGCCGTCGAGTTCCACCCGCTTGGGGGTGTCCTCCTCCAGCTCGCTCAGCCCGCAGGCGCGTACGAAGCTCATCCGACCGCGGCCTCCAGCTCCTCCTCGATCTTGGCGATCAGGCGCTCCTCGATGTCGGCGACGCCGATCTGCTGGACCAGCTCGGCGAAGAAGCCGCGCACCACCAGGCGGCGGGCGTCCTTCTCCGGGATGCCGCGCGCCATCAGGTAGAACAGCTGCTCGTCGTCGAAGCGGCCGGTCGCCGAGGCGTGGCCGGCGCCGACGATCTCGCCGGTCTCGATCTCCAGGTTGGGCACGGAGTCGACCCGGGCGCCGTCGGTGAGCACCAGGTTGCGGTTCATCTCGTAGGTGTCGGTGCCCTCGGCCGCGGCCTCGATGAGCACGTCACCGATCCACACCGCGTGCGCGTCGTCGCCCTGGAGCGCGCCCTTGTAGACGACGTTGGACTTGCAGTGCGGGACGTTGTGGTCGACCAGGAGGCGGTGCTCCTGGTGCTGGCCGGCGTCGGTGAAGTACAGGCCGAACAGCTCGGCCTCGCCGCCGGGGCCGGCGTAGGCGACCCGCGGGTGCAGCCGGACGACGTCGCCGCCGAAGGTGACGACGACCGACTTGAAGGTGGCGTCGCGGCCGACCAGCGCGTTGTGCTGGGCGGCGTGCACGGTCTTCTCGTCCCAGTCCTGCACGGACACGACGGTCAGCTTGGCGCCGTCGCCGAGCACGAACTCGACGTTCGCCGAGAGCACCGCGTCGCCGGTGTGGTCGATGACCACGATCGCCTCGGCGAAGGCGCCGAGTTCGACCACCTGGTGGGCGTAGGCGGTGCCGCCCTCGCCGTGCACCGCGATGCGGATCGGCTCGGTGAGGACGGCCTCCTTGGGCACCGTCACGACCGAGGCCTGCTCGAAGGCGGAGTACGCCTGGGCGGCGACCCGGTCCACCGGGGTGCCGGCGCGGCCGAGCCGCGCGTCGTCCCGCCCGACGGTCTCGACGACGACGCCCTCGGGCGCCTGGACGGCGACCTTGACGCCTCCGTCGGTGGCGGTGGCGGTGCCGTCGTGCAGCCCGCGCAGCCGCTCCAGCGGGGTGAACCGCCACTCCTCCTCACGGCCGTGGGGGACGGGGAAGTCCGCCACGTCGAAGGACGGGGGCGCGCTCATGCGGGTGGCGACGGTCGACTCCGCGGCGACCGCGATCGAACCCGTGGTGGTGGACCCCACGGGGATGTTCTGAGCCTCAGCCATGGCTGTCGTAGTGCTCGCTTTCCTGTGCGTAAGGGCTTGAGGGAACGGCGTGGTGCCTCAGCCGACCGCGCCTTCCATCTGCAGCTCGATCAGCCGGTTGAGCTCGAGGGCGTACTCCATCGGCAGCTCCTTGGCGATCGGCTCGACGAAGCCGCGCACGATCATGGCCATCGCCTCGTCCTCGCTCAGACCGCGGCTCATCAGGTAGAAGAGCTGGTCCTCGGAGACCTTGGAGACGGTCGCCTCGTGGCCCATGGACACGTCGTCCTCGCGGACGTCCACGTAGGGGTAGGTGTCCGAGCGGGAGATTGTGTCGACCAGCAGCGCGTCGCAGAGCACGTTGGACTTGGAGCCCGGGGCGCCCTCGCCGATCTCGATCAGACCGCGGTAGGAGGTGCGGCCACCGCCACGCGCCACCGACTTGGAGACGATGTTGGACGAGGTGTTCGGGGCCATGTGGACCATCTTGGCGCCCGCGTCCTGGTGCTGGCCCTCGCCGGCGAAGGCGATGGACAGGGTCTCGCCCTTGGCGTGCTCGCCCATCAGGTAGACGGCCGGGTACTTCATCGTCACCTTGGAGCCGATGTTGCCGTCGACCCACTCCATGGTCGCGCCCTCGTAGGCCACGGCGCGCTTGGTGACCAGGTTGTAGACGTTGTTCGACCAGTTCTGGATGGTCGTGTAGCGGCAGCGGGCGTTCTTCTTGACGATGATCTCGACGACCGCGGAGTGCAGCGAGTCCGACTTGTAGATCGGCGCGGTGCAGCCCTCGACGTAGTGCACGTAGGCGCCCTCGTCGACGATGATCAGGGTCCGCTCGAACTGGCCCATGTTCTCGGTGTTGATCCGGAAGTAGGCCTGGAGCGGGATCTCCACGTGCACGCCCGGCGGCACGTAGATGAAGGAGCCGCCGGACCACACGGCCGTGTTCAGCGCGGCGAACTTGTTGTCACCGGCCGGGATGACCGTGCCGAAGTACTCCTTGAAGAGCTCGGGGTGCTCCTTCAGGGCGGTGTCGGTGTCCAGGAAGATGACGCCCTGCTCCTCCAGGTCCTCGCGGATCTGGTGGTAGACGACCTCCGACTCGTACTGCGCGGCGACACCGGCGACCAGGCGCTGCTTCTCCGCCTCCGGGATGCCCAGCTTGTCGTAGGTGTTCTTGATGTCCTCGGGCAGGTCCTCCCAGGACTGCGCCTGCTTCTCCGTGGAGCGTACGAAGTACTTGATGTTGTCGAAGTCGATGCCCGACAGGTCCGAGCCCCAGTTCGGCATGGGCTTCTTCTCGAACAGGCGCAGGCCCTTGAGGCGGAGCTTGGTCATCCACTCCGCCT
Source organism: Streptomyces sp. NPDC029526 (assembly GCF_040637405.1). NCBI lineage: Bacteria > Bacillati > Actinomycetota > Actinomycetes > Kitasatosporales > Streptomycetaceae > Streptomyces > Streptomyces sp. NPDC029526. The sequence continues at coordinate 113,428 of NZ_JBEZWE010000001.1, forward strand.
CGTCCTTCTTCGACGAGATGTCCTTGACGACGTCCTCGTTGAGACCACGCCGGGCGGTGGCGCCGGCCTCGTCGGAGTCGGCCCAGCCGTATTCGTACGTGCCCAGCCCTTCGAGCTCGGGGTGGGCAGTCTCCGTGGGGAGAGTCATGCGGGGTTCCTCCCGGACGTGCTTGCAGGTGCGTGGTGGGAAATCTTCGGGATGTACGTCGTGCAGACGCCGTCGCCGTGCGCGATGGTCGCCAGCCGCTGCACATGCGTACCGAGAAGTTCGGCGAAAAATTCCGTCTCGGCCTCGCAGAGCTGCGGGAACTGTTCGGCGACGTGCGCGATGGGGCAATGGTGCTGGCAGAGCTGCTCACCGACCGGTGCGCTGCGCGCCGTAGCAGCGTACCCGTCCGCGCTCAGCGCCCTGGCCAGCGCCTCGGTCCGCTCCTCCGGGGGAGCGGCCTCGACCGCGGCCCGGTACGCCTCCGCCTGGGCCGCGATGCGGGCCCGGGCGAACGCGGCGACCGCGTCACCGCCGCCGAACTGTTCGCCGATCCAGCGCAGGGCGTCGGCGGCCAGTTCGTCGTAGGACTGGTCGAACGCGTCCCGGCCCTCGTCGGTGAGCGCGAACACCTTGGCCGGGCGCCCGCGCGTGCGTGCGCCGTAGACCCGTCGTTCGCGTGCCGCCACGACGTTGTCCGTGACCAGGGCGTCCAGGTGGCGGCGGACGGCCGCCTGGGTGAGCCCGAGGCGCTCGGCCAGCTCGGCGACGGTCGACGGGCCGTGGTCCAGGATGGACCGGGCGACGCGGTTGCGGGTGGACCGCTCACCGGTTGCCAGTTCCTCGTGGGAAGCCTCGCCAACGTTTTTCACAACACCATTGTTGCGTAATTCATCGGGCCCGGGCAAGCCGCGTCCGGATCATGCGATCGTGCACTGCATCACTTAGGCAAACCTAAGCCGACCTGCGGAAACGATCTTTGATCGATCAGGAGCGGGGGCCCGTCCACCGCCGGCGCGGTCCGGCCCACGACCCTCCCGGCGGCCCGTCGAAGATCCTCCCGCGCCGCTCCCCGCACCCCCGGACCGGGGTGCCCGGCGCCCTCCCTAGACTCGTGACCCATGCGAAGCGAGCCCGTGGTCCAGGTCCAGGCCCTGGTGAAGCGGTACGGCCCGAAGACCGCGGTGGACGGCCTCGACCTGGTGGCCCGGCCGGGCGTGACCGCCGTGCTCGGACCCAACGGGGCGGGCAAGACGACCACCGTCGAGACCTGCGAGGGCTACCGGCGGCCGGACTCCGGCACGGTGCGCGTCCTGGGCCTCGACCCGGTGCGCCAGTCCGCCGAACTCCGCCCCCGGATCGGCGTCATGCTCCAGTCCGGCGGCGTCTACTCGGGCGCCCGCGCCGAGGAGATGCTGCGGCACGTGGCGAAGCTGCACGCGCACCCGCTGGACGTGGACGCCCTGATCGAACGGCTCGGGCTCGGCTCCTGCGGCCGGACCTCCTACCGGCGGCTCTCCGGCGGCCAGCAGCAGCGGCTCGCCCTCGCCATGGCGGTGGTCGGACGGCCCGAGCTGGTGTTCCTCGACGAGCCGACCGCCGGCCTCGACCCCCAGGCCCGCCGCGCCACCTGGGACCTCGTGCGCGACCTGCGCGACGACGGGGTCTCCGTCATCCTCACCACGCACCACATGGACGAGGCCGAACAGCTCGCCGACGACGTGGCGATCATCGACGCGGGCCGGGTGGTCGTCCAGGGCTCCCCCGAGGAGCTGTGCCGGGGCGGCGCCGAGAACACCCTGCGCTTCGGCGGACGGCCCGGCCTGGACCTGGCCTCGCTGCTCAAGGCCCTGCCCCCGGACACCACGGCCGACGAACCGGCGCCCGGCACCTACCGGGTGCTCGGCACGGTCGACCCGCAGCTGCTGGCCACCGTCACGTCCTGGTGCGCGCAGAACGGGGTCATGCCGGAGCGGATCTCCGTGGAGCGGCACACCCTCGAGGACGTCTTCCTGGAGCTGACCGGCAAGGAGCTGCGTTCATGACGGCGACCGGCACACCGACCGGCCGGGGGTCCGGGGGTCGCCCCCCGGGACAGCACAGCCTGGAGCTGACCGGCAAGGAGCTGCGTTCATGACGGCCACCCGCACGCCCACCGGCCGGGGGTCCGGGGGTCGCCCCCCGGGACAGCACAGTCTGGAACTGACCGGCAAGGAGCTGCGCTCATGACGGCGACCGGCACCTACGCGCCCCGGCCCGGCGCCGCCCCGCTGCCCCGCATGATCGCGGCGCAGGCGGTGCTGGAGACGAAGATGCTGCTGCGCAACGGCGAGCAACTGCTGCTCACCGTGGTGATCCCGACGCTGCTGCTGGTGCTGTTCAGCACGGTGGACATCGTCGACACCGGCGAGGGGCGGGCGGTGGACTTCCTCGCCCCCGGCATCCTGGCGCTCGCCGTGATGTCGACGGCGTTCACCGGGCAGGCCATCGCGACCGGCTTCGAGCGGCGCTACGGGGTGCTGAAGCGGCTCGCCGCCTCCCCGCTGCCCCGCTGGGGCCTGATGACCGCCAAGTCGCTGTCCGTCCTGGTCACCGAGATCCTCCAGGTCCTCCTGGTGACCGTGATCGCCCTCGCCCTGGGCTGGTCGCCGCGGGGCAACCCGTTCGCGGTGTTCCTGCTGCTGGCGCTCGGCACCGCGGCCTTCTCGGGGCTCGGCCTGCTCATGGCCGGCACCCTCAAGGCGGAGGCGACCCTCGCCGCGGCCAACCTGGTGTTCCTGCTGCTGCTGATCGGTGGCGGGGTCGTGGTCCCGCTGGACAAGTTCCCGGACGCGGCGCAGGGCGTGCTCGGCCTGCTGCCGATCTCCGCCCTGTCGGAAGGGCTGCGGGACGTCCTGCAGCACGGGGCAGGGATGCCCTGGGGCAGCCTGGCCGTGCTGGCCGGGTGGGCGGTCGCGGGGCTGGCCGCCGCGGGGAGGTTCTTCCGGTGGGAGTGAGGGGGCGGATGACGGAGCCCGCGGCGGACGGAGCGGGCCGCTCCGGCACCCCCGACCCTCGTGAAAGCGTGCACAAGCCGCGGCCTACGATGGACCCGTGCCAAACGTGACCCGCGCCGACGCCCCGAGCGCCCTGCGCAACCCGCTCGCCTTCATCGCCGCGCGCTGGACCCCGGATCCCCGGACGGTCCGGCGGGCGGCCCTCGCCGCGCTCGTCATGTCGGTGGTCATCGTGGTCACCGGCGGCGCCGTGCGGCTGACGGGCTCCGGCCTCGGCTGCCCGACCTGGCCCAAGTGCACCGACGACTCCATCGCCGCCACCCGCGAGATGGGCGTGCACGGCGTCATCGAGTTCGGCAACCGGCTGCTGACCTACGTGCTCTGCGCGGCCGTCGGCTGGGCGATCGTCGCCGCGCGCTCCACGAAGCCGTACCGGCGGGGCGTGGTCCGTCTCGGCTGGGCCCAGTTCTGGATCGTCATGGGCAACGCGATCCTCGGCGGGATCGTGGTCCTGGTCGGCCTGAACCCGTACACGGTCGCGGCGCACTTCATGCTGTCGTCGGCGCTGATCGCGGTGGCCACGGTGATGTGGCAGCGGGTCCGCGAGGGTGACGGGGCGCCCCGGCCGCTGGTCGGCAAGGCCGTGCAGCAGCTGGTGTGGTTCCTGGTGGCCGCCGCGGTGCTGCTGATCGCGGTCGGCACGGTGGTGACCGGTGCGGGGCCGCACGCGGGCGACTCCAGCGAGGTCGAGCGGATGCCGCTGGACTGGGAGACGGTGAGCAAGCTGCACGCCGTCCTGGCGTGGATCGTGGTCACGCTGACGTTCGCGCTGTGGTTCGTGCTCAAGGCCGTCGACGCGCCGAAGGGGCCGCTGCACCGCACCCGGGAGCTGTTCGTCATCCTGCTGGCGCAGGGGGCCATCGGCTACGTCCAGTACTTCACCGACCTGCCGGAGGTTCTGGTCGGGCTGCACATGTTCGGCTCGTGCGTGATGTGGATCTGGGTCGTGCGGCTGCTGCTGTCCCTGCGGGAACGCCCGGAGGAGGCGGTCACCGGTGGTCTGCCGGGCCCGTCCGCCGAGGCCGCGCTGACGAAGGCCTGACCGGCCCGCACCTCCCCCGGCGGGCCGGGCCCGCGCGGGACGGTCGGCGAGGCCGGAGGTCAGGCGAGGCCGTAGACCCGCCGCGCGTTGCCCTCGGCCAGCAGGCCCACCACCCGCTCCGCGTCCGCCGGTGCCCACGCGCCCTCCGCGACCCAGGCGCCGAGCACCCGCCCGAGCGCCTCCCGGAACAGCCGGGCGCCCACCACGTGCAGCTCCGGCAGTCCACGGGCGCCGCTGGAGAAGAGGATCTTGCCGAACGGGGCCAGCTCCAGGATCTCCGCGAGCACGGTCGCCGCCCGCGCGCCCGTCCGCACCAGGGCGGCCCCGGAATCGGCGTAGACGTGCGGGAAGACCCCGGCCAGGTGGGCGGCGTGCCGGTGGTAGGGGTAGCCGTGCAGCAGCACCAGATCGGTGCCCAGGCCGGCGGTGGTCCGGACGAAGTCGCCCAGCAGCACCGGGTCGACGCGGGCGCCCGGCGCGCCGAGCCCGGCGTGCAGTTGCAGCGGCCGGCCCGTGGCCACGGCGATCCACAGCAGGTGCCGCAGCAGCACCGGGTCGTCCAGCTCGTCGCCCACACGGCGGGCGGCCAGCCAGCGGCCCGCCGCGCCCCGCACCTCCCCCGGTCCGGGCGGCTCGGGCACCAGGGCCGTCCCCTGGCGCAGACCGGCGACGGAGGTGAAGGCGACCGCGTGCGCCGCCGCGCCGTGCACGGACTCCGCGAGGTTGGCGAGGAAGGACATCACGGTGCCGGAGGTGTCGGCGACCTGTTCGGCGAGCTGTTCCAGGCGCACGATCTCGTGGGCGGCGGCGTCCGAGGCGGTGGCTAGTTCGGCGGGGCCGGTGAGGTCGCCGGGCAGCCCGGTGTCGACCAGGTAGGTGGTGATGCCGCTGCCCCGCAGCAGGCGGCGCCCGGCCTCGGCGACGCCCAGTTCCCGGCGCCGGGCGAGGTACCGGGCGGGCGGGCAGTGCGGCTCCAGGCCGAGCAGCGGCGGGCACCAGCGGCGCACCGCGAAACCGGTCTGGGTGTCGAAGAGGGTGGTGCCCGGGGCGGGCGGGCCCTCGGTGCGCGCCAGCTGGGCCTCGAAGGTCCCGAGGCCCAGCTCCGTGCGCAGCACGCCGTGGCAGTACTGGTCCACCAGGGACGGCGTGTCGATCATCCGGGCTCCCCGTGACGGACCGTGCGCTTGCCACCGACCCGTGGTCGGGTCCCGCGCTCCTACCGTCCTAACGGGTGAGGGCGCCCTCAGGTGTTGCTGGGGCCGCCCACCTGGATGCCCGCCATGCGGGACCACTCGTACGGGCCGGTCCGCACCCGGGCGGCGAACTCGCCGTCGAACTCCTCGTGGACCGTGATGCCCGCCTTCTCGACGGCCTGCCGGGCGATGTCGGTGGAGGGGGCCACCAGGTCGCCCCAGTCGCCGTTCTCGGCGACCAGGACGATGCGGGCGCCGCGTTCGCCCAGGTACGCGACGTGCCCCTCGGTCGTGCCGTGGCGCTTGGCGAAGCTGGTGATCTGCTGGGCGATCCGGTCCGCCTTGCGTGCGGCCTTCTGCGCGGCCTTCGGGTCCGCCTGCTGCGTGTCTGCCATGGTCAGGATGCTACCGACGGGTAGATCAAACGGCGACGGGCGGGGTCCGTGGCCTTGGCCACTGACCCCGCCCGCCGAGTGTCCGGGGAGCCGGCCGCTATCGCAGGAACGGGTCCACGGCGATCGCGACGAACAGCAGGGAGACGTAGGTGATGGACCAGTGGAACAGCCGCATCTCCTTGAGCTTGGCGCCCGTCACCTCGGCCTTGGCCCGGTTCAGCAGCGCGTGCGCCTCCCACAGCCACCAGCCGCCGGCCGCCAGGGCGACCGCGGTGTAGAACCAGCCGGTGTAGCCGAGCGGGGTCAGCAGCAGGGAGACGCCCACCATGACCCAGCTGTAGAGGACGATCTGCTTGGCGACGGCCTTGTTGCCGGCGATGACCGGCAGCATCGGCACGCCCACCCGCGCGTAGTCCTCCTTCACCTTCATGGACAGCGGCCAGTAGTGCGGCGGCGTCCAGAAGAAGATGACGAGGAAGAGGACGACCGGCGCCCAGGACAGCGAGTTGGTGACCGCGGACCAGCCGATCAGGACCGGCATGCAGCCGGCGATGCCGCCCCACACGATGTTCTGCGCGGTGCGCCGCTTGAGGATCATCGTGTAGACGACGACGTAGAAGAGGAGCGCGCCGAGGGCGAGCCAGGCCGACAGCCAGTTGACGGTGAGGCCGAACAGCAGGGTCGAGACGACCGCCAGGGTGATGCCGAAGGCCAGGCACTCGCGCGGGCTGACCATGCCGGTCACCAGCGGCCGCTGCGCGGTGCGGTCCATCAGGGCGTCGATGTCGCGGTCGATGTACATGTTGAGCGCGTTGGCGCCGCCCGCGGAGAGGTAACCGCCCACACAGGTGAGCAGCACCAGCGTCAGGTCGGGCACGCCCTGCTGCGCCAGGAACATCACCGGGACGGTGGTGATCAGGAGCAGCTCGATGATCCGCGGCTTGGTGAGGGCCACGAACGCCATCACACGGGCCCCGAACGGCCGACGGGCCGGGCTCTGGCTGGCCCCCAGTACTCCCGGTGGACGGGATTCAACGGCCGTCACGCACACCCCTACAGAGACATCCCAGCGAGCCCCGGCGTGTGAAGCCACGGTAAAGGCCCGCGCGTACCACGCCACTGTAGACGTTGCCCAGACCCCGCCCTTCGCGGGGGTGGGCTCGTGTTGGGAGGTGCCGCCGGACGGGGTGGTGCACGACTCCCCGAGGTGCCGCCGGACGGGGTGGCACACGACTGCCCCAGGTGCCGCCGGACGGAGTGACGCAGGGCTCCCCGAGGTGCCGCCGGACGGGGTGGCACACGACTCCCCCAGGTGCCGCCGGACGGAGTGGCGCAGGGCTCCCCGACGTGCCGCCGTACGGGGTGGTGCAGGGCTCCCCGAAGTGCGGATCCGGGCTCGATTGAGCACCCGGATGAGCGGCTCCGTATTCATCTGCCGAATGCGGGTGTTGCCCGGTCGGGAGGCGGATCCCGGGCAGGCCCGGCAGTCTGGAACGGCTCGGAAAATCGCACGTACTACGGGGGTAGGCTCGACCACGCCGGTGGGAAATCACCGGCATCCGATCATGTGGAGAGGAGCCCTGACTCAGGGTGAGCACAAAGCCGACCACCACAGACCTCGAGTGGACCGAACTGGACCAGCGGGCCGTGGACACCGCCCGCGTCCTGGCCGCCGATGCCGTACAGAAGGTTGGCAACGGCCATCCGGGTACGGCGATGAGCCTCGCGCCCGCTGCCTACACCCTCTTCCAGAAGGTGATGCGCCACGACCCGGCCGACGCGAACTGGGTCGGACGCGACCGCTTCGTGCTGTCCGCCGGCCACTCGTCCCTGACCCTCTACACCCAGCTGTACCTGGCCGGCTTCGGCCTGGAGCTGGACGACCTGAAGTCCTTCCGCACCTGGGGCTCGAAGACCCCGGGCCACCCGGAGTACGGACACACCACGGGCGTGGAGACGACGACCGGCCCGCTGGGCCAGGGTGTCGCCAACGCGGTCGGCATGGCGATGGCCGCCCGGTACGAGCGCGGCCTGTTCGACCCCGAGACGCCGCAGGGCGAGTCCCCCTTCGACCACTTCGTGTACTGCATCGCCGGTGACGGCTGCCTCCAGGAGGGCATCTCCGCCGAGGCGTCCTCGATGGCCGGTCACCAGAAGCTGGGCAACCTGGTGCTGCTGTGGGACGACAACCACATCTCCATCGAGGGCGACACCGAGACGGCCGTCTCGGAGGACACCTGCAAGCGGTACGAGGCGTACGGCTGGCACGTGCAGCGGGTGGCCCCCAAGCCGGACGGCGACCTGGACCCGCACGCGCTGTACGACGCGATCGAGGAGGCGAAGAAGGTCACCGACCGGCCGTCCTTCATCGCGATGCGCTCGATCATCGCCTGGCCGGCGCCGAACGCGCAGAACACCGAGGCCGCGCACGGCTCCGCGCTGGGCGAGGAGGAGGTCGCGGCCACCAAGCGCGTGCTGGGCTTCGACCCGGAGCAGAGCTTCGAGGTCTCCGACGAGGTCATCGCGCACACCCGCAAGGCCCTGGAGCGCGGCAGCCGCGCGAAGGCCGAGTGGGAGAAGTCCTTCCAGGAGTGGCGCTCGGCCAACCCGGAGCGCGCGGCCGAGTTCGACCGCATCGCCGCCGGTGAGCTGCCCAAGGGCTGGGAGGACAGCATCCCGGTGTTCGAGCCGGGCAAGGGCGTCGCCACCCGCGCCGCCTCCGGCAAGGTGCTGCAGGCGCTCGGCGGGGTGATCCCGGAGCTGTGGGGCGGCTCGGCCGACCTGGCGGGCTCCAACAACACCACGATCGACAAGACGTCGTCGTTCCTCCCGGCGGACAACCCGCTGCCCGAGGCGGACCCCTACGGCCGGACGATCCACTTCGGCATCCGCGAGCACGCCATGGCCGCGCAGATGAACGGCATCGCGCTGCACGGCAACACCCGCATCTACGGCGGCACCTTCCTGGTGTTCTCCGACTACATGCGCAACGCGGTGCGGCTGTCCGCCCTGATGCACCTGCCGGTGACGTACGTGTGGACGCACGACTCCATCGGTCTGGGCGAGGACGGCCCCACGCACCAGCCGGTCGAGCACCTGGCCTCGCTGCGCGCCATCCCCGGTCTGAACGTGGTGCGCCCCGCGGACGCCAACGAGACCGCGATCGCCTGGCGCGAGATCCTCAGGCGCTGGACCAAGGAGTTCGGCGTGGGCGCCCCGCACGGCCTGGCGCTGACCCGGCAGGGCGTGCCGACGTACGAGCCGAACGAGGACGCGGCCCGCGGCGGCTACGTGATGTTCGAGGCCGAGGGGCCCTCCGGGCAGAGCGCCGAGCCGCAGGTCGTCCTGATCGCCACCGGTTCCGAGGTGCACGTGGCCGTGGCGGCGCGCGAGCAGCTCCAGGCCGAGGGCGTGCCGACGCGGGTGGTGTCGATGCCGTCCGTGGAGTGGTTCGAGGAGCAGGACCAGGGGTACCGGGACAGCGTCCTTCCGCCGTCCGTGCGGGCGCGCGTCGCGGTCGAGGCCGGCATCGGTCTCACCTGGCACAAGTACGTCGGGGACGCCGGCCGCATCGTGTCCCTGGAGCACTTCGGTGCGTCGGCCGACGGCAAGGTGCTGTTCGAGAAGTTCGGCTTCACGGCCGGCAACGTGGCCGCCGCCGCCCGGGAATCGCTCACCGCTGCTCAGCGCTGACGCTCATACACGACACGTAGGAGATGGAAATTCCATGACCGACGCACTCAAGCGCCTCTCCGAGGAAGGCGTCGCGATCTGGCTGGACGACCTGTCGCGCAAGCGCATCACGTCCGGCAACCTCGCCGAGCTGATGGACCAGCAGCACGTCGTGGGCGTCACCACCAACCCGACGATCTTCCAGAAGGCGATCAGCGAGGGCGACGGCTACGACACGCAGCTCACCGACCTCGCCGCCCGCAGGGTCACCGTCGAAGAGGCCATCCGCATGATCACCACGGCGGACGTCCGGGACGCCGCCGACATCCTGCGCCCGGTGTTCGACTCCACCGACGGCCGGGACGGCCGGGTCTCGATCGAGGTCGACCCGCGCCTGGCGCACGACACCCGGGCGACGGTCGCCGAGGCCAAGCAGCTGGCGTGGCTGGTGGACCGCCCCAACACCCTGATCAAGATCCCGGCGACCGAGGCCGGCATCCCGGCGATCGCCGAGACCATCGGCCTGGGCATCAGCGTCAACGTCACGCTGATCTTCTCCCTGGAGCGCTACCGCAAGGTGATGGACGCGTTCCTGACCGGCCTGGAGAAGGCCAAGGAGCGCGGCCTGGACCTGTCGGAGATCCACTCCGTGGCCTCGTTCTTCGTGTCCCGCGTGGACACCGAGATCGACAAGCGGATCGACGCCCTGGGCACCGACGAGGCCAAGGCGCTGCGCGGCAAGGCCGCCATCGCCAACGCGCGCCTCGCCTACCAGGCGTACGAGGAGGTCTTCTCCTCCGACCGCTGGAACGCGCTGGAGCGGGCGGGCGCCAACAAGCAGCGTCCGCTGTGGGCGTCCACCGGGGTGAAGGACAAGGCGTACCAGGACACCATGTACGTCACCGAGCTGGTCGCGCCGAACACGGTCAACACCATGCCCGAGGCCACCCTGTTCGCCACCGAGGACCACGGCGAGATCACCGGTGACACCGTCTCCGGCACCTACGAGCAGGCCCGCGCCGACCTGGACGCGGTGGAGGCGCTGGGGATCTCCTACGACGAGGTCGTCCAGCTCCTGGAGGAGGAGGGCGTCGAGAAGTTCGAGGCGTCCTGGAACGACCTGCTGAAGTCGACCGAGGCGGAGCTGTCGCGTCTCGCCCCCTCGGAGGGCTGACACGTTGTCGAGCAGCAACCCGCTGCGTGACCCAGCGGACCGGCGGCTCCCGCGCATCGCGGGGCCGTCGGGCCTGGTCATCTTCGGTGTCACGGGCGACCTGTCGCGCAAGAAGCTCATGCCCGCGGTCTACGACCTGGCCAACCGGGGCCTGCTGCCGCCGGGCTTCTCGCTGGTCGGCTTCGCCCGCCGGGAGTGGGCCCACGAGGACTTCGCGCAGGAGGTCCACGACGCGGTCAAGGAGCACGCCCGCACTCCCTTCCGGGAGGAGGTCTGGCAGCAGCTGATCCAGGGGATGCGCTTCGTCCAGGGCACCTTCGACGACGACGACGCCTTCGAGCGGCTGCGCGCCACCATCGAGGAGCTGGACAAGGCCCAGGGCACGGGCGGCAACTTCGCGTTCTACCTGTCGGTGCCGCCGCGTTCCTTCCCGGTGGTCATCCAGCAGCTGAAGAAGCACGGCCTGGCCGACCAGAACGGCGGGTCCTGGCGGCGGGCGGTCATCGAGAAGCCGTTCGGGCACGACCTGAAGTCGGCCGAGGAACTGAACGCGATCGTCCACGAGGTGTTCGCGCCGGACCAGGTCTTCCGGATCGACCACTACCTGGGCAAGGAGACCGTCCAGAACATCCTGGCGCTGCGCTTCGCCAACACCATGTTCGAGCCGATCTGGAACCGGTCGTTCGTGGACCACGTGCAGATCACCATGGCCGAGGACATCGGCATCGGCGGCCGGGCCGGCTACTACGACGGCATCGGCGCCGCCCGCGACGTCATCCAGAACCACCTGCTCCAGCTGCTGGCGCTGACCGCGATGGAGGAGCCCGCCTCCTTCGGCGCGGACGCGCTGGCGGCGGAGAAGACCAAGGTGCTGGGTGCCGTGCGGCTGCCGAAGGACCTGGGCCGGGACACGGTGCGCGGGCAGTACGCGGCCGGCTGGCAGGGCGGCGCCAAGGCGGTCGGATACCTGGAGGAGGACGGCATCGACGCCTCCTCCACGACCGACACCTACGCGGCGATCAAGCTGGGCATCGACAACCGCCGCTGGGCGGGTGTCCCCTTCTACCTGCGCACCGGCAAGCGGCTGGGCCGCCGGGTCACCGAGATCGCGGTGGTCTTCCAGCGCGCCCCGCACTCCCCCTTCGACACGACGGCCACCGAGGAGCTGGGCTCGAACGCGATCGTCATCCGGGTGCAGCCCGACGAGGGCGTCACGGTGCGGTTCGGTTCGAAGGTGCCGGGCACGTCGATGGAGATCCGGGACGTGTCGATGGACTTCGCCTACGGCGAGTCGTTCACCGAGTCCAGCCCGGAGGCGTACGAACGGCTCATCCTGGACGTCCTGCTCGGCGACTCCAACCTCTTCCCGCGCACGGAGGAGGTCGAGCTGTCCTGGAAGATCCTCGACCCGATCGAGGAGTTCTGGGACGCCAACGGCAGGCCGGCCCAGTACCCGGCCGGCACGTGGGGGCCCGTCGAGGCGGACGAAATGCTCGAGCGAGACGGACGGAGCTGGCGCCGGCCATGAAGATAGACCTCACGGACACCACGGCCAGCAAGATCAACAAGGCGCTGGTGCAGGGCCGCCGGGCGATCGGCACCCCGGCCGTCGGCATGGTCCTCACCCTGGTCATCGTGACGGACGAGGAGAACGCCTACGACGCGCTGAAGGCGGCGGGCGACGCCTCGCACGAGCACCCCTCGCGGATGCTGGTCGTCATCCGGCGCGTGTCCCGTTCGCCCCGCGACCGCACCCAGTCCCGGCTGGACGCCGAGGTGCGGGTGGGCGCGGACGCGGGCACCGGCGAGACGGTGGTGCTCCGGCTGTACGGCGAGGTCGTGGACCACGCCCAGTCGGTGGTGCTGCCGCTGCTGCTGCCGGACGCCCCGGTGGTGGTGTGGTGGCCGGTCAACGCCCCGCTCGACCCGGCCGGTGACCCGCTGGGCGCGCTGGCCCAGCGCCGGGTCACCGACACCTACGCCTGCGAGCACCCGGTGCGGGAGCTCACCGCCCGCGCCGACGCCTACACCCCCGGCGACACGGACCTGTCGTGGACCCGCATCACGCCGTGGCGTTCGATGCTGGCCGCGGCGCTGGACCAGGTCGACTGCCGGGTGCAGCACGTCGAGGTGGAGGGCGAGGAGTTCAACCCGAGCTGCGAGCTGCTGGCGATGTGGCTCGCGGACCGGCTGGACGTGCCGGTGAAGCGCTCGGTGTCGAGCGGGCCCGGCCTCACCGCGGTCCGCATGGACACCGACTGCGGGCCGGTGGTGCTGGACCGGGCGGACGGCTCGCTGGCGACGCTGTCCATCCAGGGCCAGCCCAAGCGCGCGGTGGCGCTCAAGCGCCGGGACACCGCGGAGCTGATCGCGGAGGAGCTGCGCCGGCTGGATCCGGACGACACCTACGCGTCGGCGCTGCGCTACGGCATCGAACGGCTGGGCAAGGACGCGCAGGGACCGGGCGGTGACGGGCCCCACAAAGGGGACGGCGGCGCAGCGGTCCCCGCTCCGGTCGAGTCGGCTGCGAAAGCACCCGCGGACCGGGCGACGCAGGAAGCACCGGTGAAGAAGGCGGCGGCGAAATGAGTTCGGCATGAGTACGGCACCCCAGCTGGTCGTGCACCGCGACAAGGAGCTGATGGCGCAGGCCGCGGCGGCCCGGCTGATCACCGCGGTCGTGGACGCACAGTCCGCGCGGGGCTCCGCGTCCGTCGTGCTGACCGGGGGACGCAACGGCAACGGTCTGCTGGCCGCGCTGGCGGCGGCCCCCGCCCGGGACGCCGTGGACTGGAAACGGGTCGACCTGTGGTGGGGGGACGAGCGGTTCCTGCCCGAGGGCGACCCGGAGCGCAATGTCACCCAGGCCCGTGAGGCGCTGCTCGACGCGGTGCCGCTGGACCCGGAGCGGGTGCACGCCATGCCCGCCTCGGACGGACCGCACGGCGACGACGTGGACGCGGCAGCCGCCGCGTACGCGCAGGAGCTGGCGCGGGCCGCGGGCCCCGGGGGACACGGCGCGGTCCCGGAGTTCGACGTCCTGATGCTGGGCGTGGGCCCGGACACGCATGTGGCGTCCCTGTTCCCGGAGCTGCCCGCGGTGCGGGAGACCGAGCGGACCGTGGTGGGGGTGCGGGACGCGCCCAAGCCCCCGCCGACCCGGGTCTCCCTGACCCTGCCGGCGATCCGGGCGGCCCGCGAGGTGTGGCTGCTGGCCGCCGGGGAGGACAAGGCCGAGGCCGCGGCCGTCGCCCTGTCGGGCACGGGCGAGGTGCAGGCACCGGCGGCGGGCGCCCGGGGGCGGGAGCGCACCGTGTGGCTGCTGGACGCGGCGGCGGCGGCGCGGGTGCCGCGGTCGCTGGTGCCGACGGCGTCGGAGTAGCGGCCCGTCGGACGCATAAGGACGCGGAAGGGGCGGTGAGGGTTCGCAACCCTCACCGCCCCTTCCGCGTGCCGCGGCGGCGCTACTTGACCGAGCCGGCCATGACGCCCTGCACGAAGTGCCGCTGGAACGCGAAGAACACGACCACCGGCACGATCAGCGACAGGAACGCGCCCGGCGCCAGCACGTCGATGTTGCTGCCGAACTGACGGATCTGCGACTGCAGTGCGACCGTCAGCGGCTGCGAGGAGCTGTCCGCGAAGAGCAGCGCCACCAGCATGTCGTTCCACACCCACAGGAACTGGAAGATGGCCAGGCTGGCGATGGCCGGGCGGCCCACCGGCAGCACCAGGCGGGTGAAGATCCGCCATTCGGTGCCGCCGTCCATCCGGGCGGCCTCCAGCATCTCCTTGGGCATCTCCGCGAAGTAGTTGCGCAGCAGGAACACGGCGAACGGCAGCCCGTACGCCACGTGGAACAGCACGACTCCGGGGATGGTGCCGAACAGCCCCAGCTGGCCGAAGAGTTTGGCGACCGGCAGCAGACCGATCTGCACGGGCACGACCAGCAGGGCGACCACGAGCAGGAAGACGGGCTCGCGGCCGGGGAAGTCCAGCCAGGCGAAGGCGTATCCGGCGAGCGCGGCGACGACCACGACCAGGACGGTGGTCGGCACCGAGATCAGCACGGTGTTCCAGAACGCCTGGGTCATGCCCGAGTTCTTCAGCAGCGCCGTGTAGTTGTCGAAGGACAACTGCCCCGGGCTGGTGAAGACCGTCCACCAGCCGCCCTTGGCGGTGTCCTCGGCGGACCGCATCGAGGACAGGAACAGCCCGGCCAGCGGGGTCATCCACACCAGGCCGATGACGACCAGGAAGGCCTGCACCACGGCGCTGCTCAGTCCGCGCCGGATCGCGTTCATCGCTGGCTCCTTCGGAAGCGTCGGACGTTGAAGACCATGGCGGGGATGACGAGCAGCAGCAGGAGCACGCCGAGGGCGCTGCCCAGCCCCTGGTCGTTGCCGCCGCCGAACGACACCAGCCACATCTGGGTGGCCAGCACGGTCGCGTCCTCCTGCACCGGGCCCGGGGCGATGATGTAGACCAGGTCGAAGACCTTCATCACGTTGATCACCAGGGTGACGAAGACGACGGTGAGCACCGGCGCGAGCAGCGGGACGGTGATCCTGCGGAAGATCTGCCACTCGTTGGCGCCGTCCATCCGGGCCGCCTCCAGCGCGTCCCGGGGCAGGGCAGCGAGGCCCGCGCCGATCAGCACCATGGCGAAGCCGGTCCAGATCCACAGGTAGGCGCCGATGATGGCCGGGGTGACGAGGGTGGGGCCCAGCCAGGAGATGCCCTCGTAGGGCGGCGCGAAGTTGTCGGCGGGCAGCTTCAGGGTGTAGCCGCCGCCTTCGAGGCCGGTGAAGCGGAAGGATCCGTCGGCCGCGGTGGTGGTGCTCGCGACGGTCTTCCCGTCCCGGACCGCCTCGACCTTCATTCCGGGCAGTCCGCTCTCCCGGTCGTCGACGACTCCCGGTTCCCCTCCCCCGCCGGGGGTGAAGTCGAGGTAGACGACCCCGCTGACCTCGTCGGCGCCGGCCGGGCGGGCCGCCGCCTCGCGGGCGGGTTCGGCGTCGCCGGGCAGGTCCTTGGGGGCGACGCCGACCAGGCCGAGTGCGGCCGTGCCGCCGGGCGAGACGTCGGCGCCGGTGGCGTACGAGCCGTCCGGCTGCCGGGTCAGGCCCTCGTCGTCGCGGGGGCGGGCGTCCGGGTAGGACGAGGTGCCCTGGAAGGCGTCGTGGACGCCGACGACGGCCGCGTTGAGGACGCCCTTGTCGGGGTCCTCGTCGTAGGCGAGCCGGAAGATGATGCCGGCCGCCAGGAAGGACACCGCCATCGGCATGAACAGCAGCAGCTTGAAGGCGGTGGCCCAGCGGATCTTCTCCACCAGCACGGCCAGGATCAGGCCCAGGCCGGTGAGCAGGGTGGGGGCGACGACCACCCATATCGCCGTGTTGCGCACGGCGGTGAGGGTGGTCGGGTCGCGGAACATCTCGGTGTAGTTGTCGACCCCCACGAACTGCGAGCCGGACGCGTCGAACAGGCTGCGGCCGACGGAGAACAGCACGGGGTAGACGACGAGCGCGCCCAGCAGGAGCAGTGCGGGCAGGACGAACAGCAGGGCGATGACCCGCCCCCGGCGGCGCGCGCGCCGGCCGCGCGCGCCGTCGGGATGCACGGGTGCCGGAGGCTTCGCCTCTTTCACCACGGTGGCGGTCACGGCGGTCAGTTCCCGTAGGCCTTGGCCGCGGCGGCCTCGAGCTCGGCGGCGGTCTTCGCCGGGTCGGCCGGGTCGCGCAGGAAGTCCTGGAGGATCTTCCACTCGCCGGCGCCCTTGGTGCCGCCGAAGGCCGCGGGTGCCTGGTCGGACATGTCGAAGCGGACCGAGTCGCCGGCGTTGATCAGGGACTCGGCGGTGGCGCGGGTGACGTCGTCGCCGTAGGAGGCGAGGTCCAGCTTCTTGTTCGGGGAGAGGAAGCCGCCGGCCTCGGCCCACACGGCCGCGGCCTCGGGGGTGGCCAGGTACTCCATGAGCGCCATGCCCGCCTCGGCGTTCTTGCCGTCCTTGAGCACGACGGCCGCGTCGCCGCCGCTGACCACGGGCGCCTTGCCGTCACCGACCGGCGGGAAGGGGAAGAAATTGGCGTCGGTGCCGATGGTCCGGCCGAACTGGTCCTTGGCCACCCCGGCGACGAAGTCGCCCTCGTAGACCATGGCGGCCTCGGCCTTGGGGCCGAAGACCTTCTCCACGGAGCCGGGGAAGTCGGTGTTCAGGGCGCCCTTCTGGCCGCCGGCGATGAGCTGCTTGTCCTTGAACAGCTTGCCGAGGGTGGTGAGCGCGTCGACCACGGTGGGGTCGGTCCACTTGATCTCGTGGGCGGCGAGGGCGTCGTACTTCTCGGGCCCGGCCTGGGAGAGGTAGACGTTCTCGAACCAGTCGGTGAGCGTCCAGCCGTCCTGACCGGCGACGGAGAACGCGGCGAGACCGGAGTCGGAGATCGTCTTCCCGTTCTCCAGCATCTCGTCGAAGGTCTTGGGCTCCTTCACCCCGGCCTGTTCGAGGGCCTCGGGGCTGTACCAGACGGTCGACTTGTGGGCGGCCTTGAAGTAGAGGCCGTACAGGGTGTCGTCGACGGTGCCGTAGTCGCGCCACACCTGGGCGAAGTTGTCCTCCACCGTGGAGCGGACGTCCTTGTCCAGCGGCTTGAGCCAGCCCTTCTCGGCGAACTGCTTGAGCACGCCGACCTGGGGGACCATCACGACGTCGGGGGCGTTCCCGCCTTCGATCTTGCTGCCGACGACGGTGGAGACGTTGTCGCCGGTGGACACGAACTGCGTCTTGGCGCCGGTCTTCTCGGTGAAGGCGTCCAGCACCTTCTGGAAGTTCTGCTGCTCGCTGCCGGACCAGACGCCGGCGACGGTCACGGTCTGGCCGTCGAGCGACTTGTCGCCGCCGCCGGCCGCGACGGGCTCGCCGCCGCCGCAGGCGGTGGCGCCGAGGGCGAGGACGAGGGCGGTGCATCCGGTGATCAGGGTGGTGCGTCGTCGCATCATCGTTGATGTCCCTTCGGGATACGTGGAGAGGGGAGAACGGCAGGCGTGGGGGTTCAGGTGCCGGTGATCCACCAGGCGGCGGTGGAGCCGGGCAGCACCCCGGGCGGGCAGGGTCCGCTGGCGAGCAGCGGGACGCCGTCCACCGGGGCGGGTACGGGGGCGGTGCCGAAGTTGACGGCGCAGACCAGGTCGTCGCCGCGGACGAAGGCGAGGACGCCGGGCTGGGTGTCCAGCCAGCGCAGCGGGCCGTCGCCGAGCTGGTCGAGGGCGGCGCGCAGCTGGAGGCCGTCGCGGTAGAGGTGCCAGAAGGACCGGGTGTCGGCGAGGGCGCGGTCGGTGGCGTACTCGGCGAACCAGTCCGGCTGCGGCAGCCAGGGCCGGGCGGCCTCGGTGCCGGAGGTGAAGCCGAACGGGGAGGCCTGGCCCGACCAGGGCAGCGGGACGCGGCAGCCGTCGCGGATCCGGGCCCGGCTGCCGGTGCGGCGGAAGATCGGGTCGGTGAGCACGTCGTCGGGCAGGTCGACGACCTCGGGCAGACCCAGTTCCTCGCCCTGGTAGATGTAGGCGGCGCCGGGCAGCGCCAGCATCAGCAGGGCGGCGGCCCGGGCGCGGGCGGGGCCGAGGCCGCTGCTCTCGGGGGTGGGTTCGCCGTAGCGGGTGACGGTGCGGACCTGGTCGTGGTTGTTGAGGACCCAGGTGACGGTCGAGCCGGTGCCGGCGATGTCCTGCATGGCCTCGGATATGACCTTGCGGAAGGCGTCGGCGTCCCAGGGGGCGCCCAGCAGGTCGAAGAAGAACGCCTGGTGCAGTTCGTCGGGGCGGACGTACTGGGCGTGCTCGCGGGCGGAGGGCACGGAGACCTCGCCGACCAGGAGGCGTTCGCGGCCGTCGCGGGCGGTGTACTCCTCGCACACCGCGCGCCAGTGCCGCCACACGTCGTGGACCTCGGGCTGGTTCCAGGCGAGCGGGTTGACGGAGTCGCGGGTGCGGGCGTCGGCCTCCGGGTCCGGGGAGTCGGGCAGTTCCGGGTGCTTGAAGAGGCCGGCGGCGACGTCGATGCGGAAGCCGTCGACGCCCCGGTCGAGCCAGAACCGCAGGGTGCGGTCGAACTCCTCGGCGACCTCGGGGTCGCGCCAGTTCCAGTCCGGCTGCTCGGGCGTGAACATGTGCAGGTACCACTGGCCGGGCCGGCCGTCCGGCTCGGTGACGCGGGTCCAGGCGGGGCCGCCGAACATGGCGTGCCAGTTGTTGGGCGGCTCGGCGCCGTCGGGGCCGCGGCCGTCGGCGAAGTGGAAGCGGGCGCGTTCCGGGCTGCCGGGCGCGGCGGCGAGGGCCTCGCGGAACCAGGGGTGCTCGCTGGAGCAGTGGTTGGGGACGATGTCGAGCAGCACCTTGATGCCGAGCCGGCGGGCGGTGGCGACCAGGTGGTCGAACTCGTCGAGGTCGCCGAAGACGGGGTCGACGTCGCAGTAGTCGGCGACGTCGTAGCCGTGGTCGTGCTGCGGTGAGGGGTAGAACGGGCTGAGCCAGATCCCGTCCACGCCGAGCTTCTTCAGGTACGGCAGTCCCGCCCTGACGCCGGCGAGATCGCCGATGCCGTCACCGGTGCTGTCCAGGAAGCTGCGGACGTACACCTGATAGATCACCGCGTCACGCCACCAGTGGTGCCTGTTCACCCCATTGACCTGTCTGTGAGGAGTGCTGTTCGTTATGCATGCATGTTAGGTAGGCATGTCGGGACGGTGTCAATGAAGTGCACGGAAGCTACCGGGCGGTTGACCTACACAAAGTGGGATGATGTCGGGCATAGCCGGCACAGTCGAGACGCCCGCGTTACTTAACAAGTAACTAGGAGGAGGCGGCGGAGGGCCGGGAAGGGGCTAGCGGGAGGAGACGGCGGCCAGCTCGGCCGCCAGCCGGCGCACGGCGGCCTCGGGCGTCTGCCGCCCGGTCATCGCGTCGTGCACGACCGCCTGCACCACCAGGCTCACCTGGTCGTAGTGCGGGCTCTTGGGGCGCGGCGCGGCGGCCAGCACGCTCTCGCGCAGGGTCGGCAGGTAGGGGAACCGCCGGACCAGCTCCGGGTCGTCGTACAGATCCGCCCGCACCGGGGGCAGCGCGCCCCGGGTGAGGACCTGGCGCTGCACGGACTCGCTGGTGAGGTAGGCGATCAGGCGTGCGGCGGACTCCGGGTGCGCCGACGTGCTGCTGACGGCCAGGTTGGAGCCGCCGAGCACACTGGTCCCCGGCCCGTCCGGCCCCGGCAGCGGCACGGCGCCGACCTTCCCGGCGACCTTCGACCCGGAGGCGGAGGCGGCGACGTAGGCGTAGGGCCAGTTCCGCAGGAACAGGAGCCGTCCGTCCTGGAACGCCTGCTTGGACTCCTCCTCCTTGTAGGCCAGCGCCTCCTCGGGGATCCAGCCCTCGCGGACCCCGCGGGCGAGGAAGCCGATGCCCTCGCGGGCCGCGCGGGAGTTCACCGTGACCCGCTCGCCCTCGTCGCCGAGGATCGTGCCGCCCGCCGAGTAGACGGCCTCGGCCGCGTTGACGGTCAGGCCCTCGTAGGGCAGGAACTGGCCCGCGTAGCCGTCCAGTCCGTGCTTGGGCGCGAGCGTGCGCGCGGCCCGCTCCAGGTCGGCCCAGGTGCGCGGCGGCGCCACGCCCTCGGCGGCGAGGACGTCCTCGCGGTAGAGCAGCAGCCCCGCGTTGGTGACGTACGGCACCGCGTAGAGGCGGTCGTCGTAGGTGGCCGTGTCGACGACCCGGGGCAGGAAGGTGTCCAGCGGGAAGCTCTCCCGCGGCAGCGGACGGATCCAGCCCGCCGCGGCGAACTCCGAGGTCCAGCTCACGTCGATGTTGAGCACGTCGAACCGCCCGCGGTCCCGGGACCGCAGGTCGGTGATCATCTGGGCGCGCGTCTCGTCGGCCGAGTCGGGCAGTTCCACCAGGGTGACGCGCTCGCCGGGATGCCTGCGGTTCCAGCCCTCCAGCAGGGGGCCGAGATAGCCGGTGAGGTCCCCCGCGGTGGCCAGCGTGAGCGGGCCGCGGCCGTCCCCCGGGCCCTCGTCCGCCCGCGCCCCGGAGGCCACGTAGCCGGTCAGCACGACGACGAGGACGAGAAGGCCCCTACCCGCGGCATGGATCCACCGCATAGGTTCCTCCCTGTACACCGGCACCCGGTCACCTTCGTCCGGGAGTCAGAGGCCATGTATACCGGTTAGGTATGGGCGATACTAGGGCCTGCGGCACATTACCCACAGGAGGAGGAGAGCACGAGTGCGGCTGCCCCTCCTGGCGCTGCTCGCGCGCGGCCCGGCGCACGGCTACGAGCTCAAGCAGGACCTTGAGCAACTGCTGGGCTCCGCGTACCCTCAGCCGAACGTCGGCCAGATCTACGTGACCCTCGGCCGCCTGGAGAAGTCGGGGCTGATCGAGGGCGAGAGCGTCGAGCAGTCGAGCCGGCCCAACAAGAAGGTCTACCACCTCACCGACGCCGGGCGAGAGGCACTGGACGCCTGGTTCGAGGAGACCGCCGACGAGCCGCGGGTGCGGGACGAGTTCTTCATGAAACTGGCGCTCGCGCCCCGGTCCGGTGGCGTGGACCAGGTCACCCTGATCAACAAGCAGCGGCGGCAGTACCTCAACACCATGCGGGAGCTGTCGAGGCTGGCCGCCGCGGAAGACCGGGACAACCGCATCGCCCACCTCCTGATCGAGGGAGCGATGCTACACCTGCAGGCCGACCTCGACTGGCTCGAACGGTGCCAGGAAGAGCTGGAGGAGCTGGAGTGAGCGAGAGCACCGCTCCCGTGCTGCGCGCCGAACGCCTGGTCAAGACCCACCACGGCGAGGGCGCCCCGGCGCACGCCGTGCGGGGCGTGGACCTGTCCGTGGACCGCGGCGAGTTCGTGGCGATCACCGGCCCCTCCGGCGCGGGCAAGTCGACGCTGCTGCACCTGCTCGGCGGGCTCCAGCGGCCGGACGAGGGCACCCTCTGGCTGGACGGCGAGTGCACCGACGGCTACGGCGAGGCCCGCTGGGCGGTGGAGCGCCGCAAGCGCATCGGGATCGTCTTCCAGTTCTTCAACCTCGTCTCCGACCTGTCCGTGTCCGACAACGTGGAACTGCCCGCCCTGCTCGCCGGGGTGCCGCCCCGCAAGGCCCGCGAGGAGCGCGAGGCGCTGCTCGCGGAGCTGGGCCTGACCGGCAAGGAGCGCAGCATGCCGGGCGAGCTGTCCGGCGGCGAGCAGCAGCGGGTCGCCCTCGCCCGGGCCCTGGTCAACCACCCGCCGCTGCTGCTCGCCGACGAGCCCGCGGGCAGCCTGGACAGCAAGGGCACCCGCGAGGTGATGCGGCTGCTGTCCCGCTTCCACCAGCGCGGCCAGACGATCGTGATGGTCACCCACGACGCGCGGCTGGCGAGTGCCGCGGACCGGGTGATCAGCTTCTTCGACGGCCGGATCGCCGACGACGCCCGCCTCGACGGCCCGGCGCCGCGCGGCAAGGGCATCTCCGGCGTGCTGGAGCTCAAGGACTGACATGCCGGTGTCCGACCGTCGCGCGCCGAGGGAGTGAGACCCGTGCGAGCCACCCTGCGCTGGGCGCAGTCCGACCTGCGCACGCACCGCGGCGAGGCGCTGTTCCTCGTGCTCGCCACCGCGGGCATCGTGGCGTCCCTGCTGCTGGCCACCGCGCTGTTCGGCTACGCCACCAACCCGTGGCAGCGTGTCTTCGCCCAGGCCCGCGGCGCGCACGTCACCCTGCACACCACCGCCGGGGCCGACGCCGGCGAACTGACCGCCCTGGACGGCGTGGACTCCGTCGCCGGCCCCTACCCGACCGAGCCCGTGACGCTCGCCTCGCGCGGCAGCCGGGCCTCCGTGGAGCTGCGCGGCACCACCGAACGGCCCGGCACCGGCCGCCCGCTGATCGTCTCCGGCCACTGGCTGGACCCGGCCGTGCCGGACGGCGTGGTCCTGGAGAGCCGTCTCGCCCGGGCCCTGCTCACCGCGCCCGGGGACACCCTGACGGTGCCCGGCACGAGACGCACGCTGACCGTGGTGGGCGTCGCCGACAGCGCCGAGCCCCGCTACCGGCCGGGTGAACAGCGGGGCGTGGTGTGGGCCCCGCCGTCCGCCCTGGCCGACCCGGACGGGCAGGTGATCGGGCTGCGCCTGACCGACCCCGGCGACACCGGCTACGCGGTGCAGCGGGCGGTGACCGTGCTGGGCGCCGGGGCCATCGGCGAGGTGTCGACCTGGCAGCAGGCGCGGGCCGAGGCGCAGGGCGACAACCGGCTGCTGGGGCAGGTGCTCGGCCTGTTCGGGCTGGGCGCGCTGGTGGCCGCCGGGTTCGCCGTGCACGGCGCCATCACCACCCGGATCCGGGGTCACCTGCGGGACATCTCCGTGCTGAAGGCCATCGGCTTCACACCGGGCCAGGTGGTGCGGGTGTTCCTCGTCCAGCACCTGCTCTACGCCCTGCTGGGCGCCGTCGCCGCCGCCGTCCTCATCGAGGCGCTGGGCGGGGCCGTGCCGGGGCGCCTCGGGGACGCGCTGGCCGTGTGGCAGGGACTGCCCGGCCACACGGCGGCCCTGGTCGCCGTGCCGGCGGGGGCGGTGCTGTTCATCGGCGCGACCACCGGGCTGGCCGCCTGGCGGGCCGGACGGGTGCCCCCCGTGCCGGTGCCCCGGCCGGCCGCCCCGCCCGCCGGCCGGCTGACGCGGGCCGCGCGGGGGGCGCTGGGTCTGCGGGTGCCGCCGGCACTGGTGCTGGGCTGGCACAAGGCGTTCTCGCGCCGTCCGCGCTCCCTCGGCACGATCGCGCGGCTGGCGCTGCCGCTGCTGCTGATCGTGGTGGCGATGAGCGCGTGGACCACCATCGACCGCTTCCACTCCACCCCCGAGCGGATGGGCCTGCCCGCGGCGCTGAGCGCCCGCGCGGACGCCGGCCTCGACGACGCCGGGGCACGGGCCCTGCTGGAGCGTGACCCCGAGGTCGTCGCCGCGCACCCGGGGGTGGAGGTGGCCGCCCTGGTGCCCGGACAGACCGCGACCATCGCCCTGCGCGGCCTGGGCACCCGGGCGGAGCCCTACCCGTTCACCCTGGCCGAGGGGCGGGCCGCGCGCGGCCCCGACGAGGCGGTGGCCGGGCAGGGGCTGCTGGACCTGCTGCACGTCCGCGTCGGCGACTGGGTGCGGGTCACCGTCGGCGACCGGCCGCAGATCCTGCACATCGTGGGCCGCAGCATCGAACCGGAGAACGCCGGCCGGGTGATCTCCACCCCGCTGGACACGCTGCGCGCCAACGACCCCACGCTGCGGCCCACCCTCTACCAGCTGGAACTGGCCCCCGGGGCCGATCCCGGGGCGGTCGCCGACCGGCTGACCGCGGCGGGCGACGGCCATCTCGACGTGCACGCGGTGGCGAACCCGGCCGACGGGCTGTCCCCGCTGCGGGCGGTGGTGCTCGGGCTGGTCGTCGTGCTCGCCCTGATCGGGCTGATCGAGGTGCTCACCGCGATCGGCGGCGCGGTGCGCGAGGGCGAGCGGGACCTGCTGGCGCTCAAGGCGATCGGCCTCTCCCCCCGGCAGATCACCGCCATCACCGTCACCTCGACGGCGGGGACGGCGCTGGCGGCGGCCGTCGTCGCGGTCGCCCTGGGGGTGCCGCTGGCGCACTGGCTGATCGACGCCCAGGGGCGCTCCAGCGGGATCGGCGCCGGCATCGCCCAGGGGCCCTCGGCCGTCCTCCTGCTGGTCCTCGGGGCGGCGGCCATCCTGGGGGCCGCCGCGCTGGCGGCCGTCCCGGCCGCCCGAGCCGCCCGCCGCCGTCTCGCGGACACCCTGAGCGCGGTCGCCTGAACGGAGGCCGCCGGGACGAGGCGCCCCGGGCCGGCGTGCCGGTGTCCGTGTCCCGGCCCGTGTGCCCGCGTCCCGGGCCCGGCCGCACGGGCCGGCCCGTGCCGTGGC
Source organism: Streptomyces sp. NPDC029526 (assembly GCF_040637405.1). Classification (NCBI taxonomy): domain Bacteria; kingdom Bacillati; phylum Actinomycetota; class Actinomycetes; order Kitasatosporales; family Streptomycetaceae; genus Streptomyces; species Streptomyces sp. NPDC029526. The sequence continues at coordinate 137,916 of NZ_JBEZWE010000001.1, forward strand.
CCCCGCGCTCGCCCGGGCGGCGGCGTCCTCCGTGCGCCCCGGGGAGCGGTCGTCGGAGCGGTCTTCGCCCTGGTCCACGACCCCCGGGCGCGGTGGCCTGCGCGCCGGGCGGCCCGGCCGGGCGCGGGCACACGGGGCGGGCGGCCAGGCGCGGGGCGGACGGCGGGCACGGGCCGGGCACGGGGACACGCCGGGTGGGGCAGCCCGGCCGGGCACGGGCGCGCGGGGCGGCGGACCGGGGTCCGCCACCACGCGCGCCCGCAGGCTCACTTCCGTCCGCGCAGCTCCCGGTAGCGGTCGACCAGGTTCCGCGTGGAGGGGTCCAGGTCCGGCACGTCGGCGCCCTCGGTCAGCGCGGGCTCCACCCGCTTGGCGAGCACCTTGCCCAGCTCGACGCCCCACTGGTCGAAGGAGTCGATGTTCCAGACGGCGCCCTGCACGAACACCTTGTGCTCGTAGAGGGCGACGAGCTGGCCGAGCACCGACGGCGTCAGCTCCCGCGCCAGGATCGTGGTCGTGGGGTGGTTGCCGCGGAAGGTCTTGTGCGGCACCAGGTCCTCCGGCACCCCCTCGCCACGCACCTCCTCCGGGGTCTTGCCGAAGGCCAGCGCCTGGGTCTGGGCGAAGAAGTTGGCCATCAACAGGTCGTGCTGGGCCTTGAGTTCGTCGCTCAGCTCGGCGACCGGCTCGGCGAAGCCGATGAAGTCCGCCGGGATCAGCTTGGTGCCCTGGTGGATCAACTGGTAGTAGGCGTGCTGCCCGTTGGTGCCGGGCGTGCCCCACACGACCGGACCGGTCTGCCAGTCCACCTCCCGCCCGTCGCGGTCGACGGACTTGCCGTTGGACTCCATGTCGAGCTGCTGGAGGTAGGCGGTGAACTTCGACAGGTAGTGCGAGTACGGCAGGACGGCGTGGGACTGGGCGCCGTGGAAGTTGTTGTACCAGATGCCCAACAGGCCCAGCAGCAGCGGGACGTTGGACTCCGGGGGCGCAGTGCGGAAGTGCTCGTCGACGATCCGGAACCCGTCGAGCATCTCCCGGAAGCGGTCCGGGCCGATGGCGATCATCAGGGACAGGCCGATCGCGGAGTCGTAGGAGTACCGGCCGCCGACCCAGTCCCAGAACTCGAACATGTTGGCGGTGTCGATGCCGAACTCGGCGACCTTCTCCGCGTTGGTGGACAGCGCGACGAAGTGCTTCGCCACGGCGGCCTCGTCCCCGCCCAGCCCGTTCAGCAGCCAGGTCCGCGCCGAGGTGGCGTTGGTGACGGTCTCGATGGTGGTGAAGGTCTTGGACGCGATGACGAACAGCGTCTCGGCCGGGTCCAGGTCGCGGGTGGCCTCGTGCAGGTCGGCGCCGTCCACGTTGGACACGAAGCGCACGGTGAGGTCGCGGTCGGTGTAGGCGCGCAGCGCCTCGTACGCCATGGCGGGGCCGAGGTCGGAGCCGCCGATGCCGACGTTGACGACGGCGCGGATGCGCTTGCCGGTGTGGCCGGTCCACTCCCCGGAGCGGACCCGGTCGGCGAAGGCGATCATCTTGTCGAGGACGGCGTGCACGGCCGGCACCACGTTCTCCCCGTCGACCTCGATGACGGCGTCGCGGGGGGCGCGCAGCGCGGTGTGCAGGACGGCGCGGTCCTCGGTGGTGTTGATCCGCTCGCCGCGGAACATGGCGTCGCGCAGGCCGGCGACGTCGGTGGCGGCGGCCAGGTCGCGCAGCAGCCGCAGGGTGTCGTCGGTGACCAGGTGCTTGGAGTAGTCGACGTACAGGTCGCCGACGCTCAGGGTGTACCCGGTGCCGCGGCCGGGGTCGGCGGCGAACAGTGCGCGCAGATCCACCTCGCCCAGCTCCTCGCGGTGCTTGGCCAGTGCGGTCCACTCCGGCGTCTGGTTGAGCCTGGTACGGCCGTCTGCGTTCATCTCGGACTTCAGCCTTCTTCCTTGCTGCCTGTGCGTACCTGCCCCGCTGCCCTTACCAACCTAATTGATCAGCGGTGGACATGAGCGGTCGTGGCGCCGTCGTCCGGCGCACCCTCAGGTACGTCCGGGCGGGTCCCCGGTATCAGTGCGGCGACGGACAGCAGGAAGAACCCGGCCGCGAGCAGCGGCGGGGTGCGGGTGCCCCAGGCGGCGGCGACGGCCCCGCCGAGCAGCGCGCCCAGGGGCGCACCGGCGACCGCGAGGGTGCGGTGGGCCGAGCTGACCCGGCCGAGCAGCGCGGCGGGGCTGCGTTCCTGCATCAGGGTCGTGGTGTTGACGTTCCACACCATGCCCATGAAGCCGAACACGGCCAGGGCGGCGGTGAGGGCGCCGAGGTGGCGGATCGTGCCCATGGCGACGAGGGCGGCGCACTGCGCGGTGCCGGCCAGGAGCACGGCCAGGGTCCGCCCGAGGCGGCCGGACAGGCGTCCGGTGAGCGCTCCCCCGGCGAGGCTGCCGGCCGCGTAGGCGGTGAGGGCCACCGCGTAGCCGGTGTTCCCGGCACCGAGCCAGTCGGTCACCACGAGGACGAGGGTCGCGATGAGGGCGCCCATGCCGATGTTGCACAGGGCGGTGGCGGTGCACAGTCCGCGCAGCGTCCGGTCCCGGGCGAGGGTGCGCAGGCCCTCGGCGATCTCCCGGCGCAGGGTGCTGCCCGGGGGTCTCGGCGCACGGTCGGGGACGGGGACGCGCAGGGTGGCGATCAGGGCGGCGGCCAGCAGGTAGGTGGCCGCGTCGACGGCGAACGGCGCGGCGGCGCCCGCGAGCAGCAGCACCGGGACGACGGGGCCGCCCAGCAGGCCGCCGGCGAGGCGCTGGCCGGTCATCAGGCGGGCGTTGGCGCTGCCCAGGGCCTCCCGGCCCACCAGGGACGGCAGCAGGGCGGTGGCGGCGTTGTCGAAGAGGGTCTGGAGGGTGGTGAGGGTGAAGGCGAGGGCGATCAGCAGGCCGATGGACGCCTGGCCCAGTCCGACGGCCAGGGCGAAGGCGGCGACCAGGAGGCCGCGCAGGGCGTCGACGGTCCACATGGCGCGCCGTTGGTCCACCCGGTCCGCGACCGCGCCGCCGAGCAGGCCGAAGACGATCCACGGGAGGTAGCCGCAGGCGGTGACGGAGGCGATGAGGAGCGGATCGTCGGTGAGGGTCACCGCCAGCAGGGGCAGGGCGGCCGTGCGCAGCGCGTCCCCGAAGCTGGACAGCACCGCGGCGCTCCACAGGCGCCCGAATCCCCCGCGCCACGCGGGGGCGCGAGAACGGGTCGGCTCCACCGTCGTCACTGCCGCTCCTCACGGTCCCACCGGCGCGTGTGCGCCGATGCGGGAACCGTAGGGGGTGCCACTGACAACGGGCCGCGGAGGACGGGCCGCAGTACGGTCGGGGTGGCTGCCGGGACGGCTATCGGGGGGCGGGCCGGTCCGGTGGGCGCCCGGGCTGTCCGGTACGGGCCGGCGTGGCCGTCAACTGCTAGATCTCGCCCCGGAGTTTGGCGAGGGCCTCGGCGAGGATCGCCTCGCCGTCGGCGTCGCTGCGCCGTTCCCGCACGTAGGCGAGGTGCGTCTTGTAGGGCTCGGTGCGCGGCGGGTCCGGCGGATTGTCGCGGTCCTGCCCGGCCGGAAAGCCACAGCGGGGGCAGTCCCAGGTGTCGGGGACCTGCGCGTCGCTCGCGAAGCTGGGCTGGGTCTCGTGTCCGTTGGAGCACCAGAAGGAGATGCGCAGCCGCGGCGCGGACTCGCCGCGCTCGGCCTCGCCCATCGGCCCCGCCCCGACCCGGCTTCCCCGGATCGCGTTGCCACTTGCCACGGTCGTAACTCCCTGCGTGATGGTGCCGCGAAGCGAGTCGGCGTTCCGCTTCACTGCGAGCGCCTCAGTTTACGTAAGGCCCAACGCGCGTCCAGTGGTGGGAGTTACCGCCCCCGCATTCCAGACGCGAGCCCCATGATAGGCCGCGCGTGGCCGCGCGTACCGAACATGGGGCCTTACGTACCGAATGGGTACGGGGGGAGTCCGGATCCGCGTCCGGACGGTGTGCGTCGCTCAGTTGTTCATCTTCATCATGATGCCGAGGGTGACGATGCACGCGAACCACAGCAGACCGACCACGACGGTGATCCGGTCGAGGTTGCGCTCGGCGACCGAGGAGCCGCCGACGGAGGACTGCATGCCGCCACCGAACATGTCGGAGAGGCCGCCGCCCTTCCCCTTGTGCATCAGCACCAGCAGCATCAGCAGCAGGCTGAAGACGATCAGGGCGATCGAGAACCCCATGACCACGACTGGACCAACTTCCTCGGATTCGGATGGACGACGCGGGGCCCGGCACGATACCGGACCCCGCAAGGGTACGACGGATCGCGGTCAGCGCATACTCGCTGCTCCGCCCGCCGGCCCGCTCACTGGTCGCGGAAGCGGACGATCTTCACGAACTCGTCGGAGTCCAGCGAGGCGCCGCCGACCAGCGCGCCGTCGATGTCGGGCTGCGCCATGATCTCGCCGACGTTGCCGGACTTGACGGAGCCGCCGTACTGGATGCGGATCCTGTCGGCCACGTCCTGGCTGTACAGCTCGGCCAGCTTGCCCCGGATCGCGGCGCAGACCTCCTGGGCGTCCTCGGCGCCGCAGACCTTGCCGGTGCCGATGGCCCAGACGGGCTCGTAGGCGACCACCACGGTCTCGGCCTGCTCGGCCGGGACGTCCTTCAGACCGCCCTCGACCTGGGCGAGGGTGTGGGCGACGTGGTTGCCCGCCTCGCGGACCTCCAGCTCCTCGCCGACGCACAGGATGGGGGTGAGGCCGTGCTTGTAGGCGGCCTTGACCTTGGCGTTGACGATCTCGTCGGTCTCGGCGTGGTACTGGCGGCGCTCGGAGTGGCCGACCGCGACGAAGGTGCACTTCAGCTTGGCGAGCATCGGGCCGGAGATCTCGCCGGTGTAGGCGCCGCCGTCGTGGGCGGAGATGTCCTGGGCGCCGTACTTGATCTTGAGCTGGTCGCCCTCGACCAGGGTCTGCACGGAGCGCAGGTCGGTGAAGGGCGGCAGGACGGCGACCTCGACGGCCTCGTAGTCCTTGTCGGCCAGGGCGAAGGCCAGCTTCTGGACGTGGGCGATGGCCTCGAGGTGGTTGAGGTTCATCTTCCAGTTGCCCGCCATCAGCGGCGTACGGGTGGTCATTGAGGGTCAGTCCTCCAGTGCGGCGAGGCCGGGGAGCGTCTTGCCCTCGAGGTATTCGAGGGAGGCGCCGCCTCCGGTCGAGATGTGGCCGAATGCCTGCTCGTCGAAGCCCAGGGTACGGACCGCCGCGGCGGAGTCGCCGCCGCCGACCACGGTGAAGCCCGGGGAGTCGATGAGGGCCTGGGCGACCGCGCGGGTGCCCTCGGCGTAGTCGGGGTGCTCGAAGACGCCCATCGGGCCGTTCCAGAAGACGGTGGCGGCGTCGGCCAGCTTCGAGGCGTACAGCTTGCGGGTCTCCGGGCCGATGTCCAGGCCCATCCGGTCGGCCGGGACGGCGTCCGCGGCGACGGTGTCGGGGTGGGTCGGGGCCTTGGCCTTCATGTCCGGGAAGGAGCCGCTGACCAGGGTGTCGACCGGCAGCACCAGCTCGACGCCGGTCTTCTCGGCGCGCTCCAGGTACTCGCGGACGACGGGGATCTGGTCCTCCTGCAGCAGGGAGGCGCCCACCTCGTGGCCCTGGGCCTTGAGGAAGGTGTAGGCCATGCCGCCGCCGATGAGGATGCGGTCGGCCTTGCCGAGCAGCTGGTCGATGACGGCGAGCTTGTCGGAGACCTTGGCCCCTCCGAGGGCGACCACGTAGGGCCGCGCGACGTCCTCGGTGAGCTTCTTCAGCACGCCGACCTCGGTGGCGATGAGGTACCCGGCGGCGTGCGGCAGGCGGGCCGGGAGGTCGTAGACGGAGGCGTGCTTGCGGTGGACCGCGCCGAAGCCGTCGCCGACGTAGAGGTCGGCGAGCGCGGCCAGGCGGTCGGCGAAGGCGGCGCGTTCGGCGTCGTCCTTGCTGGTCTCGCCGGCGTTGAAGCGCAGGTTCTCCAGCACGGCGACCTGCCCGTCGGCCAGGCCGGCGACGGTGGAGGCGGCGGACTCGCCGACCGTGTCGGTCGCGAACGCGACCTCGGTGCCGCGCAGTTCACCGAGACGGGCGGCGGCGGGCGCGAGGGAGAAGGCGGGGTCCGGGGCGCCCTTGGGGCGGCCCAGGTGCGAGGCCACGATCACGCGGGCGCCCGCCTCGGCGAGCGCGTTGACGGTGGGCAGCACGGCGCGGATGCGTCCGTCGTCGGTGATGGCCGTGCCGTCCATCGGCACGTTGAGGTCGGCGCGGACGAAGACCCGCCGGCCCGCGACTCCCTCGGAGAGGAGTTCGTCGATCGTCTTCATGAGGGCTCCCTGTAGAGCTTCGTGTTCGCTCGTGATCGCTCGTGATCGAAAGAGCGCGGCTGCTCCGATACGTGCGTCAGGGCCCGGTCGACGCGTCGGTGCGCCGGCCGAGCCCTGCACTCATATCAGGTTGCCTGCTCCACGCTCAGAGCTGGTTGCCCACGAAGACGGTCAGGTCGACGAGGCGGTTGGCGTAGCCCCACTCGTTGTCGTACCAGCCGATGACCTTCACGTTCTTGCCGTCCTGGACCATGGTCAGGGACGAGTCGAAGGTGCAGGAGGCCGGGGAGTTGACGATGTCGGAGGAGACGATCGGGTCCTCCGTGTACTCCAGCAGGCCCTTGAGCTCGCCCTCGCCGGCCTTCTGGAAGGCGGCGTTGACCTCTTCCTTGGTGACCTCGCGGCCCAGCTCGACGACCAGGTCGGTGACCGAGCCGGTCGGGACGGGCACGCGCATCGCGATGCCGTCCAGCTTGCCCTTGAGCTGCGGCAGCACCAGCGCGGTGGCCTTGGCGGCACCGGTGGTGGTCGGGATGATGTTCTCCGCGGCGGCACGCGCGCGACGCAGGTCCTTGTGCGGGAAGTCCAGGATCCGCTGGTCGTTGGTGTACGCGTGCACCGTCGTCATCAGGCCCTTGACGATGCCGAAGTTCTCGTCGAGCACCTTCGCCAGCGGCGCCACGCAGTTGGTGGTGCAGGAGGCGTTGGAGATGACGTGGTGGTTCGCCGGGTCGTACTGGTCCTGGTTGACGCCCATCACGATGGTGACGTCCTCGTTCTTCGCCGGAGCGGAGATGATGACCTTCTTGGCGCCACCGGTGATGTGCTTCTCGGCGTCTTCCTTCTTGGTGAAGATGCCGGTCGACTCGATGACGACGTCGACGCCGAGCTCGCCCCACGGGATGTCGGCGGGGTTGCGCTCGGAGAGGACCTTGACCGTCTTGTCCCCGACGGTGATGGAGTCCTCGGTGTGGGTGACCTCCTGCTTGATGCGCCCCAGGATGGTGTCGTACTTCAGCAGGTGTGCGGTGGTCGCGGTGTCACCCAGGTCATTGACAGCCACGATCTCGATGTCGGCGCCCTGTTCCAGCAGTGCGCGGAAGTAGTTGCGCCCGATGCGGCCAAACCCGTTGATGCCTACGCGGATCGTCACGAACCGATCTCCTCGTTGGTGCGCCGGCTGTGATGCCGGCGAGCTGTATTTGGGATGTCCCCGACCACTGTCGACCCTACCTCTCCGGGACCCCGGCCGTGACATCGAGTCGCCTCATACCCGGCAGTGCGGCCCGTACCCGCCAGTAGGGTACGGACCGCCCGGCCGGGGGGCTTTTCACGCCGTTTCGCCGGGTGCGGCGGGGACCTGTTCCGGGTGCCCGTCAGGCGTCCAGCGCAACCAGCGCCTTTCGCATCAGGGCCGCCCGGTCCGCCGCGTTCGTCAGGTGCTCCAGGCCGAAGCCCAGCAGCACGGTGTCCTCGGTGGTCACCGCCGCGTGGGTGCGGAACAGGGTTCCGGTGCGCGTCCAGTCCTTCGGCACGGCAGGGCTGCCCGCGGGCGGACCGGAGACCGTCCAGGGGCCCAGGGACGTCTCGAAGCCCTCGGTCCCGGTCGCCGTGCCGCCGACCACCACGGCGGTCTCGTCGGCGAGGACGCCCCGGCCGCCGCTGCCCGGATCGGTGACGTAGGCGAGCGCGACCTGCACCTGCTTCCCGGCGTAGGCGGAGAGGTCGAACTCCACCTGCTGCCAGCCGCCCGACGAGCCGGTCAGGCTGTTCCAGGTGCCGGTGCTGCCGGCCGGGGTGCAGCCGTCGGCGGCGACGGTCAGATAGTGCTCCAGCCAGGGGTGCCCGGCGGCGTAGAACCCGGCCTCGCACTGGGAGGGCACGGTGGTGGAGGTGGCGCCGCCCGCCTCGGGCAGGGTCGTCCAGTCGTCGCCGCCCGCGGTGCGCGCCTCGACGAGGACGTGGTCGTACCCCTCCTCGGTGTCCCACAGCAGGTGCGCCCGCAGGGCGGGCCGCTCGGCCGCGGTGACACCGGTCAGGTCGATGGTCCGGGTGAGGCGCTGGTAACCGTCGTCGGTGTGCACCGCGGCCGCCATGAACGACCCGGCGTACGGAGCGTAGGGGTTCACCGCGCCGGGGAAGGTTCCCGCTCCCGCGCTCGCGAACTGCGGGAACCGCTCCGGCGGCAGCTCGTCGGAGGTGACGCCGTAGGTGCCCGCCTGGTCGAGCGGGTTCCCGGGGGCGTCGGCGAGCGGGCCGGTGACGCCGCGCAGCGCGCCGCTGCCGGTGAACCCGGTCGCGCCCGGGGCCGACGTGCGGGTGTAGGCGCCCAGGTAGTACTGGCTGAAGTCGTCGGACGGGGTGCCGTCCCCGAGGTCGACGCTGCCTCCGGCCCGCTCCCCCGCCTCGATCAGCTTGCCGCCCTCGTTGAGGAAGGCCCGCAGCTGGAGCTGGGTGGCGACGCCGGGGACGTTCGCCCCCGTGTAGTGGACGACGGTGCGGAAGTGGCTCAGCACCCCCAGCGCGTCGGGCGCGCCCCGCTCGGCGACGTCCCAGACGGCCGCCCGGCGCCCGTTCGCCCGCAGCGCGTCGGCGTACGTCCGCGCGTGGACCGCCCCGGCCCCCTCCTCGGCGACCACCAGCACGTCCGCGCGGGGCCGCTCGGCCACGGTGTAGGTGAAGCGCTCACTGGAGACGTCCCGGCCGCGTCGGTCCTCGCCGGTGAACCACACCTCGACCCGGTCGCCCGGCCGCCCGTGGCGGACCCGGGCGCGGTACTCGTCGAAGTGGAGGTCGTCCTCGCCGCCGAACCGCTCGCCGCCCTGCCAGGCGCGCAGGCGGGCCTCGTGCGTCCGGCCGCCGTTGACGCGGTACTTCAGCTCCTTGTCGCGCACGGCCCGGCGCACCACCACGGAGACCTCCTGGTCGCCGCCGCGCGCGTAGGAGGTGTCGAAGACGGCCGGGGTGAAGTCGGCGGCCTCCAGTCCGACCGCGGAGGACGGCCGGTCGGGGTGGGCGGCGCTCTCGGCCACGGACAGGGCGAACGGGACGTTCTTGGCGAACTCCTGCTGGATCAGCTTCTCGTCGTCCGGGAAGGTGAAGATCGACCGGCAGTCGCCGGGCTCCCAGGCGTCGTCCGGGTCGACCTGGGACGCCGTCTGGCAGGTCGACATCTCGGGGGTGAACATCGCCATGCCGTTGACGTTGGAGGCGTGCCCGTCCGCCTCTCCGTTGGTGGTGTACAGCTCCGAGGAGAGCTGCGGGTGGTAGCCGGGGACCGCCGGGTTGCCGGGCGTGCCGGCCAGGGCCTCGTAGAGGACGTCGTCGGGGGTCGGGGTGGCCACCTGCCAGCCGACGCCGTAGAGCAGGAGTTCGGCGGCGGAGTGGTAGTTGATGCCGTAGGCGAAGCCGATCCGCTTCTGCAGCGCGTCGATGGCCTTCGTCTCGGGTTCGGACCCGGGGGCGGCGCCGCGGTAGGTCTGGCTGGCCGGGTTGGGGGACGACCCCTCGTCGTCGTAGCCCCACTTGTAGGGGAAGTTGCGGTTGAGGTCGACGCCGTCACCGGTGCCGATCACTCCGTCGCCGTTGACGTCGCGCAGGTTCTTGCGCCACAGGCGGTTGGCGTCGGAGGTGAAGGTGTGGTCGTAGCCGTCGGGGTTGGCCGACAGCACGAACCACAGTTCGGTGGAGTCGACGATGCTCCTCACGCGCCGGTCGGTGCGGTAGGAGTCGAGGTAGTGGTGCATCAGCCGCCGGGTCATCTCCGGGGTGATCCATTCCCGCGCGTGCTGGTTCGACATGTAGAGGACGGCGGGCCGGGAGCCGTCACGGGTCCTCTTCGCCCGCTTGGTGAGCTTCAGCGCGAGGATGTCCTCGCCGCGGACGGTCCGGCCGATGGAGACGACCTTGGTCAGGTCCGGGTGCTCCCGCGCGGTGCGCAGGATCTCCTCCTTGAGGCCGCCCTTGCCGCCGTACGGGCGGAAGACGCCCTCGGCGGCCTTCTCGACGCGCTTCTCCGCGGTGGCCGACAGGGAGTGTTCGGTGAGGTCGACGCCCTGGCGCTGCAGCGCCTCGGCCTGCGGTTCGGTGAGCTGGACCTCGACGGTGGCGGTGCCCCGGTCGGGGACCTGCTCGCCGAGTTCGTGGCCGTCCTGTCCGGCGGCCAGCAGCAGGGGTACCTGCCGCCCGGTGATCTCGGCGCGGAAGACCTTGACCTCGTCCGCGTCCGGTGTCGCCGTGGTGCCGGGTTGTGCCTGTGCCACGGGCGCGAGGCCCGCACCGCCGATCAGGAGCGCGGCGACGGCGAGGATCGGTCTCGCTCGGTGTCTCATGAAGCCCCCTAGCGTGTGTCCGCCCCAGCAGCGAACGGATGCCAGGCTCATGACAGTCCATGATCGAGTCAAGGGCGCCGGATCGACACGCGAACGCCGGTGCCGGTCACCCGAGTGGGCGGCGGCACCGGCGTTCTGACGGTGTGTCGGACGCTGGAGGGAAGCCGGGAGGGAGGGGGCGGTGGCCGGTCCGGCGCGCCGTCCGGACCCGTCGGCCGGACCCGTCGGCCGGACCCGTCGGCCCTTCGCCGTGGCGTACGGGACGACGCCGGACCGACGCGCCGTCCGGCGGCCGTGCGGATCAGCCGACGAGGTTGTCGGCCAGCTCCTCGCTGAGGTTGGCCTCCGTACCCGGGATGCCCAGGTCGGCGGCGCGCTTGTCCGCCATGGCGAGCAGCCGGCGGATGCGGCCGGCGACGGCGTCCTTGGTCAGCGGCGGGTCGGCGAGGGCGCCCAGCTCCTCCAGGGACGCCTGCTTGTGCTCCATGCGCAGCCGGCCGGCCGCGGCGAGGTGCTCGGGGACGTCGTCGGCGAGGATCTCCAGAGCACGCTGCACCCGGGCACCGGCGGCGACGGCCGCGCGGGCGGAACGGCGCAGGTTGGCGTCGTCGAAGTTGGCCAGCCGGTTCGCCGTGGCCCGCACCTCGCGGCGCATCCGGCGCTCCTCCCAGGCCAGCACCGACTCGTGCGCGCCGAGCCGGGTGAGCAGCGCCCCGATGGCGTCCCCGTCGCGGACCACGACCCGGTCCACGCCGCGCACCTCGCGCGCCTTGGCGCCGATCGCCAGCCGGCGGGCGGCGCCGACCAGGGCCAGCGCGGCCTCGGGTCCGGGGCAGGTCACCTCCAGGGAGGAGGAGCGGCCGGGCTCGGTGAGCGAGCCGTGCGCCAGGAAGGCGCCCCGCCAGGCCGCCTCCGCGTCGCAGGTGGCCCCCGAGACCACCTGCGGGGGCAGACCGCGGATCGGGCGCCCGCGGCCGTCCACCAGACCCGTCTGGCGGGCCAGCTGGTCACCGCCCGCGACCACCCGGACGACGTAACGCGAACCCCGGCGCAGTCCGCCGGGGGCCATCACGATCAGTTCCGAACCGTGGCCGAAAATCTCCAGCACGTCCCGCTTGAGACGGCGGGCCGCCATCGCGGTGTCCAGCTCCGCCTCGATCACGATGCGCCCGCTCACCAGGTGAAGGCCGCCGGCGAACCGCAGCAGGGCGGAGACCTCCGCCTTTCTGCAGCAGGTCCGGGTGACGGGAAGCCGGGAGATCTCGTCCTTCACCGCTGCCGTCATCGCCATGGGCCGATCCTTCCATGCATCCGAAAAATACGGTCGTACGCGGCGGCCAGCAGTTCCGGGTCGTGCCGGGGACTGCCGTCGGGGCGGGCCACCGGCGCCAGTTCGACCGCCGCACCGAGTCCCTTGGCGGCATCGGTCAGCGAGTCGCGGTCGGGTACGGCGGCCTCGTCGGCGAGCACCACGTCCAGGGCGAGTTTAGGGGCGTGTCGTCCCAAAACCTCCAAATGACGCTGCGGGGAGAAGCCCTCGGTTTCTCCGGGCTGCGGGGCGAGGTTCAACGACAGCACCCGACGGGCCTTGGTGCGGACGAGGGCGTCGAGCAGATCGGGCACGAGCAGGTGCGGGATCACCGAGGAGAACCACGAGCCGGGGCCGAGCACCACCCAGTCCGCGTCGAGCACCGCCTCGACCGCGTCGGGCACCGCGGGCGGGTCCTTCGGCACCAGGTGCACGGACTGCACCTCGCCGGGGGTGAGGGCCACGGTCGCCTGGCCGCGGACGGTGTCGACGTCGTCCGGCCGCTCGGGGTCGTGGCCCCTGACCAGGGCCTGGAGCTCGAGCGGCACCGCGGACATGGGCAGCACCCGCCCGTGCGCGCCGAGCAGCCGGCCCACCAGGTCCAGGGCCTGCACATGGTCGCCGAGCTGCTCCCACAGGGCGACGATCAGCAGGTTGCCGACCGCGTGCTCGTGCAGGTCGCCGTGGGACTGGAAGCGGTGCTGGATGACCCGGGCCCAGGTCTGGCCCCAGTCGTCGTCGCCGCACAGCGCGGCCAGCGCCTTGCGCAGGTCGCCGGGCGGCAGCACACCCAGCTCGTCCCGCAGGCGCCCGCTGGAGCCGCCGTCGTCGGCCACCGTGACGACGGCGGTGAGGTCGCCGGTGATCCGGCGCAGCGCGGCCAGCGAGGCCGACAGGCCCATGCCGCCGCCGAGGGCCACGACCTTGGGCTGGGTGCCCCGGCGCCGCGGTCTGCCGCCCCGGGCGTCGGCCGGCCGTCCGGAGCGCCCCTCGGGCACCGCCCGGCGCAGCCGGCCCAGCCGCGGTGAACGTCCGGTCATTCCCGTCCCATGTCCCGGTGGACGACCACCGTCTCCACGCCCTCGGCGACGAGCCGCGCGGCGAGCTTCTCCGACATGGCGACCGAGCGGTGCTTCCCGCCGGTGCAGCCGACGGCGATGGTGACGTAGCGCTTGCCCTCGCGGCGGTAGCCGGCGGCGACCAGGCGCAGCAGCTCGGTGTACCGGTCGAGGAACTCCTTGGCGCCTGGACGCTCGAAGACGTACGACGCGACCTCCTCGTTGAGGCCGGTGTACGGGCGCAGCTCCGGGACCCAGTGCGGGTTGGGCAGGAAGCGCATGTCGACGACCAGGTCGGCGTCGACGGGCAGCCCGTACTTGAAGCCGAAGGACATCACGGTGGCCCGCAGCTCGGGCTCCTCCTCGCCGGCGAACTGGGCGTCCATCTTGGCGCGCAGCTCGTGGACGTTGAGGCTGGAGGTGTCGATCACCAGGTCGGCGTCGCCGCGCAGCTCGCGCAGCAGTTCCCGCTCGGCGGCGATGCCGTCCACGATGCGGCCGTCGCCCTGGAGGGGGTGGGGCCGGCGCACGCCCTCGAAGCGGCGGACCAGGGTGTCGTCGGAGGACTCCAGGAAGACGATCCGCCGGGTGACGCCTCGCGAGTCCAGGTCGGCGAGGGATTCGCGCAGGTTGTCGAAGAAGCGCCGGCCGCGCACGTCGACGACGACCGCGATGCGGGCCACGTTGCCCTGGGAGCGCGCGCCGAGCTCCACCATGGTGGGGATCAGCGCGGGCGGCAGGTTGTCGACGACGAACCAGCCGAGGTCCTCCAGACACTTGGCCGCCGTGGAGCGGCCGGCTCCGGACATGCCGGAGATGATCACCAGCTCGGGGATGGCCGCCTCGGGCACCCCGGCCTTTTCCTTGCCCGTACTCACCTGTGCTCCGTTGTCCTGGGCCGGGCCGCTGTCGCCGCCGGGGCCCCTGTCGTCGCCGCTGCCGGCGCCGTTCCCGCCGCCGTCCCTGCCGCCGCCGTGGCCGGCGTGGCTGCCGCGGCCGGTCGGGGCGCCGGCGGCCCGCTGTTCCGCGGGCTCCTGGTGCGGGCGGTCCTGGGGTGCGGTGTCCCGGTGCGCGTGCTCGTGCTCCGCGCGGTCCTGCCGCGTGCCGGGCCGTTCGTCGTGCTCGGTCATCTCTCCTGCCCCCGTCGGTCGTCCGGGGCGCCCGCGGACACGGGCTCCCCGGGAGAACCCGTCGCCTGCCCGGGTTCTTCCTCGTCATCCATGATCTCTCCCGTGGCCGTGTTCACGGCCGGGGCCGGGAGTGCCGCCCGGGCGAAGGCCGCGGCGATCACCTCGGCGGTCTTGCGGCCTATGCCCGGAACCTCACAGATCTGTTCGATGGTCGCCGAGCGCAGCTTCTTCACCGAACCGAAGTGCTTGATCAGGGCCCGCTTACGGGCCTCGCCCAGGCCGGGCACCTCGTCCAGCGGGCCCGCCCGGAAGCGCTTGGCCCGCCGGGTCCGCTGGTAGGTGATCGCGAAGCGGTGCGCCTCGTCGCGGACCCGCTGGAGCAGGTAGAGGCCCTCGCTGGTGCGGGGCATCACCACCGGGTCGTCCTCGCCCGGCAGCCAGACCTCCTCCAGGCGCTTGGCGAGGCCGCACACGGCGATGTCGTCGATGCCGAGCTCGTCCAGCGCCCGCCGGGCCGCCGCGACCTGCGGGGCGCCGCCGTCGACCACGACGAGCTGGGGCGGGTACGCGAAGCGCTTGGGACGCCCGTCGTCCTCGGTGAGGGTGTCGGTCGGCGGCTCGGTGAGGGTGTCGGCCGGCGGCTCGGCGAGGCCGCCGGGGGCCGCGCCCGACGCGCCTTCCGTGCCTTCCGTGCCTTCCGTGCCTTCCGACGAGGTGGCGGGTTCCGTGGACGTGGCGGGTTCCGCGGCCCCGGCGGGACCGGAGTCGGTCCACTCCCCCGTCCGTTCCTTCTCGGCGAGGTAGCGGCGGAAGCGCCGGGTGATCACCTCGTGCATGGAGCGGACGTCGTCCTGCCCGGCGAAGCTCTTGATCTGGAAGCGGCGGTACTCGCTCTTGCGCGCCAGCCCGTCCTCGAAGACGACCATCGAGGCCACCACGTCGTCACCCTGGAGGTGGGAGATGTCGTAGCACTCGATCCGCAGGGGCGCGCTGTCCAGGTCCAGGGCCTCGGCGATCTCCTCCAGCGCGCGGGAGCGCGTGGTCAGGTCCGACGCCCGCTTGGTCTTGTGCAGCACCAGCGCCTGCTGGGCGTTGCGCTGCACCGTCTCCATCAGCGCCTTCTTGTCGCCGCGCTGCGGGACGCGCAGCGAGACGTTCGCCCCACGCCGCCCGGTGAGCCACTCCTGGACCGGTTCGACGGGGTCCGGCAGGGCGGGGACCAGGACCTCGCGGGGGACCGCGTCGCCGGTCTCCTCGCCGTAGAGCTGCTGCAGGGCGTGCTCCACCAGGGCGCCGGTGGTGATCTCCTCGACCTTGTCGGTGACCCAGCCGCGCTGGCCGCGCACCCGCCCGCCGCGCACGTGGAAGATCTGGACCGCCGCCTCCAGCTCGTCCTCGGCCACCGCGATCAGGTCGGCGTCGGTCGCGTCGGCGAGCACGACCGCGTTCTTCTCCATGGCCTTCTTCAGGGCTCCGATGTCGTCGCGCAGCCGGGCGGCCCGCTCGTACTCCATGTCCTCCGCGGCCCGCGCCATCCGCTGCTCCAGGCGGCGCAGATAGGTGCCGGTGCGGCCGGCCATGAAGTCGCAGAACTCCTCGGCCAGTTCCCGGTGGTCCTCGGCGGAGATGCGGTCCACGCAGGGCGCCGAGCACTTGTCGATGTAGCCGAGCAGGCACGGGCGCCCGGTGCGGGCGGCGTTCTTGAAGACCCCGGCCGAGCAGGTCCGCACCGGGAAGACCCGCAGCAGCAGGTCCACGGTGTCGCGGATCGCCCAGGCGTGCGCGTACGGGCCGAAGTAGCGCACGCCCTTCTTCTTGTGCCCGCGCATCACCTGGACGCGCGGGAACTCCTCGTTCATCGTGACGGCGAGGTACGGGTAGCTCTTGTCGTCGCGGTACTTGACGTTGAACCGGGGGTCGTACTCCTTGATCCAGGAGTACTCCAGCTGGAGCGCCTCGACCTCCGTGGACACCACCGTCCACTCCACGGACGCGGCCGTGGTGACCATCGAACGGGTGCGCGGGTGGAGTCCGGCCAGGTCCTGGAAGTAGTTCGCCAGGCGCTGGCGCAGGCTCTTCGCCTTCCCGACGTAGATCACCCGGCGGTGCTCGTCGCGGAACCGGTAGACCCCCGGCGAGTCGGGGATCTCGCCCGGTTTGGGGCGGTAGCTGGAGGGGTCGGCCATGCCTCACACCCTACTGGCGGGGACCGACACCCCGGCGGGCCCACGGGGTGAGGCGAGGACGGGCGCGGCGGAACCGCCGGACCCGGAGGGGTTAGCGGCTGTCGGAGCGGGAAGGTGGGGGGTCCACGCCTCGGGGCGGAGACGGACGACCGTGAGCCGGGCGGCAGCGGACCGGCCACGAGCCGGACGCGCTGCTAAACGGCCGTGGAACGGGCGACCGGGATGCCGCGGGACGGACGGTCACGAGTGCGGAGGGCTGGTCGAATGCGACAGACGCGGATCGAGAAACCCCGACGGCCTGCCCGGACCCGCCGGTACACGGACGAGGTCCCGCCCTTCACCGGCTCCCTCGACCCCCGCGACCCGGACATCGTGCGGGCCAAGAGACTCCGGGCACGGGAACTGGACAGCTCCGGCCGGAGCTGAGGAGCGGGACGGTCCGCTCACTGGGGCGAGCCCGAGCCGGTCGCTGGGGCGGCCCCCGCCCAGCCGCTGGGCTACCCCGACCGCCTGCTGAGGCGGCCCCGGCCCGCCTGGGGGCGACCACGAGGCGGTCGAGTGGGCGGTTCCGTTCCGGCAGCGACCCGGCGGTGCGGCAGGCGGACAGGAGCGTCGCCCTTCGGGGGCGTCCCTCGCCGGAAGGGCCGTCCGGGGCGAGCTGTCACGCACGGGCGACGGGCCCCGACGCGACAAAGAGTGCATCACGGGACGGTCGGGAGGGCCGTACCGGCCCCACGGCCGGTACGGCCCTCTCCCGTGTGCGGCGGTTGGCGGCGACTGTGGGACCGAGGTGTTGTCGGGACCTGGTCAACACGCTTCAATGCGGGGGAACTCCGGGCTCCGGGCGGCGGCGTACGGATGTGGGACCCCCCGCCGTGCCGGCGAAGCGGCCCGGGCGCGGGCGCGAACGGTCCGACCCCCGTTGTGGACATTCACAGAAAGGCCCCTGCATGCCGCACGCCACACCGCACGCGGACGTTGCCACCGCGGACCTGGACGCGGTTCTGCGCGGCGGCCCCTTCCACGTAGCCCTGCGGGCCGCGATCGCCGCCCGCGGCCTCCCCCTGCAGCGGGTGCAGCACCACCTGTCGCGCCACGGCGTGAAAGTCGGTGTCACCAGCCTCAGCTACTGGCAGCAGGGTGCCCGGCGCCCGCAGCGCCCGGAGTCGCTGCGGGCCGTCCGGGCCCTGGAGGAGATCCTGCAGCTGCCCGAGGAGTCGCTCATCCGGCTGCTCGCCGATCCCGGGGGGTCCGCCGAACGCTCGGCGAACCCGCGGCCCGGCGGGCCGTCCTACCGCTCGCTGGTGGAGGCGTCCGGGGTCGTGGAGCGACTGCTCGCCGACTTCGGCGTCCCCCGGGACAGCGGGCTGCACATCCTGGGCGAGCACGAGCGGGTCCGCATCGGCGCACGCCGTGAACTGGCCGGACGCGAGTCGCACCTCATCGTGCGCGCCCACCTGGACGGCGTGGACCGCTTCGTCGCCGTCCACCACGGTGATCCGGGGGCGGCGCCCGCGCGGATGACCGTGCACGCCCTGGAGAACTGCCGCGCGGGGCGCGTCCGCCGGCACCACGACTCGGGCGTCCTCGCCGTCGAGCTCCTCTTCGACACCCGGCTGCGGGCCGGGGACACCTATCTGTTCCGCTACGCCGTGGAGGACGGCACGGCGGGCATCTCCCGCGAGTACGTCCACCGGACCGGCACGCCGGGGGGCCAGTACGCGCTCCAGGTCGGCTTCGACGCCGGGGCCATGCCCGTGCGCTGCCACCGCTTCACCCAGCACACCGCGGCGGCGCCGCGCGGCGGCCGTCAGTCCCTCCCGCTCAGTGGTCGACACCGCTCGGTGCACCTGGTGGAACCGCGCGTCCGGTCGGGATACGTGGGCATCGCCTGGGACTGGGCCTGACGGCCACCGCGGGCAGGAGCGTCACCGGGCGGGCGACGGGCGGCCGGCCCCACGGCACCGGCACGGGGCCGAGGCACCGGCGTGCGGGGCCCGGCGTCGACGCGGAGCGGCTGCTCAGCCGGTGACCGTCGCCGGCACGGGTCAGGCTTCCGGAGCGGCGACGATGGTTCCGTCCTTCACCTCGACCGTCAGGCGGTCCAGGGGCGCGACAGCCGGTTCGCGCGTCGCCTTGCCGGTGGTGACGTCGAACTCACTGCCGTGGCAGGGACAGATCAGCCTGGTCCCGTCCAGCTTGTTGGCGGGGCACCGCGCGTGGGTGCAGATGGTGCTGTGGGCCGTGAGCGTGCCGTCCTCCGCCCGGCTGACGACGACGTTGTGGTCCGGGTAGAGGCGGGCGCTGCCCGCGGCCACCTCCGTCTCGGCGCCGAGCTCGACCGGCTCCGTCAGCGCGGCCGGCTTGTCCTCGACACGGCCGCAGGCGGTGAGCCCCAGCCCTGCGACCGGCGCGAGGGCCACACCCCTCAGGACGGTACGGCGACTCGCGGCGGGACGGGCGGACATCACGGGCTCCTGCTGGTCGGAGGGTTACGGCACGGCGCCGACACGACGGCGGCGCGGTGCGAGGGTCGACAGGGACGATACCGGGGGTGCTGGTTCCGGATGACGGGTGGGCCCCGTGACGGCGACGCGGGTGACGGACCCGGGTGACCAGGGCCGGGCCGACGGCTCGGACACCGCTCCAGGGCCGCACCGGCGGCCGTCCGGGTTCGGGCAGTGGCGGAGGCGGCACAGCGGCAGCGGCAGCGGCAGCGGCAGCGGGAGGTAAACGCTTGCGCAATCGTTCGCGCAAGCGTTTACCTCCCCGTCCGGATGAGCTACCGTCCTGCGCGGGACGGAGAACCGCAGCCCCGGCGCCCGGAACGCGCAGCCTCCCCACCCTGCGCGAGGCCGGCACGGTCCGCGACTCGTGGGCGAGGACCGAGGCGTGCGTCCGTACCCGGGCCGGGCCCGCCCGGGCCCACGGGACCCCGCCCCGGCCGACGGCTTGGCCGCCC
The DNA here is from genome assembly GCF_040637405.1 of Streptomyces sp. NPDC029526. Classification (NCBI taxonomy): domain Bacteria; kingdom Bacillati; phylum Actinomycetota; class Actinomycetes; order Kitasatosporales; family Streptomycetaceae; genus Streptomyces; species Streptomyces sp. NPDC029526. The sequence goes on from NZ_JBEZWE010000001.1 coordinate 157,259, forward strand.
GGCCACCGTGCGCGCCCCAACCCGGCGCGGAGGCAGGAGCCGGAGGAAGGGAACGAGGAGCGCGATGGCGACCATGGCCGACGTGGCGCGACGGGCAGGTGTCTCCGTAGCGACCGTCTCCCACGTCCTGAACGGCACCAGGGCGGTCCTCCCCCACACCAGCCGGGCGGTCCTGGACGCCGTCGAGGCACTCGGCTACACCCGCAACACGCTGGCCCGCTCCCTGGTGACGTCCCGGACCCGGTCGATCGGGCTGGCCGTCTCGGCGATCAGCAACCCGTACTTCACCGAGATCCTGCAGGGAGTCGAGGCAGCCGCCCTGGAACACGGGTACAGCCTGCTGGTCGCCGACCCGCACGACGACCCGGAGCACGAGCTCAGGGCCGCCAGGCTGCTGCACGAGCGCCGGGTGGACGGTGTGATCGTCGCACCGTCACCGCGCCCCCACGCGCTGGTCGACCACCTCACGCGCCACCGCGTACCGGCGGTGTTCCTGGACCGGCTGGTGGCCCCGCCCGCGGAGCAGGCGCCCGACGACACACCCCACCGCGTCGGGGCGCCCCGGACCGACCGGAGCCTCGACGGCGACGGAGAGGGCCTCCTCCAGGAAGGACCTGACCACCCGGAGGAGGGACCGGGCGTCCCCCACGGAAAGCCGGCCCCCACCCAGGACGGGACCCGCCTCGACCGGGACGCTCCGGGTTCCGGTTCCGCCCGGAACCGGCCGGGCTCCCCCCAGGACGTGCCACGCTCCGACCGGTACGGGCCACGCCTCGGCCACGACGGGCCGTGCTTCGACCAGGTGTGCGCCGAGAACACGGAGCCCACGGCCCGTCTGGTGACCCACCTCGCCGGGCTCGGACACCGCCGCATCGCCATGGTGGCGGGCCTGCCGGGACTCAGCACCACCGACGAGCGGATCGCCGGTTACCGTCAGGGACTCGCGGCGGCCGGACTTCCGTTCGACGAGCGCCTGCTGGTGCACGGCGACTCGGAGTCGGCGGGCGGCGAGCGCGCCACCGCCCACCTGCTGGCGTCGGGCCTCTCCCCCACCGCGTTGGTCACCGCGAACAACGCCATGACCATCGGAGCCCTGCGCGCCCTGCGCACCCACGGCGTGGCCGTGCCCGACGACCTCGCGCTGTGCTGCTTCGACGACTTCTCCTGGGCGGACCTGTTCTCGCCCCGGCTCACCGCGATCGCCCAGCCCAGCCGGGAGATGGGCATCCGCGCGGTCGAGGTGCTCCTGGACCGCCTCGCCGCGCCGGACGCCCCCGCGCGGACCGTGCGGCTGCCGTGCACCTTCGTGCACCGCACGTCCTGCGGCTGCCCGGACGGACCGGAGGAGCGCACCCCCGTCGGCCGGCCCCGCTCGTCCCGCGCACCCGGCGGTCGCGAAGGCGGTGCGTCCCCCGCCCCCCGGCGGCCCGCGCACGTCCGTGACACAGCCCGCGCTTCCCGGAAAGGAAACCCCTCGTGATCGTCGTAGCCGGTGAGGCACTGATCGACCTGGTACCCGGAGGAACGGGCGCCCTCGCGCCGTTGACCCCCGCGCTCGGCGGCGGCCCGTACAACACGGCCGTGGCGCTGGGGCGGCTCGGGTCCCCCACCGCCTTCTGCTCCCGTGTCTCCCGGGACGCCTTCGGGGAGGCGCTGCTCGGCCGGCTGCGGGACACGGGCGTCGACGTGTCCGCGGTGCAGCGGGGCGACGAGCCGACGACGCTCGCCCTCGCCACCCTCGGCGCGGACGGCTCGGCGGCTTACTCCTTCTACGTGGAGGGGACCGCGGACCGGCTGTTCACGGCGCCCGAGGCGCTGCCGGCCGGGACGCGGGCGGTGTCCTTCGGCACCTGCTCCCTGGTGCTGGAGCCGGGAGCCGGGGCCTACGAGGAGCTGATGCGCGCGGCGTCGGCCCAGGGCGTGTTCACCGCCCTCGACCCCAACATCCGGCCGGGTCTGATCCCGGACGCCGATGCCTACCGGGCCCGGTTCGGCGGCTGGCTGCCGTCGGTGTCGCTGCTGAAGCTGTCCGAGGAGGACGCGCGGTGGCTCGGCGGGAGCCCGCGGGAGTGGCTGGCGGCCGGGCCGGCGGCGGTCGTGCTCACCCGGGGCGGTGACGGGCTGGTCGCCTTCACCCGGGACGGCGGCGAGTACGCGGTGCCGGGTGAGCCGGTGCGCGTGGTGGACACGATCGGCGCGGGCGACACGGTGAACGCCGCCCTGCTGCACGGTCTCGCGGCCCGGGGAGCACTGAGCGAGGCGGGAGTGGCAGGACTCGGTGCCGACGGCTGGGCGGGACTGCTCGGCTTCGCCGCCCGGGCGGCGGCGGTCACCTGCTCCCGGGCGGGCGCTGAGCCGCCGTACGCCCACGAACTGGACGGCTGAACCGCACGCCCACCAACTGGACGGCTGACCGCACGCCCACCAACTGGACAGCTGAACGCGCACCCGGCCGCACGCGCGCCCGCGCGCCCCTTCCCGAGGACGCTCGGGAAGGGGCGCGCGGGTGGGCGCGGTGCCGGGACGGGCGGTGGCCCCGGGGGCGGGCCCGCCGGGTCAGGCCTTGGCGGCCCGCGTCGCCCGCTTGGCGGCGGTCGTCCGCACCGGCTTCGCGGCCTCGGCCGGCACCGCGGACTCCGCGGCCTCGGCCGACCCGGTCTCGGCCGACCCTGCCTTGGCCGCGCGGGCCGGCTTCTTCGCCCGGGCGGTGGCCGTCCGGGCGCTCGCCGACGCGGCGGCCGTCTTCCGCGCCGCCGTCTTGCGCCGGGCCGGGGCGGGAGCGGCGTCGCTGACCAGCTCCGCGCCGAGGACCTCCCGCAGGAACTTGCCGGTGTGGCTGGTCGGCACGCCGGCGACCTCCTCGGGGGTGCCCTCCGCGACGACCAGACCGCCGCCGGAACCGCCCTCGGGGCCCATGTCGACGATCCAGTCGGCGGTCTTGATCACGTCGAGGTTGTGCTCGATGACGATGACCGTGTTGCCCTTGTCGACCAGTCCGGACAGCACCCTCAGGAGCTTGTTGATGTCCTCGAAGTGCAGACCGGTGGTCGGCTCGTCCAGCACGTAGACGGTGCGGCCGGTGGAGCGCTTCTGCAGCTCGCTGGCGAGCTTCACGCGCTGGGCCTCACCGCCGGACAGGGTCGTCGCCGCCTGGCCGAGCCGGACGTAGCCGAGGCCCACGTCGTTGAGCGTCCTGAGGTGGCGGGAGATCGCCGGGACGGCCTCGAAGAAGTGCATGGCCTCCTCGATCGGCATGTTCAGCACGTCGGCGATGGACTTGCCCTTGTAGTGGACCTCCAGGGTCTCCCGGTTGTACCGGGCGCCGTGGCAGACCTCGCACGGGACGTACACGTCCGGGAGGAAGTTCATCTCGATCTTGATGGTGCCGTCGCCCGCGCAGTTCTCGCAGCGGCCGCCCTTGACGTTGAAGGAGAAGCGGCCGGGCATGTAGCCGCGGACCTTCGCCTCGGTGGTCTCGGCGAACAGCTTGCGGACGTGGTCGAACACACCCGTGTACGTGGCCGGGTTGGAGCGGGGCGTGCGGCCGATCGGCGACTGGTCGACGTGCACGACCTTGTCGACGAGGTCGTCGCCGTCCACGCGGGTGTGCCGTCCGGGCACGCTGCGGGCGCCGTTCAGCTCGCGGGCCAGGTGGGTGTAGAGGATGTCGTTGACCAGCGTCGACTTGCCCGAGCCGGAGACGCCGGTGACCGCGGTGAACACGCCCAGCGGGAAGGACACGTCGATGTCCTGGAGGTTGTTCTCGCGGGCTCCGTGCACGGTGAGCACGCGGGACGGGTCCAGCGGGCGTCGGACGTCGGGCAGCGGGATGGACTTGCGGCCCGACAGGTACTGGCCGGTCTGCGACTCCTCGGTGGCGAGGAGTTCCTTGAGGGAGCCGCTGTGCACGACCCGGCCGCCGTGCTCGCCGGCGCCGGGGCCGATGTCGACGATCCAGTCGGCCGTCTTGATCGTGTCCTCGTCGTGCTCGACGACGATGAGCGTGTTGCCCATGTCGCGCAGCCGGACCAGGGTCTCGATCAGCCGGTGGTTGTCGCGCTGGTGGAGTCCGATGGAGGGCTCGTCCAGGACGTAGAGCACGCCGACGAGTCCGGAGCCGATCTGCGTGGCCAGGCGGATGCGCTGGGCCTCACCGCCGGACAGGGTACCCGCGGCACGGTTGAGCGAGAGGTAGTCCAGGCCGACGTCGACCAGGAAGCGCAGCCGTTCGTTGACCTCCTTCAGCACGCGCTCGGCGATCTTCTTGTCGCGGTCGGTGAGCTTCAGCTCGCCCAGGAAGTCCGCGCAGTCGCTGATGGACATGGCGGAGACCTCGGCGATGGACCTGCCCATGACCGTGACCGCCAGGACGACCGGCTTGAGGCGAGTGCCCTCACAGGCGGGGCACGGGACCTCGCGCATGTATCCCTCGAAGCGCTCACGGCTCGAGTCGCTCTCGGCCTCGCTGTGCCGGCGCTTGACGAAGGGGATGGCGCCCTCGAACGCCGTGGTGTAGCGGCGTTCCCTTCCGTAGCGGTTGCGGTAGCGCACCTCGACCTGCGTCTTGTGGCCGTGCAGCAGCGCCTTCTTCGCGCGCTGCGGGAGGCCCGCGAAGGGGATGTCGGTGCGGAAGCCGAGCGCGTCGGCCAGGGCTCCGACCAGGCGGTCGAAGTAGTCCTTGGTGTGGCCGTGCGACCAGGGGTGGATGGCGCCCTCGTCGAGGCTCTTGTCCCCGTCGGGCACGATCAGTTCCGGGTCGACCTCCATGCGGGTGCCGATGCCGGTGCACTCCGGGCAGGCGCCGAAGGGCGAGTTGAAGGAGAAGGAACGGGGCTCCAGCTCCTCGAAGGACAGGTCGTCGTACGGGCAGTACAGGTGCTCCGAGAACATCCGCTCGCGCTCGGGGTCGTCCTCGGGGAGGTCGACGAAGTCCAGCACGACCATGCCGCCGGACAGACCGAGGGCGGTCTCGACGGAGTCGGTGAGGCGGCGCTTGGCGCTGTCCTTCACGGTGAGGCGGTCGACGACCACCTCGATGGTGTGCTTCTCCTGCTTCTTCAGGGTGGGCGGGTCGGACAGCTGGACGGTCGCGCCGTCCACCCGGGCGCGGGAGTAGCCCTTGGTCTGGAGGTCGGAGAAGAGGTCGACGAACTCGCCCTTGCGCTCGCGCACCAGCGGCGACAGCACCTGGAAGCGGCTCCCCTCCGGGAGCTCCAGCACGCGGTCGACGATGGCCTGCGGCGACTGGCGGGAGATCGGGCGTCCGCACTCGGGGCAGTGCGGCTTGCCGATGCGCGCGAAGAGCAGGCGGAGGTAGTCGTAGACCTCGGTGATGGTGCCGACGGTCGAGCGGGGGTTGCGCGAGGTCGACTTCTGGTCGATGGAGACCGCCGGGGAGAGGCCCTCGATGAAGTCGACGTCGGGCTTGTCCATCTGCCCGAGGAACTGCCGGGCGTACGAGGAGAGCGACTCCACGTAACGCCGCTGCCCCTCGGCGAAGATGGTGTCGAAGGCCAGCGAGGACTTGCCCGACCCCGACAGGCCCGTGAAGACGATGAGCGAGTCGCGCGGGAGGTCGAGCGAGACGTTCTTGAGGTTGTGCTCGCGCGCTCCACGGACGATGAGACGGTCGGCCACGCCGGTCCGCACCTTTCTTGAGAGAAGTGACAGGGGCGGGGCCCCCGTCTTCCTCAGACTAGGGGGAGCCACTGACAACGCCGGTCGGATTCACGGTTGACAACAATCCCCGGCTTTCCAGAATGCCCGACGCCACGTCCGACCTTATAGCACGTGCATTCGAATCATGGCCGGTTGTCGACACCTTCACCCGAAGGTGTGGCGCGACTAATGTCAGCAACCATGAATGATCACGCCCATGACCTGGCCTCTGTACAAGCCGCTACCGAACGGCTGCTCACTGCCGTCGCCGCGCTGGACGACACGGCTGTGACCCAGTCGTCGCGCCTGCCGGGCTGGACCCGGGGCCATGTGCTGGCCCACCTCGCGCGCAACGCGGACGCCCTGGTGAACGTCATGGAGGGCCGCCCCATGTACGTCTCCGCCGAGGCGCGGGAGGCCGACATCGAGCGGGACGCGCCGCGTCCGGTCACCGACCAGCTCGCCGACCTGCGCGAGAGCGCGGCCCGCTTCGACGCCGTGTGCGCCGCCGAGTCGGACTGGACGCGCACGGTGGAGCTGCGCAACGGCGTCACCGACCGGGCCGGCCGGGTGCCGTTCCGGCGCTGGGCCGAGGTCGCCCTGCACCACGTGGACCTCGGGATCGGCCACGAGCTGGAGGACCTGCCCGCGGAGTTCGTGCGGCGGGAGATCGGCTTCCTGGCGGAGCGGTTCACCGGGCACCGCGACGTGCCCGCCACCCGGCTCGGCACCACGGACGGCCGCTCCTGGACGACCGGCGGGGCGGGGGACGTCCCGGTCGTCGTGGAGGGGAGCCCCGCCGACCTGGTGGGCTGGCTCGCGGGCCGCCGCGACGGCTCCGGACTGACCGTGAAGAACGGCGCGCTGCCGGCCCTGCCCCCGCTGTGACCGCCGCATGATCGGCCGGCGCCCCCGCGCCCCGCGCGGTTCCCCCGGCGGTGCCCGCGCGGGGGCGGCCGGCGGGGGCGACCGGGCGGGCCGTCCGCTATAGGCTGACGGCCATGACGTACAGCGGTCGGGTGACGGTCGGCGGTCCGGCCGACGTGCACGAACTCAAGGACCTGATGATCACCAAGGTCGCGGTCGGTCCCATGGAGAACAACGCGTACCTGCTGCGCTGCCGGGCCACCGACGAGCAGCTGCTCATCGACGCGGCGAACGACGCGCGGACCCTGCTCGGCACCATCGGCGACGACGGCATCACCGCGGTCGTCACCACCCACCGGCACGGGGACCACTGGCAGGCGCTCGCCGAGGTGGTGGCCGCCACGGGGGCCCGCACCCTCGCCGGCCGGTACGACGCCGAGGGCATCCCGGTACCGACCGACGTGCTGCTCGACGACGGCGACACGGTCCGGGTCGGGCAGGTGGAGCTCACCGCCCGGCACCTGGTCGGCCACACGCCGGGCTCCGTCGCCCTGGTCTACGACGACCCGCACGGGCACCCGCACGTGTTCACCGGGGACTGCCTGTTCCCGGGCGGGGTCGGCAACACCCACCAGGATCCGGAGGCGTTCGCCTCCCTGATCCACGACGTCGAGACCAAGATCTTCGACGTGCTCCCGGACGAGACCTGGGTCTACCCCGGCCACGGGAACGACACCACCCTGGGCGCCGAGCGCCCGCACCTGCCGGAGTGGCGCGCGCGGGGCTGGTGACCCCTCCTGGACCGGCACCCCACCGCTCCCCCCGCGCGTCGGTTCCCGACGGAGAGCCGGCAACCGAAGCGCGGCGCACACCCGGTGTGAACCGTTCGCACACTTTCGCGCCCCGCGCACGCTCCCGGCGCGTGGCCGAGCGCAGTCAACTGGTGACGTTCCGCTCGGGAGGCCGGCTTCCCGGCGGTCGGGCCGCCGGTCCACATCCCCGCCCTCGGCCGGCGGCTCCGGGCGGGATCACCGGACGGTCCACCGCCGGGAAGCATGCCGGGAGGCCGGGGACGCGGGGTCCGCTGAGCGGGCGTCGGGCCTCCCCGCTCCGTGAGGTTCGAGCCTCAGGGCCCGAGTCTCAGAGGTTCGAGTCTCAAGGGCTCGAGTCTCGAGGGCTCGAGTCTCAAGGGCTCGAGCGCGGAGCCCGGGTCCCTCCCCCGCACCCGCGATCCCCCTGCCCCCGAGGCGGTCACGCCTCGGCCCGTGCCGGGCCGGCCAGGGCGGCGATCCGCTCGACGGCGAACACGTACCCCTGCGTCCCGCACCCGGCGATGACGCCGTCGGCCCGCAGCGAGACGTAGGAGTGGTGCCGGAACGACTCGCGCCGGTGGATGTTGGAGATGTGGACCTCCACCACCGGCAGGCCGTCACACGCGTTGAGGGCGTCCAGGATCGCGACCGAGGTGTGCGAGTAGGCGCCGGGGTTGATGACGATCCCGCAGTGGTTCAGCCGTGCCTCCAGGATCCAGTCCACCAGCACGCCTTCATGGTTGGACTGGCGCAGGTCCACGGTGCCACCGTGCGCGGCCGCCGCCTCGGCGCACCGGGCCTCGACGTCGGCGAGCGTGTCGGACCCGTAGATCTCCGGCTGGCGCTCTCCGAGCAGGTTCAGGGTGGGGCCGTTGAGAATCATGATCGGGGCGCTGGCCAGCGTGCGGGGCACGGTTCCTCCGGTCCGTTCGGCGTACGGGCGGGCGGACCCTCCCGGGGCCGCCGCTGGGACCCGGTCTATCACGGTGCGCGGCGGACCGGCCACGTCCTACGCCCGCCTCGTGATCGACGCCGTGTACCCGCCGAAACCCGCACCGGGCGACCGTATCGCCGTGCTGTCGCCCTCCTCCGGCCTCGCCGGGGTGTTCCCGCTCCCGTTCGAGCTGGGCCTGCGGCGGCTGCGCGAGGAGTACGGGCTGGAGCCGGTGGAGTACCCGGCGACACGGGTCATGGGCTCGACGCCCCGGCAGCGTGCCGACGACCTGCATGCCGCGTTCGCCGACCCCGGCATCAAGGCGGTGATGGCGGCGATCGGCGGCGACGACCAGATCACGGTGCTGCCGCTGCTGGACCGGGAGCTGGTGCGGGCCCACCCGAAGCCGTTCTTCGGGATGAGCGACAACACCCACCTGCTCGCCCGGCTGCGCTCCTGCGGAACATGGGCGAGCGGGGCCTCCTCGGGCGCTTCCCGGCCCTGCTGTGGGGGCGGCCGAAGACCTGGTTCTTCGACCGCCCCCACAGCCCCGAGGAGGGCGCGGCCTACGCGGCCGAGCAGCGGGAGGCCGTGCTGCGTGCCGTGCGGACGTACGCCCCCGGCACCGTGGTGGTCTTCGACGTGGACCTCGGTCACACGGATCCGCAGGTGGTGATCCCCTACGGCGGCACGGTGCGCGTCGACGGGCCCGCGCGGCGCATCACCGTCGGCTACTGACGCCGCCCCGAAGCCCGGGCGTACGGGCGGCGCTACGGGTTGAGCGCCAGCTCCATGTAGGCGGCGAACAGCACCAGGTGGACGCCGCCCTGCAGGGGTGTGGCCCGTCCCGGCACCACGGTGAGCGCGCTCACCACGACGGTCAGGGCGAGGAGCACCATGTGCGTGCTGCCGAGCCCGAGGACCAGCGGCCCGGAGAGCCACAGGGAGGCGAGGGCGACCGCCGGGATGGTCAGGCCGATGCTGGCCATGGCCGAGCCGAGCGCCAGGTTCATGCTGGTCTGCACGCGGTCGCGGCGCGCGGCACGGACCGCGGCGATGGTCTCGGGCAGCAGCACCAGCAGGGCGATGATCACACCGACGACGGCGTGATGGAGCCCGGCGGCCTCCACCCCGGACTCGATGGTCGGCGACACTCCTTTGGCGAGGCCGACCACTCCGACCAGGGCGAGTGCCAGCATGCCGAGGCTGATCAGGGCGGTGCGGTTCGACGGGGCCTCGGCGTGCTCCTCGCCCGAGATGACCTCGCCCTGCCGGGTGAGGGGCAGGAAGTAGTCCCGGTGTCTGATGGTCTGGGTGGCCACGAACAGGCCGTAGAGGACCAGGGAGGAGATGGCGGCGAAGGTCAGCTGGACCGTGGAGAACTCGGGGCCGGGCTGGCTCGTGGTGAACGTCGGCAGCACCAGGCTGAGGGTCGCCAGGGTGGCGACCGTGGCGAGGGCGGCTCCGGTGCCCTCCGAATTGAACACCGCCGTGCCGTGGCGCAGCGAACCCACCAGGAGACTGAGCCCCATGATGCCGTTGCAGGTGATCATCACGGCGGCGAAGACGGTGTCCCGGGCGAGCGTGGCGCTCTTGTCGCCGCCGTCGAGCATCAGCGTGACGATCAGCGCCACCTCGATGACCGTGACGGCGACGGCCAGGACCAGGGAGCCGAACGGTTCTCCGACCCGGTGGGCGACGACCTCCGCGTGGTGCACCGCCGCCAGGACGGAGCCCGCGAGGACGGCGGTCGCCACGCCCACGACGATGCCGGGCAGGTCGCGGCCCCACGTGAGGACGAGCAGGACGGCCGCCAGCGCCGGTACCAGGATCGTCCACCGTGTCGCGAGCGACCTGATCCGAGCGCTCATGCGGCGATCGTCGCAGACCTCCCGACCCGCTGCACTCCGGTCGTCGGCGCCCGGGGCACCCGTCCGTTCCACCGTCCTGGTCGCCTCGGGGTCCGTCATGAGTGCGCATGGCCTCCTGTACGTGTCGGGGTCGGTTCGGGGGGCGCCGCCCGGAGCGGCGCCGGTGATGCGCGGTGGGTCGGCCCGTGCGGGCCGGGCCGGTGGACGGCAGGGCGCGCCGGGAGCGGTGGCCGGCGTGTCGCGGCCCGCCGCTCCCGGCGTGGTGTCCGTGCGTCAGGCGTCGACGCTGTCCTTGTCGCCGCTGTCGGTGTCGCCGCTGCCGTCCTTCGCCGCTCCGGCTTCCGCCAGTTTGCGGGAGGCCCGGAGGCTGGTGATCGTCGTGATCACCAGGACGGAGCAGATGACGCCCAGGGAGACCGGGATGCTGATCTCGGGTACGTGGACGCCGGACTCGTGCAGCGCGTGCAGCACCAGCTTCACACCGATGAAGCCGAGGATGACGGACAGGCCGTACGAGAGGTGGACCAGCTTCTTCAGCAGGCCGCCGATCAGGAAGTACAGCTGGCGCAGACCCATGAGGGCGAACGCGTTCGCCGTGAACACGATGTACGGGTCCTGGGTCAGGCCGAAGATCGCGGGGATCGAGTCGAGCGCGAACAGCACGTCCGTGGTGCCGATGGCGAGCATGACGACCAGCATCGGCGTCATGATCCGCTTGCCGTTCTGCTCGATCCACAGCTTGGTGCCGTGGTAGCGGTCGGCGACTCCGAAGCGCCGCTCGGCCGCCTTGAGCAGCTTGTTCTCCTCGAACTCCTCGTCCTCCTGGTCGGCGCGGGCCTCCTGGATGAGCTTCCAGGCGGTCCAGATGAGGAACGCACCGAAGATGTAGAAGACCCAGGAGAAGCTGGCCAGGATCGCCGCGCCGGCGGCGATGAAGATCGCCCGCAGGACCAGGGCGATGAGGACGCCGACGAGCAGCACCCGCTGCTGGTACTGCGAGGGCACCGCGAACTTCGCCATGATCAGGACGAAGACGAAGAGGTTGTCGACGCTCAGCGACTTCTCGGTGATGAAGCCGGCGAAGAACTCACCGGCGGGCTGTCCGCCGCCGAAGATCAGCAGGCCGATGCCGAAGAGGACGGCCAGGACGATCCAGACGACCGTCCAGATCCCGGCTTCCTTGATGGACACGTCGTGCGGTTTGCGGCCGATGAAGAAGTCGACCGAGATCAGGGCCGCCAGGCCCACGATCGTCAGGACCCATAGGGTCAGGGAAACATCCACTGCGCCTCCGGCAGATACGTTCACGGCAAAAGTCAGCGTCGTCGCTGCCGGAGGTCTCTTCCACCCAGGACTCCGGCGCTTCCCACAGCGCTTGATGAGTCCCGGGCCGACGCCCCGGGATCTGGCCTGATCCGTACTGACGGGGTCACCGCACAGATGGGGAGTACTCCCCTCCGTGGGTTGAACAGTACCGGCATCACCAAGGATTGGTAAAGAGCAGGGTAAAAGGAAAACCAAAGCGCCAGGTCAGCGCCTGTGTGTCGCTGGCCACATCGCCTTCTGAGGGCTCACCGGTTCCAGGTGCGCCGGGCCTCCGTCACGCGGGTGAGCACCTGATCGAGCACCGCGCTGCCGGGCGGCACCACCGGCGGCTCGTAGGTCCAGGCGTGCCCGACCCACGGGTCGGCGAGGTGGTCGTCGGCCACCGGCGTCAGCCGCAGCAGCCCGCGCCACAGCGGGTCGAGCAGCGGTCCGTACGCCGCGGCGTCCTCCCGGTCGGCCACCATCATCAGGTGGACGCCCACGGCGGGGCCCTCGTCGGCGAGGTACCGCAGTTGGTTGACGGCCCGGTCGTCGAAGCCGTGCGGGAAGTCGTTGACGATCAGCAGCTGCTGGGAGGTGTCGAAACCGGGCGGCAGCGAGTCGGGGGCACCCGCGCGCAGCGCCATCTGGACCAGGTCGACCCGCTGGGTGAGCCTGCCCAGTACGTCCGTCACACCGGCGGCGCCCCGCGCCGGCGGAGCGGCGAGCGCCCCGGACCGGGTGAGCGGGGTGAGGGCCTGCGCGCCGGAACCGGCCGGGTCGACGACGTGCACCGTGAACTCGCCCGCCGGATACACGGCGAGCAGCCGGGCCGCGTGCGCCACGGCCGTCTCCAGGGCCAGGCGCCGCAGGTCGTGCGCGTCGGCGAAGGACTCGTCCAGCCCTCCGGTGCGTCCGCTGTCGATCCACAGGCCGCGCTCCAGGGGCAGCCGGAGCAGCATCGGGATGCGCACCGCGTCGGCCTCCGGAAGGTGGAGGTCGCCCAGGCGCAGGGCCATGGGGATCTCCATCGGCACCCGGTAGGCCTGCCAGACGGGACTGTCCCAGCGCGCGAAGGCCGGCGGCAGGGCCGGTTCGACGACCTCGGCCTCGGCGGTCAGCTGGGCGAGGTCCCGGTCGAGGACCTCACGGGCCTGGTCGACGAGCTGGTCCCGGCGGGCCTGGGCCGCCTCACGGGCCGCGTCGGCCTGGCCGCCGATCCGGCTGCGCGGGTCGGACAGGACCTGTTCGAGCTCCTTGTCCCTGCGCGACTCGGCGAAGTCGACCGCGCTGCGGTAGGCGGCGGTGGTGCGGGCCAGGTCCTCGAACATGCCCCAGACCTGGTTGTAGAGCCGCTCGTCCATGGACCAGCCGGTCGCGTCGCCGGCCACGGGACGGGCCGGCTCCCCGGGCCGGGACGGCGGGGCGGCGGGGGGCGGCGGAGGCGGGGCGGTGTGCTGCCGACGCGGGTGGCGGTAGTCGACGGGCCCGCCCGCCGGGGACGGGTCGGCCGGGTCGGCCGCGCTCCCCGGGGCGGGCTGCGGCTCGGGCCGGCCCGGCTGCGGCCGGTCCCCGTAGGACGGCCCGGCCGGGCCGGGGGCGCCCGGGGAGGCCGAGCCGCCCTGGTCGGCACCGAGGGCCGGGGCGGTGGCCTGGCGGGAACGGTCGCCCTCCGGGGTGCGGGGCGGCGGGGCCTGCACGGAGCGGGCGAGCCCCTGGGCGATGGCCCCGTGCATGTCGGACGCCAGGCGCTGCGCCTCGGCCAGGTCCTGGTCGGCGAGGAGTTCGGCGAGTCCGCCGGCGTATCCCTGGCCGATGGCGCGCACCTTCCAGGCGCCCTGCCGCCGGTAGAGCTCCAGGGCGATGACGGCGGACTCGCTGTCCAGGCCGGTGACGGTGTAGCTGGCGACCTCGGTGCCGTCCAGGCCCGTGACGGCGACGAAGGGGGCCGCCACGGTGCCGAACCGGGCCGGTCCCGGCCCGCCGCCCGCGGCCGGCAGGGAGAGCAGCACGCTGACGCGGTGCACCGCGTCCGGCAGGGCGTCCAGATCGACCGCGAGACGGTGGTCGGCGGCGGCCTGCCGGGACACTTCGAGGCCGGGCCGGGTGGGTGCGCCCGGGTGGGCGACCCAGTCCGCGCCGTGGATGCGTCCGTTCTCGTCGCCCAGCGCGGCCGCGGCCACGACCGGTGTGCCGGCCGAGATCCGGACCTCCAGGCGGGACCGGGACAGCGGATGGTTCTGTCCCCGCACCAGCTCGGCCGTCATCGCCCTCGTCCCCCTGTGTCGCGTGTGTGGTGTGGTCCCGCCGGGATCCCCGGAGCCCGGTGCGCCCTGGACCTACAGGACCGGCAGGATCGCCGGCATCAGGTCCTGGAAGGTGCGGCCGTTGGCCGGGTTGCCGAGGGCCGTCATCGTCCAGCCGCTGCCCGAGCGGTGCACCTTGGCCATGATCTGGGCGGTGTAGGCGCCGCCGCCGGCGAGCGTGTAGCGGGCCAGCTCCTGGCCGTTGGTCTCGTCGACCAGGCGGCAGAAGGCGTTCTGCACCTCCTGGAACGTCTGGCCGGTGAAGGAGTTCACGGTGAAGACGATCTGGTCGATGTGGACCGGGACCCGGGACAGGTCGACGAGGATGGCCTCGTCGTCGCCGCCCTGGCCGACGCCGCCGACGAGGTTGTCGCCGGTGTGGCGCACCGAGCCGTCGTCGCTGACGAGGTGGCGGAAGAAGACGACGTCGACGGGCTGCTTGTCCGCGAACAGGACGGCGGAGGCGTCCAGGTCGATCTCCCGGGTGCGCGAGCCGAAGAGGCCCCGACGGGGAGCCGCCTGCCACCCGAGACCCATGCGCACCGCGCTCAGGCTGCCGCCGTCGTCCTTCTGCAGACTGATGGCCTGACCTTTGGTCATGTTGACGGTCACGCGCTGATTCCCCTCTCGGACGTCCCCTGTTGCCGCGAGAACCGCGGTTGACCAGAACCCTACGCAGGGGCACTGACAGCCACGTACCCTGGCCCGCACTTTGTGTCGGTCTTGCAACACAGCCCGTCCCCGCCCCGGGCGGGGTGGCACGGCGACGGGCGCCGGCCGCACGTCCAGGGGCGGGCCGACGCCGTCACGGGCCCTCAGGGGGCTGTCAGGACAGGCCCACCTCGCGCATCTGGCGCAGCTCCTTCTTCATCTCGGAGACCTCGTCGCGCAGCCGGGCCGCGATCTCGAACTGGAGTTCCGCGGCGGCGGCGCGCATCCGCGTGGTGAGCTCCTCGATCTGCTCCGCGAGCTCGGCGGCGGGACGGTCCGTCGGCACGCTCGCCCCGGCCTTGCCCCTGGCCGTCCTCGCACCGTTGGCCGCCGCGCCGCCGAGGGCGGGCACGGGGGCCTTGGTGCCGCCGCCGTCCTTGCGCTGCTTGCGGTACCCGGTGCCGAGCAGCTGCTCGGTGTCGACGTCCTCGCGGGCGATCTGGGCGACGATGTCGTTGATCTTCTTGCGGAGCGGCTGGGGGTCGATGCCGTTCTCCTGGTTGTACGCGATCTGCTTCTCCCGGCGGCGGTTGGTCTCGTCGATGGCCTTCTCCATCGCCGGGGTGATCTTGTCGGCGTACATGTGGACCTGTCCGGAGACGTTGCGCGCGGCCCGGCCGATGGTCTGGATCAGGGACGTGCCGGAGCGCAGGAAGCCCTCCTTGTCGGCGTCCAGGATCGCCACCAGGGACACCTCGGGCAGGTCGAGGCCCTCACGAAGCAGGTTGATGCCGACGAGCACGTCGTACTCGCCGCTGCGCAGCTCCCGCAGCAGTTCGACGCGGCGCAGGGTGTCGACGTCGCTGTGCAGGTAGCGGACCTGGATGCCGAGCTCCAGGAAGTAGTCGGTGAGGTCCTCGGCCATCTTCTTGGTGAGGGTGGTGACCAGGACGCGTTCGTCCTTCTCGACGCGGGTGCGGATCTCGTGCACCAGGTCGTCGATCTGGCCCTCGGTGGACTTGACGACGACTTCCGGGTCGACGAGGCCGGTGGGGCGGATGATCTGCTCGACGACGCCGTCCGAGCGGGACAGCTCGTACTGCCCGGGGGTGGCCGACAGGTAGACGGTCTGGCCGATGCGTTCCTGGAACTCCTCCCACTTCAGGGGCCGGTTGTCCAGGGCGGAGGGCAGCCGGAAGCCGTGGTCGACGAGGGTCCGCTTGCGGGAGGCGTCGCCCTCGTACATGGCGCCGATCTGCGGGACGGTGACGTGCGACTCGTCGATGACGAGCAGGAAGTCGTCGGGGAAGTAGTCCAGCAGGGTGTTGGGCGGGGAGCCGGGCAGGCGGCCGTCGAAGTGCATCGAGTAGTTCTCGACGCCGGAGCAGGTGCCGATCTGGCGGAGCATCTCCAGGTCGTAGGTGGTGCGCATGCGCAGCCGCTGCGCCTCCAGCAGCTTGCCCTGGCGCTCCAGCTCGGTGAGGCGCTCGGCCAGCTCCTTCTCGATGTCGTTGACCGCGCGCTCCATGCGCTCGGGGCCCGCGACGTAGTGGGAGGCCGGGAAGACGTACAGCTGCTGGTCGTCGCTGACGATCTCGCCGGTGACGGGGTGCAGGGTGGACAGCGCCTCGATCTCGTCGCCGAACATCTCGATGCGGACGGCGAGCTCCTCGTACACCGGGAAGATCTCGATGGTGTCGCCGCGGACGCGGAAGGTGCCGCGGCTGAAGGCCATGTCGTTGCGGGTGTACTGGATGTCGACGAAGCGGCGCAGCAGCTGGTCCCGGTCGATCTCCTCGCCGACCCGCAGCGGGACCATGCGGTCCACGTACTCCTGGGGCGTGCCCAGGCCGTAGATGCAGGACACGGAGGCGACCACGACCACGTCGCGGCGGGTGAGCAGCGAGTTCGTCGCGGAGTGCCGCAGCCGCTCCACCTCCTCGTTGATCGAGGAGTCCTTCTCGATGTAGGTGTCCGACTGCGGGACGTACGCCTCGGGCTGGTAGTAGTCGTAGTACGAGACGAAGTACTCGACCGCGTTGTTCGGCAGGAGTTCGCGGAACTCGTTGGCCAGCTGGGCGGCCAGCGTCTTGTTCGGCGCCATCACCAGGGTGGGGCGCTGGAGCTTTTCGATCATCCACGCGGTGGTGGCGGACTTGCCGGTGCCGGTCGCACCCAGCAGTACGACGTCCTTCTCGCCGGCTTCGATGCGCCGGGCGAGGTCGGCGATGGCCGCCGGCTGGTCGCCGTTCGGCTGGTAGGGGCTGACGACCTCGAAGGGCGCCACCGTGCGTTCGATGTGGGAAACGGGCCGCATGCCATCAACGGTACGACCCGCCACTGACAACGGGTCCCGGCCGGCGTTCCCGCGCGGTCTCCCGCCGCCGGTCAGCGCTTCTGCGGGGTGCGGTGCCGGTGCTCGACGGGCCCGCGGGCGCGCGGGCGGGGGCGCGCCGGGGAGTGGTGCAGGTCCGGGTGGGCGGGGATACCGGGCCGGCGCTCGCGCACCGGGGCGGGGCGGCCGGTGATCACCAGCGGGTCGAAGACCACCAGCAGGCCGAGGAGGACCAGGAAGGCCAGCGGCCCGATCAGCATCGGGCCCAGCAGGGTGGCCGCGGACTCGCCCGTGGCGGGGGCGGTGCCGCCGTGGACGTGGACCTCCAGGGCGGCCATGCCGGTGTAGTGCATCCCGGTGACGGCGAGCCCCATTACGAGGGCGGCGCCGACGCTCCACCGCAGGCCCTTGACCTGTCCGGCCGCCCAGAGGGCGGCGGTGGCGGCGGCCATGGCGATGACCACGGACGCCGCGACCAGGAGGGTGTCGTACTCCAGCGCCCCGTCGAGGTGCATGCTCGCCATGCCCAGGTAGTGCATGGAGGCGATGCCCAGCCCGGTGATGGTGCCGCCGGTGAACAGGGCGGTGCCGGCCGCTCCCCGGTAGCCGACGATGAACGTGCCGATGCCGACCATGACGACGGCGACCGCGAGGCTCGCGAAGGTCGTCGGGACGTCGTAGCGGATCGGGGTGCCCTCGATGGTGAACCCCATCATGGCGATGAAGTGCATGGTCCAGATGCCCGAGCCGATGGCGGCCGAGCCGAGCGCCAGCCAGGCCGCCCGCCGGGACCGGGAGGCGGTCAGGGACCGGGCCGTGCAGCGCAGTCCCAGGGCGCCGCCGAGGCAGGCCATGAGGTAGGCCACGAGCGGTGTGACCAGGCCGTAGTTGAAACCGTCGACGGTGCCTTGCATGCGCGGTGCCCTTCCCGCCGTTGTTTCGCCCTGGAACCCCCGATACGACCCCCGTCCCAGGACCGCACCGGCGGCCAGGGTAGACGCAGAGAGTATGACCTCCACCGGAATGGTCGAACGACTTTCCGGCAAAGAAACACGTCCTCGCCCCAGTTGTGAGCCAGTGGTGTGCGGAGTTGGGGAAGTCGCGTTCATTCTGTGGTCATCGTGCGCCCCTTTCACGTTGACCGACGGATGTCACAGTTGAACGGTCCGTGATGTCCGGATTACTGCACGTGAGGAGTACGCATGCACGCGCGTTCCGTCACCGCATCGATCACCGCGCTTCTGGGAGCCGCCGCCCTCCTGTTCCCCATGTCCCCGGCCGGCGCCGCCGACACGAGCGGCACACCGGTGGTCGTCGCCCATCGGGGGGGCTCCGGCTACGCGCCGGAGAACACGCTGGCGGCCGTCGACCGGGCGGCGGCACTGGGCATCGAGTGGGTGGAGAACGACGTACAGCGCACCAAGGACGGCACGCTGGTGGTCGTCCACGACGACGACCTGCGGCGCACCACCGATGCGGAGGAGGTCTTCCCGGGCCGGTCGCCGTGGAAGGTGAAGGACTTCACCGCCGCGGAGATCGCCCGTCTCGACGCGGGCAGCTGGTTCTCGCCGTCCTTCCGGGGCACGCGCGTGCCGACGCTGGAGCAGTTCGTGCGGCGGGTGGAGCGGCACGGTCAGAAGCTGCTGCTGGAGATCAAGAATCCCGAGCTGTACCCCGGCATCGAGCGGGACACCCTGAAGGTCCTCGCCAACGAGGGCTGGCTGGACCGTCAGCACGTCGGGGACCGGCTGGTCGTGCAGAGCTTCAGCGCGGCCAGCGTGCGCACCGTCCACGAGCTGAAGCCCGCGGTGCGGACGGGACTGCTCGGCAAGCCTCCGGTGGGCGACCTGCCCGGCTACGCGGCCTTCGCCGACCAGATCAACCCGTCGTACGCGTCGCTGACCAGCGGCTACGTCGCCGCCGTGCAGTCCTTCCGGGGACCGCACGGCTCGCCGCTCGAGGTGCTCACCTGGACCGTGAACGACGCCGCCGCCGCCCGGCGGGTGGCCGGCTACGGCGTCGACGGCATCATCAGCAACGTCCCGGACGTGGTGCGGGACGCGGTGGGCTGACCCGGCCGTGGCACCGGCCGGGCACCCCCGAGCCCGTG
Source organism: Streptomyces sp. NPDC029526 (assembly GCF_040637405.1). Classification (NCBI taxonomy): domain Bacteria; kingdom Bacillati; phylum Actinomycetota; class Actinomycetes; order Kitasatosporales; family Streptomycetaceae; genus Streptomyces; species Streptomyces sp. NPDC029526. Next base: position 176,108 of record NZ_JBEZWE010000001.1, read on the forward strand.
GCCGCGGCCCGGGGGTGCCCGGCGGGTCCTCCGCGCCACCGGGTTGTCGGTGGCGGGCCGTACCGTGGGCGCATGAGCAGTCACGGGCAGGACGGGCAGCGCGACCGGGCACCGGTGTGGGCCGTCGTGGAGACGGACATCGGCCCGCTGATGCTGGCCGCCACCGACGCGGGCCTGGTCAACGTCGTGTTCCACGCCACCGCCGCGGTGCGCGACCGCGCGCTGGCACGGCTGACCGAGCGGCTGGGCACCGCCCCGGTCGAGGATCCCGCCGCGCCCCTGCCCGCCGAGGCGATACGCCAGGTCCGGTCCTATCTGGCGGGTGAGCGGCACACCTTCGACGTGCCGCTCGACTGGTCGCTGATCTCCGGCTTCAACCGGGCGGTCCTGCGCGAGCTCGCCACCGGGGTGCCGTTCGGCGACGTGGTCGGCTACGGCGACCTGGCGCGGCGGGTGGGCCGGCCCGGCGGCGCGCAGGCTGTGGGCATGGCGATGGGCGCCAATCCGCTGCCCGTGGTCGTGCCCTGCCACCGCGTGGTGGAGAGCGACGGCGGGATCGGCGGCTTCGGCGGCGGACTGGAGACCAAGCGGCGGCTGCTCGCCCTGGAGGGGGTCCTGCCCGAGCCGTTGTTCTGACGGGGGCAGCTTTGTCCGGGCCGCCTCGTCTGGGCCGCCTCGCCGCGGCGGCCTCGTCTGGGCCGCCTCGCCGGGGCGGCCTCGTCGGGTGGAGCCGGGCGGGATCAGCGGCGGAGAAGGGTTGGGCGGGTCGGCGGGAGACAGGTCGGGGCGGGCCCGTTCAGTCGGGTCGAGCCCGTTCGGGGGAGGTCAGCCGGTTCCGGCAGGCGCGAGTTCAGGTGAGGTGCCCGTTCAGTCGTAGTGGCGTGCTTCGAACACGTTGCCGTCGGGGTCGCGGAAGTAGAAGCTGCGCCTGGCCGGGCCGCGCGCCCCGAAGGAGTCGTGGGAGAAGTCCGTCAGCGGCACCGAGCGCTCCGCGAGCCGGGCCCGGAGCGCGTCGAAGTCCGCGGCGGGCAGCGACAGGCACACGTGGTTGACGGGGTGACCCGAGCTGTCGGCGGCCCCGGGCAGCATGGTCATGCGCCGGGCCATCTCCGCCGGCATGAGGTCGATGATCGTGTCGTCGTTGACGCGGACCGACGGGAAAGGGGCCGCTCCCGCGGAGAACTCGGCGAGCCGGACCGGTGCCAGTCCGACCGCCTCGGCGTAGAAGCCTGCGGCGGCGACGGGGTCGCGCACCCAAAGGACGACGTGGTCGAGGCGTGCCGTGTGGTCCGTCATGCGTCCCAGGCTGCGGGACCCCCGTGCCGACGTGCAAGGGGTTTGCCCGGGCGCGCGGGTCGCCAGGGATGAGGAAGGAGCGGCTGACGGGAGGCGGACACGTGGTGCTGAGGGTGTCGGAAGAGGTACGGGAGGCGCTCGTCGCGGACCGGCCCGTGGTGGCGCTGGAGTCCACGATCATCGCGCACGGGCTGCCACGGCCCCAGAACCTCCGGGTGGCCCTGGAGCTGGAAGCGGTCGTGCGGGAGGAGGGCGCGGTGCCCGCGACGATCGCGGTGCTGGACGGCGTGCCCCGGGTCGGCCTGGACAAGGAGCAGCTGGAGCGGGTCGCCAACGAGGACGGGATGCGCAAGCTGGGCCACCGCGACCTGCCGCTCGCGGTCGCGACGGGGACGAGCGGTGCCACCACGGTCTCGGCCACCGCGCTGCTGGCGGAGCGGGCGGGCGTCCGGGTGTTCGCGACCGGGGGCCTGGGCGGGGTGCACCGGGAGTGGACGGCGACCCAGGACGAGTCGGCGGACCTGGGGCTGCTGGCCCGGACGCGGATCACGGTGGTCTGCGCGGGCGTGAAGTCGATCCTCGACGTGCCGGCGACGTTGCAGCGCCTGGAGACCCTGGGCGTGGCGGTGGCCGGGTACGGCACGGACCGCTTTCCCGGCTTCTACCTGTCCGACTCGGGTCACCCCGTGGACTGGCGGCTGGACTCCCCCGGGCAGGTGGCCGACGTCATGCGGGCCCAGGACGCGCTGGGCGGCCCCCCGTCGGCGCTGATCGTGGCCAACCCCGTGCCCGAGGAGCAGCAGCTGGACCCCGCGGTGCACGCGCGGGTGCTCGACGAGGCGCTGCGCGCCTGCGCGGAGGCGGGCGTCACCGGCCAGGGGGTCACGCCGTTCCTGCTGGACCATCTCGTCCGGCACACCGACGGCGCCTCCCTGGCCGCCAACCTGGCGGCGGTGCGGGGCAACGTGCGGCTGGCCGCCCGCGTCGCGGCGGCGCGGACCGGGGCGTGAGCGCGGACCCCGGGCGCGCGGACCCCGGGCGCGCGGAGGGGCGTACGGAGGGGCGTACGGAAGGTCGGCTTGCGGGTGGTGGTGGGCTGCTGGTCGTCGGTGACGTCGTCACGGACGTGGTCGCCCGGCACCGTGGCCCCCTCGCGTCCGGGACGGACACGGTGGCGGCGATCCGCCGGCTGCCCGGCGGCGCCGGGGCCAACGTGGCGTGCTGGGCCGCCCGGTCGGGTGGCGCGGCGGTGCGGCTGCTCGGCCGGGTGGGCGCCGACTCGGCGGACTGGCACGCGCGGGAACTCGCCGCGCACGGGGTGATCCCGCTGCTGGTCGTCGACGACGCGGCCCCCACCGGGACGGTGATCTGTCTCGTCGACGGGGAGGCCGGAGGCGAGCGGACCTTCCTGACGGACAGCGGGGCGTCCCTGCGGCTGGGACCCGGCGACTGGTCCGAGGGGCTGCTGGACGGCGTGGCCCGGCTGCACCTGTCGGGCTACCTGCTGTTCTCCGACACGGGCCGGGCCTTCGTGGCGGCGGCCGTCGGGTCGGCCAGGGCGCGCGGTGTGCCGGTGAGCGTGGACCCCGCGTCGGCGGGCTTCCTCGCAGCCCTGGGCGCGGAGCGGTTCCTGTCCCACGTCGCCGGGGTGGACGTGCTGCTGCCCAGCCGGGACGAGGCGTGCCTGCTCACCGGCCTGCCGGACCCGGCTGACGCGGCGGCGGAGCTGAGCCGGGACGTCCCGCTGGTCGTGGTGAAGCAGGGTGCGCGAGGAGCACTGCTGGCGCGTTCCGGCGCGGTGTGCGCCCGGGTCCCCGCCGTCGCGGCCACCGCACGGGACACCACGGGCGCGGGTGACGCCTTCACCGGCGCCTTCCTCGCGGCGCTGCTCGCGGGGGCCGACGCCCGGGACGCGGTCCGGCAGGGGTGCCGCGCGGGGGCGCACGCGGTGCAGGTGGTGGGCGGTCGCCCGCCCCGGCCCCCGGAAGGCGGGGCACCGCCGGCTCCCTGTGCGTCGGCGTGACCGGCGGTTGCGGCGTGTCCGCATGGCCGACGGTTGCGGTGTGTCCGCGGGCCCGACGGTTGCGCGTCGGCTCGGGGTGACGCGGGGCGGGGTGAGGTGAGGGCGGGGACGAGGTGGGCGCGGGGCAGGGTCGCGGGGTGACAGCACGTCGGGGCGGTGCCGCGCTGCGGTGGTGCGGTGCCGCGCGCGTGGCGTGCGTGGCGTGCGTCGGGTGGTCCGTCCGGTCCCGGCGCGGTCAGCCCTTGCGGCCCCAGGCCGTGATCAGCGGGGCGGTGGACAGGTCCAGGTTCCCCTCGGCGACGTTCGCGAGGTGGCGGTCAATGTCCTGGGCGGTGGCGATGCCGGCTCCGACGAGGCCGTCGCGCGCCAGTCGCATGGTCGCCGACTCCAGGGCCGCACAGGCCGGTTCGGCGAGCGGGAAGTACGCGTCGGCCCGTACTCCGCCGAGGCCCGCCTCTCGCAGCAGCCGCGGGAGCCTGCGGCCGTGGGCGAGGTCCGATCCCCGGTCGGCGAGGAGGCGGCGCAGCCCCTGGCGCAACCGGTTGGCGAGCTGCTGCTCGGGGCCGTGCTCGTCCGGGCACAGCAGGGGCTGCAGTGCGGGGTCGGTGTCCTCGACGAGCAGACGCCCACCGGGTCGCAGCACGCGGACCATGAGACGGAGGACCCGGCCGGGGTCCGCCGCGCCGATGAACGGGAGCCGGGCGTGCACCAGGTCGAAGCCGCCCTCCACCGGAGGTTCCTCGGTGCCGATGTCGTGGGTCCGCACCTCCACCGGCGGCCGGGCGGCTGTGGCCAGACGGGCCGGTTGGGTGGTCGTGGCGAGCACCCGGCCGGTCGGGCCCACCCGCCTGGCCAGCCACGACACCACGGATCCACCGGACGGGCCGACCTCCCAGCAGCGCCAGCCGGGACCGACACCGACCGCCTCGAAATGGCGGAAGGTGGTGGGGTCGAAGAGTGCGGCGAAGGCGTCGAGGTGTTCGGCCGCCTCGTCCGGCCGGTGGTCGAGCAGATTCCCGTCGGATCGCATCATGCCGCGATCATCCCATTTGCACGGCTTGTTCCCGGTAGGGGACGCGACGGACGATCAGTGGTCACCCGGCGAACGGAGGGCCGGGCCGACGGAACGCCGGGCGGACGGAACGCCAGGCGGACGGCAGGCCGGGGGTTCCGGCGACCGAGTGCCGCAGGCCCCGTCGCGCCGTCGGGCCCGGACCCGGTCCCCGAGGGGGCCGTTCAGCGGCGGGCGTAGACCTGCTCCGCCCAGGTGGCGATCTGGTCGTCGGTCAGGTGCTGGGCGAGGTCGGCCTCGCTGATCATGCCGACCAGGCGCTTGTCCCGGATGACGGGCAGCCGGCGGATCCGGTGCTCCTGCATCTCCTGGAGGACCTCGCCGACATCGGCGTCCGCGTCGATCCAGCGGGGTGTGCCCTTGGCCATCTCCCCCGCGGTCACCCGGGACGGATCACGGCCCATGGCGACACAGCCGACCACGATGTCGCGGTCGGTGAGGATGCCGCACAGCCTTTCGTTCTCGTCGCTGATCGGCAGTGCCCCGACGTTCAGTTCGCGCATCAACTGGGCCGCGCGGTCGAGGGTTTCGTGGGCGGGGATCCACTGGGCGCCGCGGTGCATGATGTCTCCGGCGGTGGTCATGGAGTACCTCCCGGTGCCGGACGGCCGGCGCGGCGCGGGGGCGCGCCGCGAGTCCCGACGCCCCTCATTCTGGTCGCGCGCTCCCCCGCCCGCATGCGGAGGCACCGGCCCGCCGGGACGCCGTGCGGACCTGCGGCTGGGCGCCTCGTGCCGGGTGCGCCGTGCGGGACACGGGAGTCCGGGCCCGGCGACTACGAGCCGGGGGCAGGGTGCCGTGACGCGGACCGTCCTGCTCAGCCGCGCCAGGCCGGGCGGCGCGGGTCGTCGGCTCGGACCAGGACGTCGGCGGTGTCGGCGGGGTCGGCCTCCCGGGCGTAGCGCTCGAAGGCGGGGATGGTCCAGTGTTCGGCCTCGGGGGTGCGGCGGCGCAGGGCGCCCGGCGACAGCTGGAGGTGGACGCTGAGGTCGAAGGGGAACCAGTGGCGCAGCAGGAAGGGCCCGTGCAGCAGGAGGATGCCGCCGGGCGGGAGGGACACGGCGGGACTGCGGGTGGCCCGGTCGGTGACCGGGTCCCGCAGGTCGGGCAGGACTCGCCCGCTGCCGCCCGGATCGAGCGGGCCGAAGACCTCGCGCCAAAGGGCCCCGGTGTCGTACCAGCCGTCGTAGTAGGAGTCGACGTCCTGACGGCCGTGCTCCAGCCGGACCGAGGCGGGACGCAGGAAACCCTCGGTCGCCACGACGAGCGAGGGGCGCCCTCGCAACCGCAGGGCCTCGGCGATGTCCGCGGCGAGTTCCCCGGGGCGGGCGGCCGGGGCGCCGTCCAGGGCCACCCGCGGCCAGGGGCTGTCGTCGGCCGGCCGCAGGTCCAGCAGACGGTCGGCGAGGTGGTCGCGGAGCCGGTCCCAGGTGATCGCTTCCAGTCGCACTCGGCCATGATGCGTCAGCGTTCGGGAGGGGGACGAATCCTGCCGAGCGCCCTCGCCCGCACCGGTCCCTCTTGTCGGGCCTGCCGTCCGGAGCTCTGACAGCCGCCGGACCGCCGGGCACCGCCACCGTGCCGACCGTCGGCACGGTCCCCTGCCGCAGGTCGCCCCGGAGAGCGCCATGCCGTGTCGACTGTGCCGACCACAGCCGGGCGGTCGGCGTGGACGATTGCGCATGCGCCTGCGCCGTCCGGCCATGGGCGGCGCCCGTGCGGGCCGGTTCACTGGTGGCGACGGCAGGCCGGGAGGGCGGGGCGCCCGGTCCGACGAGAGGGAGACGAGGACATGATCGAGGGACCGTACTTCGTGCTGACGGTACTGGGGGCGCTGGGCACCGCCCTGGTGGCCGGGGTCTTCTTCGCCTTCTCGGCCTTCGTGATGAAGGGGCTGACGGCGCTGCCGGTGGCGCAGGGGGTGGCCGCGATGCGGGCGGTCAACGTGGCCGCGGTGACGAAGGCGTTCATGCTGCTGTTCCTCGGCTCGGCGCTGCTGTGTGCGGTGATCGCCGTCGTGACGGTAATGGTGTGGCCGCCGGACGGCGCCACGGAACTGCTGGTGGGCAGCGTGCTGCACCTCGGTGGCTCGTTCGGGGTGACGGTGGCGGCGAACGTGCCGCGCAACGAGGCGTTGGCCCGGCTCGCCCCGGGGACCCCGGAGGCAGCGGCGTACTGGCCCGGCTACGTGCGGGAGTGGACCCGGTGGAACCACGTCCGCACGGCCGCCTCCACCGGGGCCGCCCTGGCGTACGTACTGGCCCTCGCCTGAGGCCTCGGCCGGTCGGGAGCGAGGAACGGAGGAACCGAGGAGCCGAGGAGCCGAGGAAGCGTGGAACGAGGAAGCGAGCTGCCCCCGGCGCAGGCTCGGCAGGCCCAGCAGGTCCGGCGGCGCCCAGCAGGTCCGGCGGCGCCCTGCAGGTCCGGCGGCGCCCTGCAGGTCCGGCGGCGGCCTGCGGGTCCGGCGGCGGCCTGCGGTGGGGCGAACCGGGACGTATCGTGGCCGGGAGAGTGCCGCCCGACGCCGTACGGCCTGCCCCGCCCACGCAAGGAACACGGCAATGGCCGATCCCAAGGGTTTCCTCACCACTCCCCGCCGGGAATGGCCGCGCAGGCCTGTCGAGGAGCGGGTCCACGACTGGGACGAGGTCCACGTCCCGGGTGCGCTGCTGCCGCTGATCGCACCCCAGGCCGACCGTTGCATGGACTGCGGCGTTCCGTTCTGTCACGAGGCCTGCCCGTTGGGCAATCTGATCCCCGAGTGGAACGACCTGGTCTCCCGCGAGGACTGGCGGGCGGCGGCGGACCGGCTGCACGCGACCAACAACTTCCCCGAGTTCACCGGCCGGTTGTGTCCGGCGCCCTGCGAGGCGGGATGCGTACTCGCCATCAACCAGCCGGCGGTCACGATCAAGAACGTCGAGTGCGCCGTCGCCGACCGGGCCTTCGAGGAGGGGTTCGCCCCGCCCGCCCCTCCGGACCGGCTGTCGGGGCGGACCGTGGCGGTGATCGGCTCGGGCCCCACCGGACTCGCGGCCGCCCAGCAGCTGACCCGGGCCGGGCACACGGTCGTCGTGTACGAGCGGGACGACCGGATCGGGGGGCTCATGCGTTACGGCATCCCCGCGTTCAAGATGGAGAAGCGGCACCTGGAACGGCGCATCGCGCAGATGCGTGCCGAGGGGACGAAGTTCCGTACGGGCACGGCGGTCGGACGCGACCTGGACGCCGCCGCGTTGCGGAGCCGCTACGACGCCGTGGTGATCGCCACCGGGGCGACGGCCTGGCGGGAACTGCCGGTCCCGGGACGCGAACTGACGGGTGTTCACCAGGCGATGGAGTACCTGCCGTTGGCCAACCGGGTGTGCGAGGGCGACCTGGAGGTGTCCCCGCTGTCGGCTGCCGGGCGGCACGTCGTCATCGTCGGCGGCGGGGACACCGGTGCCGACTGTCTGGGCACCGCGTTGCGGGAGGGAGCGGCGTCGGTGACCCAGCTGGACATCTACCGCCGGCCCGGTGAGGAACGGGACGAGGACACCGAGCCCTGGCCCACCTACCCGAAGGTCTACCGCCTGTCCGCGGCCCACGAGGAGGCCCGCGACCTGGGAAGTGCTCCGGTGGCGGACGCCGACGCGCGGTTGTTCGCGGCGTCCACCCTGCGCTTCTCCGGTGACGCGGACGGGCGGGTGCGGTGGGCGCACCTGGTCGACGTGGACGCGGGTCGTCGCCCCGTGGCGGGCACCGAACGGGCTCTCCCCGCCGACCTGGTCCTGCTCGCCCTGGGGTTCTCCGGGCCGGACCGGAGCGACGGTCTGCTCGCCCGGCTGGGCGTGGACGTGGAGCCGCGGGGCACGATCGCCCGGGACGCGGATTTCGCGACCAACGTGCCGGGGGTGTTCGCGGCCGGGGACGCCGCGCGCGGGCAGTCGCTGATCGTGTGGGCGATCGCGGAGGGCCGGGCGGTCGCGGCGGCCGTCGACCGCCGCCTCACCGGCGGCACCTCCCGCCTCCCGGCACCGATCGGGCCGTACGACCGGCCGATGACGGCATGAGGACGTGAGGCCCCCGGCCCCCGTGACCCGGGCGTGCTGTGCCCCCGGGCTGGCCACGACCAGGGCATGCCGTGGCCCGCGTGCACCCGACTCCGGCGTGCCGTGGTCAGCGCGTGCCGTGGTCTGCGTGCGCGCGACTCCGGCGTGCCGCTCGGGCGTGCGGCCCGGGCCGGGCGGGCCGGGCGAGGCGGGATGCGAACCCGGCGGCGCGGCCCGGGCGGGCAGGGCGGGCGGGCGGGCGGGCGGCTGACCGGATCGCCCGTGGTCCGCGCGGATCACGTGCGCCCGCACCGCGTCCCCGCGGGCCATGTGTGCCCGGACGAGGTCAGGGCTTGCGCCCCACCGCCCCGTAGCCGGGGATGACACCGTCGTCCTGGCCGGCCACCGGCTCCCCCAGTTCGGGGTGCCACTCGTGGGGCACCCGGACGCCGGGTTCCACCAGTTCGAGGCCGTCGAAGAAGCGGGCGAACTCCTCACGGGAGCGCAGGGCCAGAGTGACACCCGCGGCCTTGAGCTTGTCCGTGGCGGCCTTCGACTCCTCGGGGGTGAAGTCCGCCGTCGCGTGGGAGACGACCAGGTGGCTGCCGGAGGGCAGTTCGGCCATCAGCCGGGCGACCAGGTCGTGCGCACCGTCCTCGTCGGGGACGAAGTGCAGCAACGCGATCAGGGACAGGGCGACGGGTTCCGTGAAGTCGAGGATCTTCCGGGCGGCCTCCAGGATCGTCTCGGGTTCGCGCACGTCCGCCTGGAGGTACTCCGTGACGCCCTCGTCCGTCCCCCTCAGCAGGGCCTCGGCGTGCGCCAGCACGATGGGGTCGTTGTCGCAGTACACGACCCGCGCGTCGGGGGCGGCGCGCTGGGCGATCTGGTGGAGGTTCGGCTCGGTGGGGATGCCGGTGCCGACGTCGAGGAACTGGCGTATGCCGCGGTCGGCCAGCCACCGGGTGGCCCGTTGCATGAAGGCGCGGTTGACCCGCGCCATCACCGGCACCCTCGGGTCGAGGGCGAGCATCTGCCGGCCCATGGCCTCGTCGACGGGGTAGTTGTCCTTCCCGCCCAGGTACCAGTCGTACATGCGGGCCGGGTGCGGCTTGCTGGTGTCGATGCCGACGGGGGGTCGTCCGGTCATGAGGCACTCCGTAAGGGGCTGCGGGGGTCGGTGATCAATTCGGTCGGCTCAGTCAATTGGGTCGCCTCCGGTACCGGCGCGGAGCCGGCCTTGCGGGACGGGACGTTCCACCGGGGGCGACGTATCGCTGTTCGGTGGAGCGTGGCGGTTCGGTTCGGGCGGATCAGTGGGGCGCGGTGCGTGACGGACCGGTTCGCGGCGCATCGCTCGTGAGGTCGGTGCGTGACGGACAGGACGGGCGGCGGACGGGTCGGAACGGACCGGGGACAACGGACGGCGGACAGCGGACGAAGTCGGGAACAGGTCGGGGGCCGGTGCGGAACGAACGGGTGCCGGAACGATGCGGCGAGTAGAAGGCAAGGTCGCGCAGGAACGATGCGGCGGACTGGACCCAGGTCGGGCTCAGGCCACCAGGAAGTCCGCCTCTCCCGCCTTCGCGCCCTCGATGAAGGCCGTCATCTCGGCGGTGGTGTAGATGAGGGCGGGTCCGTCCGGGTCGGTGGACTGCCGGACGGCGATCCGGCCGTCGTCGAGTTTCATGGCCTCCAGGCAGTTGCCCCCGTTGCCTCCGCTCCACGGCTTGTGCCAGCCCTCGCTGCCGAGTTCCCGTGCGGGCATGCCGTTGTAGATGTGGCGGCCCGCGACGCGCGGCTGGGGCAGGGTTTTGACGGAATTCATTCAGAGCTCCTTGCGGAGATCCCTGAGGATCTCCTTCGTGCGATGTGCGCCGGCGGCCTGTGCCGCCATGCGGTCCATGACCTCGAGGTGGGTCGCCACCTCGCTGCGGGCGTCCAGGTAGACGGCGCCGGTCAGGTACTCGCTGTAGACCATGTCCGGAAGTTCGGGCATGGCGAACCGGAAAATGACGAAGGGCCCGTACGTGCCCGGGTGCGGGCCGCCCGCGAACGGGGCGACCTGCAGGGTCACGTGGGGCAGGTGGGCGACGTCGAGAAGCCGGTCGATCTGGGCCCGCATCACCTCGGACCCGCCGACCGGGCGGAGGAGGGCGGTCTCGTCCATGACGAACCACAGCCGGGGGGCGTCCTCACGGGTGAGCAGGTCCTGCCGCTGCATGCGCAGGTCGACGTGGCGTTCGATGTCCTCGGGCCGGGTCTGGCCGATGGCGCCCGAGCGCAGGACGCCACGGGCGTAGTCCTCCGTCTGCAGCAGCCCGGGGACGAAATGGGGCTCGTAGCCACGGATGAGGGAGGCGGCCCCCTCCAGGCTGACGTACATCGAGAACCAGCCGGGCAGGATGTCGTGGAAGCGCTGCCACCAGCCGGGGCGGTTGGCGTCCTCGGCAAGGCGCACGAAGGCGTCGGCCTCCTCGTCGGAGACGCCGTACGCCTTGAGCAGGAGCTGGAGGTACGGGATCTTGAGGGCGACCTCGGCCGTCTCCATGCGGCGGACGGTGGCCGGTGCGACGCGGAGGATGCGGGCCGCCTCCTCGCGCTTGAGCCCGGCGCGCTCCCGCAGGTCCAGCAGACGCCTGCCGAGAACAACCTGCCCGACCGTCGGCGCGGACCGCGGTTCGCTCACGCTCCACCTCCACGACACCATGACAAAGGATTCCTGACAGCCCGGCGGCGCCATTCGAAGACACGTTCGAACGACCTTTCCGTCCGAATCCTCGTTCGAACGAATCGCGTCGTCGACGGTCCCAACTGGCGCCGCGCGAGGTGCTGTTGCGAGCAGTGTGCCACGCCCGTCCAGACCGTCACACAGCACTCTGCAATTTTCAGAGTGACACTTGCCAAGTGTTCCCGGCGGGGCGATAGTGGCAAGCGTGATTCCGTCCGTGCCCTTAGGAGCAGACGCCGCCGCGGGCCCCGTCGCTCTCGGTGCCGCGCCGGAAGCCACCCCTCCGGGGGTCGCTGCCGAGCGCCGGTTCCGCTTCGAACTGGCCGCCCACCCTGGTTCCCCCGCACAGGCCAGACGCCTGACGAGGGCCCGGCTGGACGGCTGGTCGGTGTGCGAGGACACCTGTGACACCGCGGCCCTGGTCGTCTCCGAACTGGTCACCAACGCCATCGTGCACACCGCGAGCAGCCGTGTCGTCTGCGAGTTGCACGACGGTGACGACCTGCTGCGCATAGCCGTGCAGGACGAGGGCTGCGCCCCGGGCAAGCCTCGGGCCGCCACCCGCCAGGGGACGGACGAGGAACACGGGCGGGGCCTGCTGCTCGTCGAGGCCCTCTGCCGGTCCTGGGGCGCCCACGAGCACGGGCTCGGGCTGCTCGTATGGGCCGATCTGCCCCGCGGGTCCCGCGCGCCGCGCGACCCCGGCGACCCTCGCGACGACCTCGGCTGGGGCGCACGCCCCAAGCCGGCGCCGACCGAGGGACCGGACGACGCCGGAACCGAGTCCGGTACCGAATCCGGAACCGAGGGCGAGGACGACGGCACCCGTACGGGCCGCACGGACACCGCCGGCGCCCGCTCGGCGAACCGCGCGGAGGCCGACGGCCCCCGTACGGCGAGCCGCCCGCACCCCGGGCCCCCGGCCCGCCAGGGTGTGCCGCACAGGCGGCGGCACCGGGGAGGGGAGCAGGCGTGACGGGTGCCCCGGTCCTGACCCTGGACTCGCTGGTCCGCCTGCGACGCGCCCTGCCGACGGCCCCCGGGACCCCCCGGCGGCTGCCCGTACCGGACGGGATGACGGCCCCGATGGGCTGCGACGCGGTCGCGGTACCGGCCCGTTTCGGGCCGATGGTGATGCCCCGGCTGCCCCGGGTGGGGTGCGTCTACGCCGATGAGACGCACTGGTGGTGGCTGGTCCCGTCCGACTCGGACTACGCGCTGGAGTGGCCGGCCCCCGCCCGCTACGCCACCGGCGCGCTCCTCCCCGGCGCCCCGGACCTGCCCGGACTGATCCACCGCCCGGAGGGCACCCTCCCGTACACCCCGCCGATACCCCTCTATCTGGCCGTCTGCCGCCTGACCGGTACGACGCCCACCTGGTCCCGGCCGATCAGCGCCTGAGACACGCTCACGCCGGACACGGCACCCACCGGTCCGGGACAGGCCGCCGGGGCCTCCGCCGCCCACTCCGGGCGAACCCGCGCCGCATCCGCGCGATCCCGCCCTGCAGCCGACCCTCACGCATGCCACCCGGCCTGCACCCCCTCCTGCGCCTGGGACGCCTGGCCTGCACCCGTGATGCCCCCCGCGCGGCCCCGACACGCTGCCGGCCCGCCACTTCAGCGGCGGGCACGAGCTCGTCCGGGGGACAGTGGCAGCGGCTCGGGATCGCCCGGGCGGCGTACCGGCGCGGGAGCATCCTGATCGTGGACGAGCCGACGGCCGCTCTGGACGCCCGGGCCGAACGGGAGGTCTTCGACCGGATCCGTGCCCTGGCCGGCCGGGAGCCGGAAGCAGCCAGGGGTCCGGCCTGTCCGGAGGGTCAGGGTGTCGGCGCGTTCGCGCGACCCGGCGGGCACGGGGCGGAGCAGAACGGGGTGCGGCGGAGCGGGCTCACGCCGCGGCACCGCTCCCATCGCCGCTCCGCACGATCACCAGGAACATGTCGGTAGCGAGGTCCATGACAACTTCGGCGGGCAGTCCCTCGAGGCGTCGCGCCTGCGCGAACTCCTCCGCGGGCCATGACCCCCGCGGCCCACCTGCGGGAAAGCGTTCGAGCACTGTTCGCCCGTTCACCCTGCCACCTCCATGTCGCGCTGTACTCGTAGAGTTAAACGCCAACCATGGGGCGGATGCCTCGTCCGGTGACGGTACTGAGACGTAGTTGACACCCGTTCACCGCCACGTGTGAGCCCGGTCTCAGCTTTTCGGAGTATCGGATCACCTTCCGCATCAGTCGCCTCACTCGTCGTGATAACGGATGGCCTCTCCTGCCGCGGCTGCGCTCAGCCGGCGCCCACCCCGCACCGCGGGCCGCAGGGCGACACTCACCGGGGCCTGCGCTCCTCCGGGTGGGTCCGCGTCAGCGCACTGCTCCCGTGAACAACGCCTCCGCCGCCGCGACGGCAGAGGTCAGTGACTCGGGGCGGCTCCGCATCCCGGCGAGGATGCCGTCTACCTCCCTCAGTCCCGCACGGTCGAGCAGCCGCTTCTCGTTGGTCACCCACTCCCCTCGCTCGGCCAGTACCGCGTGCCCGGTCTGCATGGCCGCGGTCGCCACAGCCCCGGCGACCTCCGTCAGTCGGCCCCGGGGCGCGTGGTGCGCGGCGGCGTGGGCGAGCGTCGCGGCGCCCGTGCCGCGCCAGCGTTCGAAAGCGGTACGGCGCAGGGCCTCCGGGTAGCCGGAGGGGCGGGGCAGTGTGCCGCGGAGCGTGACGTTGAGGGCGAGTTCGGCGACCAGCAGGTAGGTCGGAATGCCGGCCAGGTGGAACATCAGCGGCTCGACGCGGAAGCGGCCCTCCCGTGCCTCCGCCCACTCGTGTTCGACGACGTCGAGGTCGCGGTAGTGGACGTCGACCCGGCGGCCCTCGACGGTCAGCCACGCACCGCCGTTGAAGACGCCGCCGCCCCAGCCACCGATCTCGGAGACCTCGCCCTCCCAGCCGACGGCCCGCAGGTCGTCCGGGTCGAAGGCGCCCCGGTAGTAGACCGCCAGGTCCCAGTCGCTGTCCGGCCGCTCGGTGCCCTGCGCACGGGAACCGCCCAGGGCGACGGCGGTGACGCCGGGCAGCGCGGCGAGCCGGTCGGCGGTGCGGTCGAGGAACTCCTGGCCCGGGAGGGCGGACGGCGGCACGGCAGGGCTCCTGACGGTAGACGGCCGGTGGTCGGCGAGCCGACGGGCTGGCGGGTCGGCGGGTCGGCGGGTCGGCGGGTCGGCGGGTCGGCGGGTCGGCGGCCGATCGTGCGGGGTGAGGGGGACCGGAACGGGCGGTGGCGGGGCGGAGGGCGAGACGCTCACGCGATGCCCGCGGGGGCCGGTGCTTCCTGGTCGGGGGTTCGTGGGGCGCGAACGGGGTCAGCGGTGCGGGCCGGCGTAGGCGTCCGTCGCGGCGACCAGGGCCCTGTCCCCGGCCGGTCCGGCATCGTGACCGGCCTCGTCCACGATCACCAGCTCGCTGTCGGGCCAGGCGTGGTGCAACCGCCACACGATGCCGAGCAGGTTGCCGAAGTCGAGACTCCCCTGCACCAGGGTGCCGGGGATGCCCTTGAGCAGGTGCGCGTCCTTCAGGACGACGCCCTCGTCGGGGCCTTCGCCGAGGAAGTGGTCGTTGGCCCAGTAGTGGGTGACGGTGCGGGCGAAGCCCTGACGGAAGTCCGGGTCCTCGAACCGCTCGATGGAGCGCGGCGGCGCGGGGATCGTCGCCGTCTCCCAGTCGGTCCAGGCCCGGGCGGCCCGGTGCCGCACCTGCGGATCCGGTGACTCCAGCAGCCTGTTGTAAGCGGCGGCGAGGTTGCCGTCCCGCTCGGCGGCGGGCAGACCGGCGAGGAACCGTTCGAAGGCGTCCGGGAAGATGGTGCCCAACCCCCGGGTCAGCAGGTCCACTTCGGCGCGGGACCCCGTGGCGACCGCGGTCAGCACCAGTTCGGACACGACCCCCGGGTGGGTCTGGGCGTAACGCAGACCGAGCACCGATCCCCACGAGGCGCCCCACACCAGCCACCGTTCGATTCCCAGGTGGGTGCGCAGGCGCTCCAGGTCGGCCAGCAGCCGGTCGGTCGTGTTCACGCTCATGTCGGTGACCGGATCGCTCGCCGGGGGCGTGGACCGTCCGGCGCCGCGCTGGTCCAGCAGCACGACGCGGTACCGCGCGGGATCGAAGTAACGCCTCGCTCGTGGGCCGGTGCCGCTGCCCGGGCCGCCGTGCAGGACCACCGCGGGCTTGCCACGGGGATTGCCGCAGGTCGCCCAGTGGACGCGGTTGCCGTCACCGACGTCGAGCATGCCGTGGTCGTAGGGTTCGATCTCCGGGTAAAGGCTCATCGCGGCACCGTAACGGGTGGTGCCGGGTCCGTTCAGCTCATTTCCGGGTGGGGAGCCCGGCCGCCCGTGCCGCGTCGCGCAGGACCTCGCGGAGCATGGCGGGGGTGAGCCGGCCGGTGAAGGTGTTGCGCTGGCTGACGTGGAAGCAGCCGAAGACGTCGAGGTCGTCGCCGTCCGGTGCGGGCAGCGTGACCCGGGTGCCGTGGCCGAAGGCCGGGCGGGGACGTGGAACCGTCCATCCCGCCTCGGCGAACGCGGGAAACGCGGCCTGCCAGCCGAAGGCGCCGAGGACGACCGCGGCCCGGACGGTCGGCCGCAGCAGCCGCAGTTCGCGCACCAGCCAGGGGCGGCAGGTGTCGCGTTCCTCGGGGGTGGGTTTGTTGGCGGGCGGCGCGCAGTGCACGGGAGAGGTGATGCGCACGCCGTGCAGGGCGAGGCCGTCGTCCGCGTGCACGGCGGTCGGCTGCGAGGCGAGCCCTACGTCGTACAGCGCGCGGTACAGCACGTCTCCGGAACGGTCCCCGGTGAACATCCGCCCCGTACGGTTACCCCCGTGTGCGGCGGGGGCGAGGCCGAGGATCAGCAGACGGGCGTCCGGCGGCCCGAAGCCGGGCACCGGCCTCCCCCAGTACGTCTGGTCGGCGAAGGCGGCGCGCTTGGTACGGGCCACTTCCTCCCGCCAGTCGACCAGCCGCGGGCAGGCACGGCAGCCGGCGATGCGCCGGTCGAGACGGGCGAGAGCGACGGCGTCCGACGAACCGGACCGTTCGGAGGGGTCGGAGCGGTCGGGAGGTCCGGACGGGCGGGAAGGACCGTAGCGGCCGGACCGTTCGGAGAGGCCGGACGGGCCAGGGGAGCCAGACGGGCCAGAGGAGCTGGACGGGCCGGAAGTGCGGGGAGGTCCGGAGGAGCCGGACCGCTCCGAGGAGCCGGAGCGGTCCGAGGGGTCGGAGCGGTCCAAGGGGTCGGACGGGCCGGAGGGGCCGCTGGGGGTCATGTCTCCACGGTAGGGGTCGTGGAGGTCGCGGGGGCCGTGGAGGTCGCCGGGGCCGTGGAGGTCGCGGGCGTCAGTTCGGGCTTCCGTCGTTCCGGGACGTCGGCCGGACCGGCGGGCCGGTCGCGTGCTCCGTCGTCCGGCGGTCCGTCACCGCGGCGGGTCCACAGCAGCGCCCCGGCGAGGAGGACGGCCGCGGTCAGCAGCCAGGGCAGGGGCCCGGGGGTGAGCGCGCCGACCACCACGCCGGTGACGGCCCCGACCGACTGCTGGGCGAGCGACTGGACGGACAGGGCGGTGGCCCGGGCGTCGCCGGGCACCCGGCGGTGCAGCAGCTCGTTCTCGTTCGGTCCCGCCACGCCGAGTCCCAGGTAGACCAGGCCGAACCCGGCGACGACGAGTCCGGTGGAGACCGGATGCGACCAGGCGGCCGTCGCACCGAGCAGCAGCAGACCTGCTGTGGCGGTGCCCAGTCCGGCCAGCACCGCGCGCCCGCCGCTGCCGGTCAGCCGGGCTGCCGACGGCGCCAGGTGGCTGCCGAGACCGGCGCAGACGAAGCCGCCGCAGGCCAGCGCGGCGAAGAGCAGGGCACCCGACTCGGGCGCTCCGGTCAGCGTCACGGCACGGCCCGGCATGAGCAGTTCGATGGCGGCCAGGGCACTGCCGGCGGCAGCCGCACTGAGCAGGATCCTGCGCACCATCGCGTCCCGCCCACCCAGCCGCACACCGCTCAGTACGGCGCCCGGGACGCCACGCAGCACGGAGCGGAGGGTGGCGGGCGGCCGTGGCGGCTCCCGCAGTGCGGCCAGCACGTAGCAGAGGAAGAGGACCTCGACGGCGGCCCCCAGCAGCACCGGGACGGACAACGGCAGCACCAGGCCCGACGTCGCCCGGATCAAGCCCGGGCCGAGATCCGCGGTCCGGTCGATGAGCCAGGGCACGGAGCCGCCGAGCATCAGGCCGATCGCGAGGGCCGCCGAGGTGGCGGAACTGCCGCGGGCCAGGCCGGTGCGCAGATCGGCGTCGGGTCCGGCGGTCGCCTGGACGGTGTCCACGTACCAGGCCTCCGCCGGGCCGCTGGCGAGGGCCCGTGCGGTTCCCATCAGCACCATGCCGAGGACGAGCACCCACGCGGTCCCTGCCAAACCCACGATGAGCAGGGCGATCGCGTTGAGGGCGCCCGCCGCGGCGAGCACCGGCCGTCGTCCGAGCACGTCGGAGAGGCCACCGGTGGGCAGTTCCACCGCCGCGGCGGTGAGGGAGTGTGCGGCGAAGAATCCCGCGATGGCGGTGAGCGCCATGCCCCGCTCGGTGAACAACAGCACCAACGGGGCCATGGCGAGTCCCGGGGGCAGCCAGAAGAGCGCGCAGACGATGACATACCGGCGGCGGGCGGTCTTCAGCGCCGCCCCCGCTCCGTGCCCGGCCGCCCCGTGGAGCACGCCGCCCGGGCCCTGCTGCGGGGTACCGGTCACACTGCACCCCTGGTTCCGGAGTCCCGGGTGCCGCCGGGAGCACTCCCGTCACCGGCGGCCCGGTCGGTGCCGCCGTCGCCGTCCCGGGCGTCACCGCCTGCGCTGCCGTCACCGCCTGCGCTGCTGTCCCCGCCTGCGCTGCCGTCCCCGCCCTTGCCGCCGTGGTGGTCGTGGCGGTGGTGGATGTCGTCGGTTCCCTCGGCGGGTGGTGCGGCCAGGGGCAGTCCCGCGGCGACGAACGCCACCCGGCGGGCGCGCGGGTCGTGCTCGTCGCGTGCGGTCAGTGCGTCCAGCGTGCGTCCCAGGACCTCCCACAGTTCGCTGAGCGACTCCGGGGTCAGCAGGGGCAGGTAGTCGTTGATCCCGGAGGGCTCGACCCACTCCCGGCCCAGCCGTCCCGCGGCCAGGTCCTCCTCGTGCCGGGTGAGCGACGCGTCCAGGTGGTCGATCTGGCGCCGCCGGGCCAACCCGACGTAGGCGCGGCCGACCGTCGAGGACTCCATCGCCTCGTTGCTCCAGGACGTCACGGTGTGCACCGCCTTCCAGCGCCGCTCCCGCCCGTCACGGTGCTCCGCCTCGGTGATGAAGGCGTGCTTCGCCAGCACCCTCAGGTGGTAGCTGGTCGACGCCGACGACTCCCCCGTCCGGTCGGCCAGCTCACTGGCAGTGGCCGGCCCGTCCTGACGCAACATGCCCAGCAGCCGGATCCGCAAAGGGTGCGTAAGTGCCTTCAACGCGGCGGTGTCGCGCTCGGGATCGAGGACACGCCTGTGCTCGTCTCTGACCATGCGGTGAGCGTAGAAGAGCGGAGCCGTTCTGCAAAAGAGATTTTGCAAAATCATTTTGGGGAATGCGGGCTGTCGGCCCCCGGCGGAGACGGACAACGGCCCGGGGAGCGGTAGGGCGAGAACGGAGAGGGGGAGAGCAGGGAGAGAGGGGGAGAGCAGGGAGCAGGAAGAACGGGGGGAACGCGGGGAACGCGGGCAACGGGGAGCGATAGGGTCGGAAGCATGGCTTCTGAGGGTGCGGAGGACGACCGGACGCGGGGGACGGACGGAGCCGGTGACGCGTCGGCGGCCCAGGACGCGCCGACCGGTCCGGAGCCGACTGCGGCCCCCGATCCCAAGGTCGCCGCCGCCGTGGCAGCCGCCGAGGCGGCCGGGCCGCCGGCGGGCGGCAGCGTCCGGATCGACAGCTGGATCTGGTCCGTGCGCCTGGTCAAGACGCGTTCCCTCGGCGCCTCGGCCTGCCGCGGGGGACATGTACGCGTGAACGGCGAGCGGGTGAAGCCCGCCCACGCGGTACGCGTCGGTGACGAGGTACGGCTGCGGCACGAGGGCCGTGAGCGGGTCGTCGTCGTGAAACGGCTGATCCGCAAGCGGGTCGGTGCCCCCGTGGCCGTTCAGTGCTACATCGACAACTCGCCGCCGCCCCCGCCCCGTGAGGCCGTCGCTCCGGCCGGTGTCCGCGACCGTGGCGCGGGCCGTCCGACGAAGCGGGACCGGCGTGAGCTGGAGCGGCTGCGCGGACTCGGAGCAGCCGGCGGACTGGGCGGTCTGCCGCCCGGCCCCGGTGCCTTCGGCGACGCCGACGCAGCGGACCCGGTCCTCCCGTTCGCCGACCCCCGCGACCACGACGGTCCGGGCGTCGCTGCCGGCCGCCCCCGTGAGCGAGACGGCAGGCGCAAAGGCACTGACCGCCGCACCCGCGGCAAGCGGTAAGCGGTAAGCGGTAAGCGATGGGACCCCGCGCATCCCGGCACCCTCCGCATGGTGAGCGGACGCCTCACAAGCCGTTCCAGGCCCGGTGGGATCGGTGGGGTCGGTCCCGTGCCGCACCCCGCTCGGGCCCGGCCGGCCCCGCCTCCCCTCCTCGCCGCACACCCGGTGCTACGCCTGCGCCGACGCGCTCCTCTTCCCCCGCAGCAGGCCCAGCAGGTCGGCATGGTGGCCGCGTCGCGACCAGGCGATCAGGACGAGCGGCACCATCAGGATGAGCGGCGTCGCCGCGAACTCGCCGTCGAAGACGGCGACCTGCACCACGAAGGCGCCCACCATCAGCGCGCTCAGTCCGGTCGCCGCCGCCGACTGGAGCACCGGGACCAACAGGCCGACCGCCCCGGCGAGTTCCAGCGCCCCGATGGCGTACATCCCGGCGCTCCCCCAGCCCATCGTGTCGAAGGACTCGGCGGCCGAGGAGTGGGCGATCAGCTTGGGCAGTGCGCTGGCGAACGCGAAGAACAGGGCGAGCAGGACCTGGACGACACGGAGCGCGACGCGACCCCGCCGTACCCGCCGGGGCACCGAGGGCCCCGGGACGGGCCCCGGCCCGATGATGGAGGCCGAGGTGGTGGCCGAGGCGGAAGCAGCGGAAGCGGTGGAGGCGGAGGCGGTGGGGGCGGAGGCGGTGGTCTCGGACATCGGGGTCTCCTGTGGTGAACGCGTTCGGTGGTCGTGTCGCTGTCACAGGTAGGACCCGTGCGTGCCCCGGAACTCATCGGTCGACGCGCACCGTTGTTCCCGCCGTGTGTCCCTCAGCCCTTCGTGTTCCCGTGCTGTGTCTCTGAGCCCTCCGCGTTCCCGTGCAGTGTTCCTCGGCCCTCCTCGCCCCCTCCCCCACCTGATCCGCTCGCTCCCCCGCCCGATCCGCCCGTTTCCCCGGCCGGAACCGCCCGCACCCATGTCCGGTCCTCCGTCAGGTACCGGTCCACTCTCAGTCCCGCCTCCTCCAGCGCCTGCTCGAACTGATCCCGCGTCATCGGGCGGGATCGGAACGTCTGGGTCCAGGTGGCGTCGGGAAACTCGTACTCCGCGTGGACGGAGACGACGCCGTCGCCGACCGGTGTGGCCGAGCGGATGCGCACGGTGAAGCCGGCCGGGTCCACGCGCTCCCGCGGCACATCGGCGTGGTAGTTCTCGCCCTCGCGCTGGATGAGGACGCAGCCCCCGTCCGCCACGTGCCGCACGCAGGTCCGCAGCAGCCCCCGCCGCACGGCACGGTCGCCCGCGTGCACGAGGAAGGATCCGAGCAATACCACGTCGAACCGCTCGCCCAGGGCGAGCCGCTCTATCGGGCCGCACACCGTGCGGGCGCCACGCACCCGCTCCAGCATCGGCGGACTCGTCCACCGCCGTGACCGGGAAGCCGCGCTCCACCAGCGCATGCGTCACACGGCCGGCGCCGCTCCCCAGTTCCAGCAGCCGCGCCCCCGGCGGCACCGCGGCAGCGATGACGTCCGGCTCGTCCCCGACGGGGAGCCGAGCGTAGAGCTCCACCGCACAACCGTCGGGTGTGATCGCCCCCGGCCCCGTCCCCGCGTATCCCTCGCGCATGATCGTCTCCATGTCCGTTCCAACGGGCAGGATCCGCACGTGCGTTCCGGAACCGAACGGATTCACTCGACCGAGTGAGATGGAGCGAGTGAGACAGTGAAAGGAACGGGATTGAACGGGCTCCCGGTCCGGGAGTCCGCGCAGCTCGGGGTCAGGACGGGACGGTGATCGTGATGCGTACCGGCAGTGAACCGGTGACCGCGCGCAGTGCCCTGCGGCTGCGGTTCTGGCTGAGTGTGTGGGGCGTGGCCTGGACGGTGTTCGGCACCGCCGCCTTCGCCCTCACGGACCGTCCGGGCTGGGCCCTGGCCTGCGGCCTGCTGTGGCTCGTCATGACGGTCGACCTGATCATCGTGGTCCGGCACATCCGCCGCGGCCCGCACTACCAGCCGGGCCGCGACGTGCCGCCGTACCTGCCGCCCAGGGACCCGCCGTGACACCGGCCGGACGGGCCGCGGCGTCCCGGCGGGGCGGCGGCCCGCCCGCTACGCGTCGAAGCGGGCGGCCTGGAGGTACTCCGGGTTCGGGTCCAGGGCGGCCGCCAGGCGGAAGTGGCGCTTGGCCGGGTGGGCGCGGCCCTGCCGCTCGTAGGTGCGGGCCAGGGCGAAGTGGGCGAAGGCGTTGTCCGGCTCCCGCTCCAGCACGAGCGAGAACTCCAGTTCGGCGGCGCGCAGCTGGGCCGCCGCGAAGAAGGCCCGCGCACGCAGCAGGCGGGCCGCGGTGTTCTCCGGATGCATGTCGATGACGCCGTCGAGCAGTTTCACCGCACCTCGCGGGTCCCGGGCGGCGAGCAACTGCTCGGCGGCACGGAAGTCGATGACGTGCGTCTCCGGCGTGCGTCCGGTCGAACCGCTGGTCTCGGGCACTGCGACGTCCTTCCCCTGGTCGAACGTCTTTCAACGCCTCCGGTCCGGCCCGCTATTCCCGCACCCTCCCGGGCACCCCTCCCGCACCGCGCCTCGCAGTGGCCCTCTCACCCTCGCGCCTCGCGCCTCGCACTGGACCTCCGCGCGTCTCGTCCCGGCGTCGGCCGGGGCGGCGCCGTCCGCCCGTCCGTCCCTATCCGGCTCCCGGCCGCGGGGACCGATCCTTCGGCTCCTTCGCCCGGCGGACGAGGTCGGTCCAGACGGCGTCGACCCGCCGCTCCAGCTCGTCGAGCGGCACGTCGTTGTCGATGACGACGTCCGCGACGGCCCGGCGCTGCTCGCGCGTGGCCTGGGCGGCCATCCGCGCGCGGGCGTCCTCCTCGGTCATGCCGCGCAGCCGGACGAGCCGGTGGAGCTGGGTGTCCGGGCTCGCCTCCACGACGATCACGAGATCGTAGAGGGGGGCGAGGCCGTTCTCCGTGAGCAGCGGCACGTCGTGCACGACCACCGCGTCCTCGGGGGCGGCCTCGGACAGTTCCGCGGAGCGGGCGCCCACCAGGGGGTGGACGATGGAGTTGAGGGTCGCGAGCTTCTCCGGGTCGGCGAAGACGATCGAGCCGAGCCGGGGCCGGTCCAGGCTGCCGTCCTCGGCCAGCACGTCCTCGCCGAACGCCTCCACGACCGCCGCCAGCCCGGGCGTTCCGGGTTCGACGACCTCCCGCGCGATGCGGTCCGCGTCGATCACCACGGCACCGCGCTCGGCGAGCAGCCGCGACACCTCACTCTTGCCGGCGCCGATGCCGCCGGTCAGACCCACGGACAGCACGACCGCGCCTCCACCTCTGCCTGCCCCGCCGGGGCGGGGACTTCGGTACCCGGTGAGCAGCCGACCGGGCGAAGGGCAGCGTAGCCGATCAGCCCTCGCCCTCCCGTTCGGCGAGGAACCGCTCGAACTCCCGGCCGATCTCGTCCGCCGACGGGATGTCGACCGGCTCGGCGAGCATGTTGCCCCGCGTCTCGGCGCCGGCGGCGGCGTCGTACTGGTGCTCCAGGCCCTGGATGAGGGCGGTGAGCTCGTCGTCGCCCTCCTGGACCTGCCGGTCGATCTCGGTCTGGGTGCGCTGGGCGGCGGTGCGCAGCGTGTGGGCGATGCCGGGCAGGACCAGTCCGGTGGCGGCGGTGACGGCCTCCAGGACGGTGAGCGCCGCGTCCGGGTACGGGGAGCGGGCGATGTAGTGGGGGACGTGGGCGGCGACGCCCAGGACGTCGTGGCCCGCCTGCATCAGCCGGTACTCGACGAGCCCCTCGGCGCTGCCGGGCACCTGGGCCTCGTCGAAGGGGCCGCTGTGGCCCGGCACGAGGTCGGTGCGGTTGCCGTGCGGGGTGAGTCCGACCGGGCGGGTGTGCGGGACGCCCATCGGGATGCCGTGGAAGTTCACGGCGAGGCGCACGCCGAGCCGCTCGACGATCTGGCGGACGGCCGCGGCGAACCGCTCCCACTCCACGTCCGGTTCGGGCCCGGACAGCAGCAGGAAGGGCGCTCCGGTGGCGTCCTGGACGAGGCGGACCTCCAGGGCGGGGTCGTCGTACTCGGTCCAGCGGTCGCGGGTGAAGGTCAGCAGCGGGCGGCGGGCGCGGTAGTCGATCAGCCGGTCGTGGTCGAAGCGCGCGACGACCTGGTGCGGCAGTGAGCCGAGCATCCGGTCGACGATCTGGTCGCCGGTCTCCCCCGCGTCGATGTAACCGTCGAAGTGGTAGAGCATGACCAGGCCGGCCGACTCCTGGGCGAGCGCCATGTCGACGACGGCCAGCCCCTTCGGCTCCCATGAGTACAAACCCTGCGGATCAAGCACAGTGACCGCTCCTCCTCGTGTCCGTACGGGACAACGTGCCATGCGGCGCCGACATTCCCAGGCGGGGGCACCCCCCTGGTGGTGCCGGGAGCCGCCGGGCCACGGCGTGGAGGGAGCCGGCGGGTGCCTCGGCCCGCGGAGGCGGGCCGGCCGGTTCGGCACGCGGCCCGTACCCATCCGGCGCCGACCCCGGGCCGCGGGCGCGCGGGAGCAGTCCGGCCCGACCGGCGCGCGGGCCCGTAACGCGTCCCGCGCCGCCCGCGCCGACCCCGGGGCCGCAGCCCCCGAAAGACGGCTCCGGCACGTCCGAAGCACGGCCGCCTGCCTGCGCACATCCCGCGCCGACGCCGCAGGCCCGTGGACGCGGCTGCGGCCGGGTCCTGGCAGCACCGAGGGCCCGCACCCCGGAAGGGTGCGGGCCCTCGGTCAAAGGTCGGCCCTCAGTGGCCTGCCCGGTGGGCTGCGGTCAGCTCTGGCCGCCGGCCAGCTTCTCGCGCAGCGCGGCCAGCGCCTCGTCCGAGGCCAGCGCGCCGGAGTTGTCCGGGCCCTCGGAGGAGTACGAACCGCCACCGGACGCGACCGGAGCAGCGGTCTCGGTGCCCTCGGCGGCAGCCTTCTCGTCCGCCTCGCGGGACTTGATGACCTGCGCCTGGTGCTGCTCGAAGCGGCTCTGCGCCTCGGCGTACTGGCGCTCCCACTCCTCGCGCTGCTTCTCGTAGCCCTCGAGCCAGTCGTTGGTCTCGGGGTCGAAGCCCTCGGGGTAGATGTAGTTGCCCTGGTCGTCGTAGGACGCGGCCATGCCGTACAGGGTCGGGTCGAACTCGACCGCCGACGGGTCGGCACCGAAGGACTCGTTGGCCTGCTTCAGCGAGAGGCTGATGCGGCGGCGCTCGAGGTCGATGTCGATGACCTTGACGAAGATCTCGTCGTTGACCTGGACGACCTGCTCCGGGATCTCCACGTGGCGCTCGGCCAGCTCGGAGATGTGGACCAGACCCTCGATGCCCTCGTCCACGCGGACGAACGCACCGAACGGAACCAGCTTCGTGACCTTGCCGGGCACGACCTGGCCGATCTGGTGGGTGCGGGCGAACTGCTGCCACGGGTCTTCC
Source organism: Streptomyces sp. NPDC029526 (assembly GCF_040637405.1). NCBI lineage: Bacteria > Bacillati > Actinomycetota > Actinomycetes > Kitasatosporales > Streptomycetaceae > Streptomyces > Streptomyces sp. NPDC029526. The sequence continues at coordinate 201,214 of NZ_JBEZWE010000001.1, forward strand.
TGGGTCGCCTTCAGCGACAGGGAGACGCGCTCGCGGTCCATGTCGACGTCGAGGACCTCGACCGTGACCTCCTGGCCGACCTCGACGACCTCGGAGGGGTGGTCGATGTGCTTCCAGGACAGCTCGGAGACGTGGACCAGACCGTCGACGCCACCCAGGTCCACGAAGGCACCGAAGTTGACGATCGAGGAGACGACGCCGGAACGCACCTGGCCCTTCTGGAGGGTGGTGAGGAACGTCTGGCGGACCTCGGACTGGGTCTGCTCCAGCCAGGCACGGCGGGACAGGACCACGTTGTTGCGGTTCTTGTCCAGCTCGATGATCTTCGCCTCGAGCTCCTTGCCCACGTAGGGCTGGAGGTCGCGGACACGGCGCATCTCGACCAGGGAGGCCGGGAGGAAGCCGCGGAGGCCGATGTCGAGGATGAGACCACCCTTGACGACCTCGATGACGGTACCGGTGACGATGCCGTCCTCTTCCTTGATCTTCTCGATGGTGCCCCAGGCACGCTCGTACTGCGCGCGCTTCTTCGAGAGGATCAGGCGGCCTTCCTTGTCCTCCTTCTGGAGGACCAGGGCCTCGATCTCGTCGCCGACGGCGACGACCTCGTTCGGGTCGACGTCGTGCTTGATCGAGAGCTCGCGGCTCGGGATGACACCTTCGGTCTTGTAACCGATGTCGAGCAGGACCTCGTCCCGGTCGACCTTCACGATGACGCCGTCGACGATGTCGCCGTCGTTGAAGTACTTGATCGTCTCGTCGATCGCTGCGAGGAATGCTTCCTCGTTACCGATGTCGTTGACCGCTACCTGCGGGGTGGTGGCGGTGGTCTCGGTGCTGCTCGTCATGTGGGAAAGGGCTCCGGTACGGACATTGAAGTCGTAGGTACTGCTACGCCGGAGCCCGTTTCGCTCTGTAGAAGCCGGACAGCCAAGGAAGCGCCCCACCAGGAACTGGTGACGACGCCTCGAGAACCGAGGGGACATACAACAGACGCGAGCGCAGCCTGCTACGTCTGAGGCACGCAGGCTCGCAGCGCAACTTGTAGCATACGGGGGCAGCCGGGCAGGGTCAATGCACGAAGCCGCCCACCCGGGGCGGATCGCCGCATAACCGGCACAATTCGCCCGCACGGCCGAAGACGCACGTCGGACACCGCAGCCGGACCACGCAGGATCCGGTGACGCGCCCGGCGGCCGGCCGGGGTCCGGCTGGACGGAAGAGTACGACGAGGGAGCCGATCATCCAAGAGCCCGAAGCGCCCGAACCGGAGGCGACCCGGCGGGAGGCCGGCGTCACCGAGAGCGCCCGAGCCAATCGGGGCTGGTGGGACCGCAACGCCGACGAGTACCAGGTCGAACACGGGACGTTCCTCGGCGACGACCGCTTCGTGTGGGGACCCGAGGGGCTGGACGAGGTGGAGGCCGAACTGCTCGGCCCGCCCGAGGACCTCAAGGGCCGCGACGTGCTGGAGCTGGGGGCGGGAGCGGCCCAGTGCTCGCGCTGGCTGGCCGCGCAGGGGGCCCGCCCGGTGGCCCTGGACATCTCGCACCGGCAGTTGCAGCACGCGCTGCGCATCGGCGGGGCGTTCCCCCTGGTCTGCGCGGACGCCTCGGCGCTGCCGTTCCCGGACGCCTCCTTCGACCTGGCCTGCTCGGCGTACGGGGCGCTGCCTTTCGTCGCCGACCCGCGGCTGGTGCTGCGTGAGGTGCACCGGGTGCTGCGTCCCGGCGGGCGGCTGGTCTTCTCGGTCACGCACCCGATCCGCTGGGCGTTCCCGGACGAGCCCGGCCCGGAGGGCCTGAGCGTGTCCGGGTCCTACTTCGACCGCACGCCCTACGTGGAGCAGGACGAGCGCGGTCACGCCGTCTACGTGGAGCACCACCGCACGCTGGGCGACCGGGTGCGGGACGTCGTCGGCTCCGGTTTCCGGCTGGTGGACCTGGTGGAGCCGGAGTGGCCCGCCTGGAACACGTCCGAGTGGGGCGGCTGGTCGCCGCTGCGCGGGAACCTGATCCCGGGCACGGCGATCTTCGTGTGCGCACGGGACTGAGCGCGAACCGGGACCGCGCAGGGGACGGGACCGAGCAGGGGACCAGACCGAACAGGGGACGGGACGGACTCAGTGGGTGACGGGACCGAGCGGGCGGGGACCGAGCAGGCGGCGAGCGGCCGGGCGGGGACGGGGCGGGTGATCCGTCACGACGCCCTGGACTCCCTCCCGGTCCGGTCCGCGCTGCCCGCGCTGCGGGAGGCGCTGGACGACCGGGGCACCGCGGTGCTGGTGGCGCCGCCCGGCACCGGCAAGACGACGCTGGTGCCGCTGGAGCTGGCCGGGCTGGTGGGTGACGGGCCCGCGCGGCGGGTGGTGGTGGCCGAGCCCCGCCGGATCGCCGCACGGGCGGCGGCCCGCCGCATGGCGTGGCTGCTGGGCGAGCGGGTGGGCGGGGCCGTCGGCTACACGGTCCGCGGGGCGCGGGCCGTGGGGCGGGACACGCGCGTGGAGGTGGTCACCACCGGGGTGCTCCTGCAGCGGTTGCAGCGTGACCAGGAGTTGTCCGGGGTGGACGTGGTGGTGCTCGACGAGTGCCACGAGCGGCACCTGGACGCGGACACGGCCGCCGCGTTCCTGTGGGACGTGCGCGAGACCCTGCGGCCGGAGCTGCGGCTGGTGGCCGCGTCGGCGACGACCGACGCACAGGGCTGGGCCCGGCTGCTGGGCGACGCGCCGGTGGTCGAGGCGACCGGCACGGCGTTCGGGGTGGAGGTGGTGTGGGCGCCGCCCGCGCGGCCGGTGCGGCCCCCGCACGGCATGCGGGTGGACCCGGCGTTCCTCGCACATGTGGCGTCGGTGGTGCGGCGGGCGCTGGCCGAGCGGGACGGGGACGTGCTGGTGTTCCTGCCCGGGGTGGGCGAGATCGTCCGCGTGGCGGGGCTGCTGGGGGACGCCGGGGGCGCGGAGGTGCTCCAGGTGCACGGGAGGGCTCCGGCGGCCGTGCAGGACGCGGTGCTCGCTCCCGGGCAGCGGCGCCGGGTGGTGCTGGCGACCGCCGTGGCGGAGTCGTCCCTGACCGTTCCGGGGGTGCGGGTCGTCGTGGACTCGGGCCTCGCGCGCGAGCCGCGGGTGGATCACGCACGCGGGCTGAGCGCGCTGACCACGGTCCGGGCCTCCCGGGCGGCCGGTCGGCAGCGCGCCGGGCGGGCCGGCCGGGAGGCGCCCGGCACGGTCTACCGCTGCTGGGCGGAGGCGGAGGACGCGCGGCTGCCCCGGTTCCCCGCCCCCGAGATCGCGGTGGCCGACCTGACGGCGTTCGCCCTGCAGGCGGCCTGCTGGGGCGACCCGGACGCCACCGGGCTGGCGCTGCTCGACCCGCCGCCCGCCGGGGCGATGGCGGCTGCCCGGAGCGTGCTGACGGCGATCGGTGCCGTCGGTCCCGACGGGCGCGCCACCCGGCGCGGTGCGCGGCTCTCCCGGCTGGGGCTGCACCCGCGTCTGGGGCGGGCCCTGCTGGACGCGGCGCCCGTGGTGGGTGCCGAACCGGCCGCCGAGGTGGTGGCCCTGCTGAGCGAGGAGGCGCCGCACGAGTACGGCGACGACCTGGCCACCGCCCTGCGGACCGCCCGGCGCGGCGGCGACGGCTACGCGGCCCGCTGGCGGGCCGAGGTGCGGCGGCTGCGGTCGTCCGCCGGGGAGGCGGGCGAGGGGTCCGGCGGGGACGCGGGCAAGGGGTCCTGCCGGGACGCGCCCGCGGTCCGGGGCGACGGGCGGGAGCCCGGCGGGGACGCGCCCGCGGTCCGGGGCGACGGGCGGGAGCCCGGTGCGGGGCCGTTGACGGGGCCGGACGCCCGGGCCGGACTGGTGGCCGCGCTGGCCTTTCCGGAACGGGTCGCCCGGGCGGACGGCGGTTCGTATCTGATGGTGTCCGGGACCCGTGCCGAGGCGGGGGACGGCAGCGCGCTGCGTGGCGCTCCCTGGATCGCGGTCGCGGTGGCCGACCGGCCGGCGGGCCGCGGGCACGCGCGCGTGCGGCTGGGCGCGGCCGTCGACGAGGCCGTGGCGCGGTACGCGGCGGACGCGTTCGCGGAGTCGGCCGAGGAGGTCCGCTGGGCCGACGGGGATGTCGTCGCCCGCCGGGTTGAGAGGCTGGGAGCGGTCGAGCTGTCGGTGCGCCCGCTGCGGGACGCGGACCCCGGGCTCGTCCGGGCCGCGCTGCTGGACGGACTGCGGCGGGAGGGGACGGGCCTGCTGCGGTGGCCGCCGGGGGCGGTGGCGCTGCGGCAGCGGCTGGCCTTCCTGCGTCGGCAGCGCGGTGAGCCCTGGCCCGACGTGGCCGAGGAGGCGCTGATCGCGCGGGCGGACGAGTGGCTGGAGCCGGAGCTGGGGCGGGCCCGGCGGCGGGCCGATCTGGCGCGGATCGACGCGGGACAGGCGCTCGGCCGGCTGCTGCCGTGGGCGTCCGGGGAGGCCGCCCGGCTGGACGAGCTGGCTCCCGAGCGGATCACCGTGCCGAGCGGGTCCGCGATCCGCGTCGACTACGCCGACCCCGGCCGGCCGGTGCTCGCCGTGAAGCTGCAGGAGATGTTCGGGCTGCGCGAGACGCCCCGGGTGGCCGGGGTTCCCCTGCTGGTGCACCTGCTGTCCCCGGCCGGGCGCCCGGCCGCCGTCACCGCCGACCTTGCCTCCTTCTGGCAGGACGGCTACCGGGCTGTGCGGGCTGAGTTGCGGGGCCGGTATCCGAAGCACCCGTGGCCGGAGGACCCCGCCACGGCGGAGCCGACCCGGCACACCAACGCCCGGCTCCGGCGGTGAACGACGGCCCGGACGGCGGCCCGGAGCCTGAGCCCCGAACGGCGACCCGAGGGGCCAGAGCCCTGAACGGGCGACCCGGGGAGCCTGAGCCCTGATCGGCGGCACCGGCCGCCGCGCGGGGCGGAGCGTCGGCACGCGGCTCCGCGCGGAGCGGGCACGCGGGCGGGCGAGCGGTGTCCGACGTGGACGGCCCCCGGCCGGACGGTCGGTGACACACCGTCAGACAGCTGTCCACGTCGACTCCCGGGCGACGCTCAGGATCCCGCACCCACACACGCGGGCAGGGCACCCCCGGACGGCTCCAGGGGTGCCCTGCTCGCGTTCGTGCCGGAGTGGGCCCGGGTCAGTCGCCCGCGGGCTCGGACGGGACCGGTGACGCCTCCGTCTCCTCCTCGCCGTCCGCGTCCTGCGCCACGGTCAGTTCGACGGTGAGCGTGGCGCCGCCCGCGGTGGTGATGCGGAGCAGGAAGGTGCCGGTGGTGTCGTCCGCGAACAGGGGCGGCAGCTTCAGCTGGCCGTCGGGACCCGTCTCGAGGCCGGTGAGGGTGCGGACCGGCTGGTCGTCGGCGTCCTTGAAGTACGGTCCCCGGTCGTTCTCGTCGGGTTCGTCGGCCGAGGTGATGAGCGTGGCGGTGGCGGCGACCCGGTCGGCGGCGGAGCCGTCGTGGGTGGCCTTCACCGTGACCCGGTGCTCGAACGCGCCTCCCGGCGTGCAGGTCAGTGCCTCGTCGCCGACGCGGACGAGCCGGTCGGCGGTGCGTTCGGTGACGGTGGCCCGGTGTTCGAGGGCCGGGACGGAGCGGCCGACGACCGTGGCGCGGACCGTGAACGATCCGACCTTCTCACCGGCCTTCAGCCGCGGAGCCACGGCGACACCGGAGCCGTCGGTGACGACGGTGGCGACCTTCTCGCCGCCGGTGAAGGTCGTGTCGGTGTCACCGGTCACGGTGAACCTGATCCGCACCTTGGCCACGGGCTTCCCGGCCTCGGTCTCCGCGCGGGCGCCGGCCCGGTGGGCGAACGCGTCGCCCGCCCGGGCGGTGAGTTCGGCGGTGCCGGCGTCCTTCAGGCGGTGCACCGTGTCGGTGGGCGTCTGCGGGGTGCCGGGCGGAGTGGTGGGCGGGGTCGTGGGCGGTGTCGTGGGTGACGGGGAGGGCCGGGTGGGCGGCTCGGTGGCGCCTCCACCGGGCCTGCTCGGGCCGGGGCTCGGCCGGTTGTCGGAGGGCCGTTCGGTGCGGGGCGGCTTGGGGGAGGTGGTGCCGGGTGCCGCGGTGCCGGGCGTGCGGGAGCCGGGGCGCGGGGTGCGGTCGTCGCTGCGGCCCTCGGGCAGGGGTCCGGTGCCGTCGGGGATCTCGTGGGTGCCCTTGCGGTAGAACTCCAGCCACGACAGGACGGTGTTCAGGTAGTCCGTCGACTGGTTGTAGCTGAGGATCGCCCGGTCGAGGTCCTTGCTGTCGGACAGGTCCCAGCCGAAGCGGCACAGGTAGTGGCCGGCCGCCAGGGCGGCGTCGTAGATGTTGTTGGGGTCCTCGACCCCGTCGCCGTTGCCGTCCCGGCCCGCCCACGCCCAGGTGGAGGGGATGAACTGCATGGGGCCGACGGCCTGGTCGTAGGTGCTGTTGCCGTCGTAGGCGCCGTTGTCGGTGTCCCTGATGAGGGCGAAGCCGTTGCCGTCGAGCTGGGGGCCGAGGATCGGGGAGAGTGTGGTGCCGTCGGCGGTGACCTTGCCGCCGCGGGCCTGCCCGGACTCCACCTTGCCGATGGCGGCGAGCAGTTGCCAGGGCAGGTTGCAGCCGGGCTTCTTCTCCCGCAGCGCGGCCTCGGCCTTCTTGTAGGCGTCGAGGACGGTCGCCGGGATCCCGGCCTCACCGCCGCCCGCGCTCGGGCCGTCGCCGCCCGCGGAGGGGGACGGGTTGGGGCTGTTGAGCGGCGGCAGGTCCGTGTAGTACGGCGAGTTGCCGGTCGCGCTGTCGGCTCCGTCGGCGGTGTCGGGGGTGGGCACGGCGTCCGAGGTGGACTGCCGGCCGTGCTGGTCGACCGTCACCCCCGGTGCCTGGGACGCGGACAGGGCCGCCACCGCGACCGCGGCCACGGCGGTGGTGGTCGCTCCCTTGCGCAGCCTCCTGCCGAAATGCGCCGCCATACAGTGAACCCCTCCCCTGGACGCCGGGGCGTCCGTCGACCCGTGTGTCGTGCCCGTCCTGTGTGGGACGGTCGGCCCGCCCCACCGGTTGCGTGACGGTGGGGGCGGTGCCCCGGTCGTTCGCCCGTCCGCACCCGCCCGGCCCGCTCCGGCACGGCGACGTTCGCGACCCTACGGCAACTTCCTTGGACCGGACACCCGTTCCCGACCGATGTTCACCGCTTCACCATGTTCACCGGCGGCGGACCGGTGTCCGGGCCGTACCGCATACTGAGTCGCGCCGGCGCGGACGATCACCGGCCCGGCTCCCCGCCGGTCAAGGACCCACCCGAGGAGCCGAGTTGCCGTTCACGCTGAGCCACGCGGCGGCGGTCCTGCCCGCTCTCCGGGCCGACGGACGGGGTCGCGGCCCTCTGGTGCCGTCGGTGCTCGTCGCGGGCACCTTCGCGCCCGATCTGACCTACTACGCGGCGAGCGTGGTGTCCGGGGCCATGGAGTTCGGGGACGTGACGCACTCGTTCGCGGGGGTGTTCACCGTGGATGTGCTCCTCGCCTGGGCCCTGGTGGGGCTGTGGCTGCTGGTCCGCGAACCGCTGGTGGGCCTGCTGCCGAGGTCCCGGCAGGACCGGCCGGCGACCCTGCTGCGGTGCGGGGCGCCGCGCACGGCGCTGCGGCCGTCGTCGGCGGCGCAGTGGTACCTGTCGGCCGTGCTGGGCGCGCTGACGCACGTGGTGTGGGACGCGTTCACCCATCTCGACCGGTGGGGGACGCGGCTCTTCCCGGTGCTCGGCGAGGAGTTCGCGGGGTCGCCGTTGTACTGGTACCTCCAGTACGGGGGGTCGGCCGTGGCCGCGGTGGTGATCGTCTGGTTCGTGCTGCGGGCCCTGCGCCGCACGCCTTCCGGCGGCGGGGCGGCCGGAGTTCCGCTGCTGTCCGCCCCCGACCGGTGGGCCGCCGTCGGTCTGATCGGCGGCTGCATGCTGGTGGGGGCGGTGCACCGGGCGGCGCGGTGGTGGGCCTACTGGGGGCCGTCCGCGAAGCCCTGGGAGATCATTCCGACGGTGTGCTTCGGGGCGGGCGCGGGGCTGGCCGTGGCCCTGCCGCTGTTCGCGGTGGCGGTCAGGGTGTGGCGCCGCCCGGCTCCGGCCGTCCGGGCCCCTGGAACCCTCGGTACGGAGCCCCCGAGCCGTACCGCCGCACGCTGACGGGGTCGCCCGCGGCGACGAACACGGTGATGGTGCGGACGGGGCGGGGCCGGGGCAGCAGGGTCAGGGCGAGGGTGAGATAGCCGCGGGCCACCTCGGCCCACAGCCGCCACGGGAGCGGCCTCTCGGGCAGGACGGCGGTGACCGGCCCGGCGGCCCGGGAGATGCGCCGGCCGAGGCCGGCGGAGGCGCGCCGCAGCGCGGTGGCGAGGGTGACGGGGATGCGTGCGGTACTCGCGGCGGACGCGAACACGGGGACCGCCGGTCGCGCCTCGGGTCCGGGGCCGTCGGCGCCGGCCCGGGGCGGGGGTCCCGCTGTGCGGTGAAGCATGCGTATACCCATGCCCCGCATCCTGGCCGCAGCGTCCGCGCCCGGCCGTTCCGCGGGGGCCACGCGAGTGACACACCGGACGGGGCCCTTGCGGGGAACGGGCGGCGCGGACGGCGGGAGCAGGACGGGGGACGCGCCGGGGCAGGGGAGCGCCGGCCGCGACAGCGGCGGGACGCGCGGCTCACCGCAGCGGACGGACCGCCGGCTGCAGCAGGACAGGCGGCTCACCCCTGCGCCCCCGACAGCGCAGGACGGACGACTCACCACGGCGGAACGGACCCTCCGCGACGGCAGGACAGACGACCCGCCGGGCCGGGCGAGGGCGCCCGCAGCCGGTGTCCGGCGCCTGGGCCGCGCCACGACCTGGGCCCGACGGCGATGGACGTTACGAGCCGAGCGCGACGACCGGGCCGGGGGCGGGTCCAGGCCGGGAGCGACGTCCGGCGGGCGGCGGAGGTCGGAAGCCCGGCCCCGCCGCCCGGTGCGCCGGCCGCTGCCCTATGCACCGGGCGGCGGCCCAGGGCAGCAGGCGGGTGCGGCCCGGCTCGGCGGGCTCGCACGTCTGCGGTCAGTGGGCCGCCGACTCCCAGTCCGGGCCCGCGCCGACGGAGACGCCCAGGGGGACACGGAGCCGGACCGCGGCGCCCATCTCGCGGCGGACCAGTTCCTCGACCCGGTCCCGCTCCCCCGGCGCGATCTCCAGGACGATCTCGTCGTGGACCTGGAGCAGCATGCGGGAGGTCAGGCGGGCCTCGCGCAGGGCGCGGTCCAGGTTCAGCATGGCGATCTTGACGATGTCCGCGGCCGTCCCCTGGATGGGGGCGTTGAGCGCCATGCGCTCGGCGGCCTCCCGCCGCTGGCGGTTGTCGCTGTTGAGGTCGGGCAGGTAGCGGCGGCGGCCGAAGAGCGTCGCCGTGTAGCCGGTGGCCCGGGCCTCGTCGACCACCCGGCGCAGGTAGTCCCGCACCCCGCCGAAGCGCTCGAAGTAGGCGTCCATCAGGGCGCGGGCCTCGGCCGCCTCGATGTTCAGCTGCTGGGAGAGGCCGAAGGCGGACAGGCCGTACGCCAGGCCGTAGGACATGGCCTTGATCTTGCGGCGCATCTCGGCGTCGACCGCGGCGGGCTCGACGGAGAAGACCTGTGCGGCGGCGGTGGTGTGCAGGTCCTCGCCGGAGGTGAACGCCTCGATCAGGCCCGCGTCCTCGGAGAGGTGGGCCATCACGCGCAGTTCGATCTGGCTGTAGTCGGCCGTCATCAGCGACTCGTACCCCTCGCCGACGACGAAGCCGCGGCGGATGGCGCGCCCCTCGTCGGTGCGGACGGGGATGTTCTGCAGGTTCGGGTCGGTGGAGGAGAGCCGGCCGGTGGCGGCGACGGTCTGGTTGAAGGTGGTGTGGATGCGGCCGTCGGCGGCGATCGTCTTGATCAGCCCCTCGACGGTCACCCGCAGCTTGGCCTGCTCACGGTGGCGGAGCATGATCACCGGCAGCTCGTTGTCGGTCTGGCCGGCGAGCCAGGCGAGGGCGTCCGCGTCGGTGGTGTAGCCGGTCTTGGTCCGCTTGGTCTTGGGCAGGGCCAGCTCGCCGAAGAGGACTTCCTGGAGCTGCTTGGGCGAGCCCAGGTTGAACTCGTGCCCGGCCGCCGCGTGCGCCTCCTTCACGGCCTGCTGCACGGCGCCCGCGAACATCTGCTCCATGGCCTCCAGGTGGGCGCGGTCGGCGGCGATGCCGTGCCGTTCCATGCGGGCGAGCAGGGCCGACGTGGGCAGTTCCATGTCCCGGAGCAGGTCGGCCGCGCCCACCTCGTCGAGACGGGTGCGGAACGCCTCGCCGAGGTCCACCACCGCGCGGGCCTGCACCATGAGCGCCTCGGCCTCGGCGGCGTCGTCCGCGCCGAACGCCAGCTGGCCGTCGGCCGCCGCGGCGGGGGCCAGCTCGCGGTGCAGGTACTCCAGGGACAGCGCGTCCAGGTCGAAGGAGCGGCGGCCGGGCTTGACCAGGTAGGCGGCCAGCGCGGTGTCCATGGTGACGCCCTCGATGGTCCAGCCGTGCTCGGCGAAGACCCGCATCGCGCCCTTGGCGTTGTGGAACACCTTGGGCCGGTCCGCGTCGGCGAGCCAGGCGGCGAAGGCGCGCTCGTCGCCCTCGTCCAGCTCGGCCGGGTCGAACCAGGCGGCCGGTCCGTCGGCCGAGGCCAGCGCGACCTCCGCGACGGAGCCGGTGCCCAGCGCCCAGGTGTCGACGGTGGCGACGCCGAGCGGTGCGGTGCCGTGCTCGGTGAGCCAGCCGGCCAGCTCGCCGGCGCCCAGCACGCTGCCGTCCAGCTCCACGCCCTCCGTGACGACCGGGGTGGCCTCGGCCTCCTCGGCGCCCGGGTCGACGGCGAACAGGCGCTCGCGCAGCGACGGGTTGCGGATCTCCAGGGTGTCCAGGAGCATCGCGACGGCCTTGCGGTCGTACGGGATCCTCGCCAGGTCGGCGACGCCCTTGGGCAGCTCGACCTGCCGCTCCAGCTCGGTCAGGCGGCGGTTGAGCTTGACCGCCTCCAGGTGGTCGCGCAGGTTCTGCCCGGCCTTGCCCTTGACCTCGTCGACCCGCTCGACGAGCTGCGCGAAGGAGCCGAACTGGTTGATCCACTTCGCGGCCGTCTTCTCGCCGACGCCGGGGATGCCGGGCAGGTTGTCGGAGGGGTCGCCGCGCAGCGCGGCGAAGTCCGGGTACTGGGCGGGCGTCAGCCCGTACTTCTCGACGACCTTCTCGGGGGTGAACCGGGTCAGCTCGGAGACGCCCTTGGTGGGGTACAGCACCGTGGTGTGCTCGGACACCAGCTGGAAGGAGTCCCGGTCGCCGGTGACGATCAGGACCTCGAAGCCCTCGGCCTCGGCCTGGGTGGCGAGCGTGGCGATGACGTCGTCGGCCTCGAAACCCTCGACGGCGAAGCGCTGGGCGTGCATCGCGTCGAGCAGTTCGCCGATCAGCTCGACCTGGCCCCGGAACTCGTCGGGGGTCTTGGAGCGGTTCGCCTTGTACTCGGTGAACTCCTCGGAGCGCCACGTCTTGCGGGAGACGTCGAAGGCCACCGCGAAGTGCGTGGGCGCCTCGTCACGCAGGGTGTTGGCCAGCATCGAGGCGAAGCCGTAGATCGCGTTCGTCGGCTGGCCGGTCGCGGTGGTGAAGTTCTCCGCGGGCAGCGCGAAGAACGCGCGGTAGGCCAGCGAATGCCCGTCCATGAGCATCAGCCGGGGACGGTCGGCGCCGGAGGTCTGGTCGGTCTTCTTCGATGCTGTCTCTGCCACGCCCCCGATCCTGCCACGCCCCACCGACAGCCGGACCCGCCGCGCCCCGCGACGAGCCCCCACCCCGTCGCCGCGGTCGACGTACCCGCGCCGCGGGCCACCCCCGGATCCGGCCGGGGGCCACCGTCTCCCCAGGCCGCCGCGCCGCCCGCCCACGGAGGCGCGCCCGCCGGTCGCCGCCCGCCTTCGCCTCCCCCCAGCAGGCGCCGCACGGGCTCGCGGCGCAGCCCGCACGGGCCCGGGGCGGCGCACCCCGCACGGGCCCGCAGCACGCCCCGGACGTTCCCGCGGCGCACCCCGCACGGGGCCCGCGACGGCTCTCCCACCGCCCGACGCCTCCTTCCGCGCCCGGGCGCCCGCCCGCTGCCCCGGCGCCCGCCCGCGCACGGCCCCGCTGCTCCGGTCCGCGACGTGCGAGGATCGACAGTGGGACGTCTCACGTGTACGCGAAGGGGAGTGCGCGATGGCCACGCAACCGCCCAAGGGCGATCCGGTTCAGGACGCGCCGCAGGTGACCGAGCCGAAGCGGGCGGCCGCCGGGCTCCCCGCGATCGGGCACACGCTGCGCATGGCGCACCAGCAGATGGGCGTGCGGCGCACCGCCCTGACGCTGCTCAGCGTCAACCAGAAGGACGGCTTCGACTGCCCGGGCTGCGCCTGGCCCGAGCCGGAGCACCGGCACCGGGCGGAGTTCTGCGAGAACGGTGCGAAGGCGGTGGCCGAGGAGGCCACGCTGCGCCGGGTCACGCCGGAGTTCTTCGCCGCACACCCGGTGTCCGACCTGGCCGGCCGCAGCGGCTACTGGCTCGGCCAGCAGGGGCGGCTGACCCACCCCATGTACCTGCCCGAGGGCGGTGACCACTACGAGCCGGTCACCTGGGAGCGGGCCTTCGACATCGTCGCCGAGGAGATCGACGCCCTGTCCTCCCCCGACGAGGCCGTCTTCTACACCTCCGGCCGCACCAGCAACGAGGCGGCCTTCCTCTACCAGCTGTTCGCCCGCGAACTGGGCACCAACAACCTGCCCGACTGTTCCAACCTGTGCCACGAGTCGTCCGGCTCGGCCCTGTCCGAGACGATCGGCGTCGGCAAGGGCAGCGTGCTGCTGGAGGACCTGTACCGGGCCGACCTGATCATCGTGGCGGGCCAGAACCCGGGCACGAACCACCCGCGCATGCTGTCCGCCCTGGAGAAGGCGAAGGCGAACGGCGCGCGGATCATCAGCGTCAACCCGCTGCCCGAGGCCGGACTGGAGCGGTTCAAGAACCCGCAGACCGCCAAGGGCCTGACCACCGGCGCCCCGCTGAACGACCTGTTCCTGCAGATCCGGCTCGGCGGCGACCAGGCTCTCTTCCGGGTGCTGAACCAGCTGATCCTGCAGACGCCCGGCGCGGTGGACGAGGAGTTCGTGCGGGAGCACACGCACGGTTTCGAGGAGTTCGCCGAGACCGCGCGCGCCGCCGACTGGGACGAGGCGCTGACGGCCACCGGGCTGACGCGCGAGGACATCGAGCGGTGCCTGCGGATGGTCCTGGAGTCGGAGCGGATCATCGTGTGCTGGGCGATGGGCCTGACCCAGCACAAGCACTCCGTGCCGATGATCCGGGAGATCGTCAACTTCCTGCTGCTGCGCGGCAACATCGGCCGTCCGGGCGCGGGCGTGTGCCCGGTGCGCGGCCACTCCAACGTGCAGGGCGACCGCACCATGGGCATCTTCGAGCGTCCCGCGCCGGCCTTCCTGGACGCCCTGGAGAAGGAGTTCGGCTTCGCGCCGCCCCGCGAGCACGGCTACGACGTCGTGCGGGCCATCCGCGCCCTGCGCGACGGACAGGCGAAGGTGTTCTTCGCCATGGGCGGCAACTTCGTCTCCGCCTCCCCCGACACGGAGGTCACCGAGGCCGCGATGCGCCGGGCCCGGCTGACGGTGCACGTGTCGACGAAGCTGAACCGCTCGCACACCGTCACCGGCGCGCGGGCGCTGATCCTGCCGACCCTCGGGCGCACGGAGCGCGACGTCCAGGACGGCGGCGAGCAGTTCGTGACCGTCGAGGACTCGATGGGCATGGTGCACGCCTCGCGCGGGCGGCTGGAACCGGCCGGCCCGCGGCTGCTGTCGGAGCCGGCGATCGTGTGCCGGCTGGCGCGCCGGGTGCTCGGCGCGGACAGCGTGGTGCCGTGGGAGGAGTTCGAGAAGGACTACGCGACGATCCGCGACCGCATCGCCCGCGTGGTCCCCGGCTTCGAGGACTTCAACGCGCGGGTCGCCCGCCCGGGCGGCTTCGCGCTCCCGCACGCGCCGCGCGACGAGCGCCGCTTCCCGACGGCCACCGGCAAGGCCAACTTCACGGCCGCGCCGGTGGAGTACCCGAAGGTGCCCGAGGGGCGGCTGCTGCTGCAGACGCTGCGCTCGCACGACCAGTACAACACCACCATCTACGGCCTGGACGACCGCTACCGGGGCATCAAGAACGGCCGCCGGGTGGTGCTGGTCAACCCGGAGGACGCGCGGGCGCTGGGGCACGCGGACGGCTGGTACGTCGACCTGGTCGGGGAGTGGAAGGACGGGGTGGAGCGCAGGGCGCCCGGCTTCCGGGTCGTGCACTACCCGACGGCCCGGGGCTGCGCCGCCGCGTACTACCCGGAGACGAACGTCCTGGTGCCGCTGGACGCCACCGCGGACACCAGCAACACCCCGGCCAGCAAGTCCGTGGTGGTCCGTCTGGAACAATCGGCGACCGACTGAGCGTTTGCTCAGCGACCACGCGGTGCGGTGCGGCCCGACCCGGCGCCCGGTGTGCCGTGCGGTGGCCGCAGTTGACGACGACGAACGGAGCCCGGCCCATGGGTGAGCAGCAGAACGTGAAGTTCCCGAGCGAGGTCATCGACGAGTACGCCGCCCTCGGCGTGGACCTGCAGGCGCTCTTCTCGGCGGGCCACCTGGGCAACCGGATGGGCGTGCAGATCGTCGAGGCGTCGGCCGAGCGGGTCGTGGGGACGATGCCCGTGGAGGGCAACACCCAGCCGTACGGACTGCTGCACGGCGGGGCCTCGGCCGTCCTGGCGGAGACGCTGGGGTCGGTGGGTTCGATGCTGCACGGCGGGGTCTCCAAGATCGCGGTGGGCGTGGACCTCAACTGCACGCACCACCGCGGGGTGCGGTCGGGACTGGTGACGGGTGTGGCCACGCCCGTGCACCGCGGCCGGTCCACGGCGACCTACGAGATCGTGATCACCGACGAGGCGGACAAGCGGGTGTGCACGGCCCGCCTGACCTGCCTGCTGCGGGACGTGAACCCCAGTGACCAGGAGCGGGTCGGCGCGACGGGCTGACCGCCCGGCGGCCCGGCCGCCACGCGGACACCGCACACCCCGGGGGTGCGGGGCACACGGCGCCCCGCACCCCCTCGCCGTCCTCGTCGTCGTCCTCGTCCTCGTCGTCGTCCTCGTCCTCGTCGTCCTCGTCGCCCTCGTCGTCCTCGTGACGCTCCGTGTCCCTCCCGCCGGAACCTCCGGGTGCCTCGGCGGCGGATGCGACGGTGCGGGGGCTGCCCCAACCCCACGCGTCCCGCGCCCCCTTGTTGCCGCTGAGCGGCGGGCGCTCTAGCGTCTTCAGCCATGGAGCGGGGAGGCCGTGGGCGGCCCGGCACGGGGGCGGGAGCCGCCGTGCTCGCGGCGGTGCTCCTGGCGGGTGCCTCGGCGGCCGGCTGCGCTGCTCCCGGTCCGGAACGCGCCGCGGCGTCGCCGGCTCCCGCGCCCCCTCCCTCCCCCTCCCGGCCGGGGCCGGCGTCGGCGACATCCGCCGAGGACGTGTGCGTGCGGCTCGTGGCCCACTGGTCCCGGAAGGTGCTGGACGGCACCGCGTACGGCGACTACCAGTCCATGGGCCTGTCCAACGGCCAGTACGACATCCTGCGCGCGGCGGTGGCCGCCGCGGGACCGGTGAAACGCCGTCAGGGACGGTCTGCGGCGCACCGGTTGATCGACCGTCGGGTGCGTGAGGCGTGCGCCGACCGTCACCGGGGCGACGGGCCGGCCGAGAGGCCCTGGTGATGAGCGGCGTCGGCCCCGTCGAACCCGGTGAGGGCACCCGGGTGCACGACGCCGCCCCCGCCCGCCGTAGCGCCCGACTGTCGGCTGCCGTACGGCTGTCGAGGCGTCACCGTCGGGCTCTGGCGGGCGCGTGCGCCGCCTCGGCCGTCCTGGCGGGAGGCGTCCTGCTGTACGCCACGCGCCCCGTTCCGGCACCGTCGGCGCCGCCGCCGTTCCCCGCGCAGGTGACCACCCTCTCCTACCGGGAATCACGGCCAGAAGCCACTTCGGGAGAGGAATCCGAAGGAAGAACACCCTTTCGGATCTTCACTTTCCAGGTGGAGATCGAAGTGGATTCCGGCCCTCCGGTCACCGTCTCGCGTATTTCCCAGCCATACGAGGGGGGTTCGGTGACCTCCACCCCACGCACGCCTTTCCGGACAAAAGCGGGCCCCTCGCGCAAGATCATGATCACTCTCCGCGTGAACGATTGTGGAAATGTCCCACGGAATGCCGGGCTCCCATTTCTGGACGTCACTCTACGTAATGCGCGTGCCCTGCAGGACCACAGCTTCATCCTCGGCCCGCGCTACGCACGGGACCTCTCCCGGGCCCTGCAAGTCGCCTGCGGCAACGAATTCGGGTAATCACCAAAACCCCTGAGACGCCTGAACCGACCCGCTCGGGTCCTGCGGTTTCTCAGGATGCGGACAGGGCAAAACGGCGAGAATTCCGCCGTTCCCCCCACTCAGTACCGCTCTGCAATACGTCGTGTCATAACAAGAGAGTCACAGCCTTGGCCAGACCCTCCTCCACGTTCCCCACACCCGCTTAGAGTCACGGCCAGTCACCGCGCCGCCCGATTGTCACTCGTCATTTCGGCCCAGCGCTCGACTCGGCCGTTTCCACCGGGAAGCGGTTGTCAGGGGAAAGGACTGGATCGTGCGTCAACGTTCGCTCATCGCCATCACCGCCGCGCTGGCAGCGGGAGCACTCACCCTCACCGCCTGCGGCTCGCGCGACGACAACGGCGGCGGCTCGGACTCCGGGAACGGTGGCACCACCGTCGTCATCGGCGTCGACGCGCCGCTGACCGGCGACCTGTCGGCACTGGGTCTCGGCATCAAGAACTCCGTCGACCTCGCGGCCAAGACCGCCAACAAGGAGAAGGTCGTCGAGGGCGTCACCTTCAAGATCGAGGCGCTGGACGACCAGGCGCAGCCCTCCTCGGGCCAGCAGAACGCCACCAAGCTGGTCGCCAACGACGACGTCCTCGGCGTCGTCGGCCCGCTGAACTCCTCCGTCGGCGAGTCCATGCAGAAGGTCTTCGACGACGCCAAGCTGGTCCAGGTCTCGCCGGCCAACACCAACCCGTCCCTCTCCCAGGGCCAGGACTGGCAGACGAACAAGGTCCGTCCGTACAAGTCGTACTTCCGTACGTCGACGACGGACGCCATCCAGGGCCCGTTCGCCGCGCAGTACCTGTACAACGACTCCAAGAAGCGCAAGGTCTTCGTCATCGACGACAAGAAGACCTACGGCGCCGGCCTCGCGGCCACCTTCACCGAGGAGTTCAAGAAGCTCGGCGGCAAGGTCGTCGGCACCGAGCACATCAACCCCGAGACCAAGGACTTCTCCGCGGTCGCCACCAAGGTGAAGAACTCCGGCGCCGACGTGGTCTACTACGGCGGCGAGTACCCGCAGGCCGGCCCGCTCAGCAAGCAGATCAAGGCCGCCGGGGCCAAGATCCCGCTGGTCGGCGGCGACGGCATCTACAGCGCCGACTTCATCAAGCTGGCCGGCGCCAGCGGCACCGGCGACCTCGCCACCTCGGTCGGCGCGCCGGTCGAGGAGCTGCCCTCCGCCAAGGAGTTCGTGGCCAACTACAAGGCCGAGGGCTACAAGGAGGACTTCGAGGCCTACGGCGGCTACTCCTACGACTCGGCCTGGGCGATCATCGAGGCCGTGAAGAAGGTCGTCGAGGACAACGACGGCAAGCTCCCCGACGACGCCCGCGAGAAGGTCACCGCGGCCATGCAGAACGTCTCCTTCGACGGAGTCACCGGCAAGGTCTCCTTCGACGAGTTCGGCGACGCCACCAACAAGCAGCTGACCGTCTACGCCGTCGAGAACGGCGACTGGAAGGACGTCAAGTCCGGCACCTTCACCGGCTGACCCAGCCCAGCACCAACGAGCCGCGCGGGGCGCCGCACCACTGGCGCCCCGCGCGGCTCGCATCCGGCCCCATCCGTCGAACTTTCCGAACGTCTCGGAGGACATGCGGTGAACGAACTGCCGCAGCAGCTGGTCAACGGCCTGCTACTGGGATCCATGTACGGGCTGGTCGCCCTCGGCTACACAATGGTCTACGGCATTGTCCAGCTCATCAACTTCGCCCACGGCGAGATCTTCATGACCGGCGCCTTCGGCGCGCTCACGGTCTACGTCTACATCCTGCCCGACGGCACCTCCATGCTGATCGCCCTGCCCCTCATGATCATCGGAGCGATGATCGTGGCCACCACCGTGGCCGTCGGGGCGGAACGGTTCGCCTACCGTCCCCTGCGCGGCGCACCCCGCCTCGCGCCGCTCATCACGGCCATCGGCCTGTCGCTGGCCCTCCAGCAGGCCGTCTGGGCCTGGTACCCCGAGGCGAAGTCCGCCCGGACCTTCCCCAGCATCCCCGGCGGGCCCTTCGAGTTCGGCTCCGTCACCATCCAGACCGGTGACGTCTTCCTGTTCTGCGCCGCCCCGCTGAGCATGGCCATCCTCGGCTACTTCGTCATGCGCACCCGGACCGGGCGCGGCATGCAGGCCACCGCCCAGGACCCGGACACCGCCAAGCTGATGGGTGTCAACACCGACCGCATCATCGTCATCGCGTTCGCCCTCGGCGCCGTCTTCGCCGCCGTGGGAGGAGTCGCCTACGGCCTGAAGTACGGCCAGATCGACTTCCGCATGGGCTTCATCCTCGGTCTGAAGGCCTTCACCGCGGCCGTCCTCGGGGGCATCGGCAACATCTACGGCGCCATGCTCGGCGGCCTGGTCCTCGGCGTCGCCGAGGCGCTGTCCACCGCCTACATCTCCGACATCCCCGGCATGCAGCAGTTCGGCAGCCAGTCCTGGGCCGACGTCTGGGCCTTCGTACTCCTCATCCTCGTGCTCCTCTTCAGGCCGCAGGGTCTGCTCGGCGAGCGCGTGGCGGACAGGGCGTGACACCGATGACGACACAGACCACCACAGCAAAGACCCCCGACTCCCCCGCCGTCGAGCCCTCCAGGGGCCTCATCGGCCTCCCGGAGCCCGTCGGCCGCGCCCTCGCCACCGGCGGTGGCGTCCTCACCGTCCTGTCGACCTTCCTCGCCTGGACGTGGACCTCCGCGTTCCCCGGTGACCTGACGGTCTACGGCTACCCGGGCGGCCTGCAGGTCCTGGTCCTCATCGGCGGCGCCCTCACCGCGCTGTTCGGCCTCGCCTCCTACGGCGTCAAGGGCCTGCAGTGGCTGACGCCGGCCGGCGCGGACAGCGCCATGAAGCTGTCCGCGCTCGCCGCCCTCGGCACGACCTGGTACACCGTGCTCGCCATGTCCGCGACGCTCGGCGGACTGGTCAACCTGGAGCCCGGCGCCTGGGTCGCCGCGGTCGCCACCCTCGTCGCCGTCGTGGGCGCGCTTTCCCTGCCGTTCGAGCGGCCGGAGCCCGACCCGCACGACCCCGACGACACCGGCTGGGAGAAGTTCCGCCACGACGCCCGTGACGGCTTCGCCGTCCTGCGCGCCTCCATAGCCACCGGCCGCACCCGCGCCCCGCGCCCGCTGCCCTCCTACGCCGAGATCCTCATCATCGTCGCCACCCTCGCCGTGGGCCTGCTGGTCTTCACCTACGGCATCGCCACCGAGTACGACGAGCTGTTCATCGGCTTCCTGATCACGGCCGGGTTCGGCTTCGCGGCCCTCCTCAAGGCCGGCCTGATCAACCGGGTCTCCGCGATCACCGCCAAGCACCGCAACGTCACCATGATCGGTGCGTTCGTCGCGGCGGCGGCCTTCCCCTTCACCCAGTCCGACGACCAGTACGCCACCATCGGCGTCTACATCCTGATCTTCGCCACCGTCGCCCTGGGCCTGAACATCGTCGTCGGCCTGGCCGGCCTCCTGGACCTCGGGTACGTCGCCTTCCTCGGCGTCGGCGCCTACACCGCCGCCATGGTCTCCGGCAGCCCGTCCAGCCCGTTCGACATCCAGCTGCCGTTCTGGGCCAGCGCCCTCCTCGGCGCCTTCGTCGCCATGATCTTCGGTGTCCTCATCGGCGCCCCGACGCTCCGGCTGCGCGGCGACTACCTCGCCATCGTCACCCTGGGCTTCGGTGAGATCTTCCGCATCGCCGTCCTCAACACCGACGGCACCTCCGGACCCGACGTCACCAACGGCTCCAACGGCATCTCCTCGATCCCGAACCTGAACATCCTGGGCTTCGACTTCGGCCAGGAGCACACCATCTTCGGGTTCACCATCGCCCGGTTCGCCAACTACTTCCTGCTGATGCTGCTCATCACGCTGGTCGTCGTGGTGGTCTTCCGGCGCAGCAGCGACTCCCGCATCGGGCGGGCCTGGGTCGCCATCCGCGAGGACGAGACCGCGGCCCGCGCCATGGGCATCAACGGCTTCCGGGTCAAGCTGATCGCCTTCGCCCTGGGCGCCACCCTCGCCGGCCTGGCGGGCACGGTGCAGGCGCACGTCACCTACACCGTGACGCCGGAGCAGTACATGTTCGCCCACGTGGTCCCGCCCAACAGCGCCTTCCTGCTGGCCGCCGTCGTCCTCGGCGGCATGGGCACCATCAGCGGACCGCTGGTCGGCGCGGCGCTGCTCTACCTCATCCCCGCCAAGCTCCAGTTCCTCGGCGACTACCAGCTCCTCGCCTTCGGCCTCGCGCTCGTCCTGCTCATGCGCTTCCGGCCCGAGGGCCTCATCCCCAACCGGCGCCGTCAGCTCGAGTTCCACGAGGATGCCGAAGCGCCGACAGTCCTCAGCAAGGCAGGGGCCTGACCACCATGACAACCGACACCACCACCAAGAGCGCGTCCGCCGGCGCCGCCAAGGGCGAGACGATCCTCGACGCCCGCGGCGTGACCATGCGCTTCGGCGGCCTCACCGCCGTCCGCGAGGTCGACCTCACCGTGAACAGCGGGGAGATCGTCGGACTCATCGGGCCCAACGGCGCGGGGAAGACCACCTTCTTCAACTGCCTGACCGGTCTGTACATCCCCACCGAGGGCGAAGTCCGCTACAAGGGCAAGGTCCTGCCGCCCAAGTCCTTCAAGGTGACCGCCGCCGGCATCGCCCGGACGTTCCAGAACATCCGGCTGTTCGGCAACATGACGGTGCTGGAGAACGTCCTCGTCGGCCGCCACACCCGCACCAAGGAAGGGCTCTGGTCCGCCCTCCTGCGCGGCCCGGGCTTCCACCGCGCCGAGGCGGCCTCCCGCGAACGGGCCATGGAGCTGCTGGAGTTCGTCGGCCTCGCCGACAAGGCCGACCACCTCGCCCGCAACCTCCCCTACGGCGAGCAGCGGCGGCTGGAGATCTCCCGCGCGCTCGCCAGCGAGCCGGGGCTGCTCCTCCTGGACGAGCCCACCGCGGGCATGAACCCCCAGGAGACCCGCGAGACCGAAGAACTCGTGTTCGCCATCCGGGACAAGGGCATCGCGGTCCTGGTGATCGAGCACGACATGCGGTTCATCTTCAACCTCTGCGACCGCGTCGCCGTCCTGGTCCAGGGCCAGAAGCTGGTGGAGGGCGACCCGGCGACCGTCCAGGGCGACGAACGCGTCATCGCCGCCTACATCGGAGAGCCCATCGCGGACGACCCCGGCGCCGAGGAGGCGGCCGAGGTCGAAGCGGCGGAAGCAGCCGCCGAGGCCACCACCGACGCAGCGCCCGGCAAGGAGAACGACCGATGACCGCACTCCTCGAAGTCGAAGACCTCAAGGTCGCCTACGGCAAGATCCAGGCCGTCAAGGGCATCTCCTTCAAGGTCGAGGCCGGCGAAGTGGTCACTCTCATCGGCACCAACGGCGCCGGGAAGACCACCACCCTGCGGACCCTGTCCGGCCTGCTGAAGCCGGTCGGCGGCCAGATCAGGTTCAACGGCAAGTCGCTGAAGAAGATCCCGCCCCACGACATCGTGTCCCACGGGCTCGCCCACTCCCCCGAGGGGCGGCACATCTTCCCGCGCATGACCATCGAGGACAACCTCCGCCTCGGTGCCTTCCTGCGCAGCGACAAGGCGGGCATCGAGAAGGACATCAAGCGCGCCTACGACCTGTTCCCCATCCTCGGGGAGCGCCGCAAGCAGGCCGCCGGAACCCTCTCCGGCGGTGAGCAGCAGATGCTCGCCATGGGCCGGGCCCTCATGTCCCAGCCCAAGCTGCTGATGCTCGACGAGCCCTCCATGGGTCTCTCGCCGATCATGATGCAGAAGATCATGGCGACCATCGCGGAGCTGAAGGCGCAGGGCACCACCATCCTGCTGGTCGAGCAGAACGCCCAGGCGGCGCTGTCCCTGGCCGACCAGGGCCACGTGATGGAGACCGGCAACATCGTCCTGTCCGGCACCGGGCGCGACCTGCTGCACGACGAGTCCGTGCGCAAGGCGTACCTCGGCGAGGACTGACACCCCCGCACCGCACGAGAGCGAGGCCCGCGTCCCCTTCGGGGGGCGCGGGCCTCGTGGCGTGCCGGCGGGTGTCCGTCAGCCCTTGGCGGCCTTCTTCTCCTCGGCGTCGTCGATGACCGCCTGGGCGACCTGCTGCATGGACATCCGCCGGTCCATCGAGGTCTTCTGGATCCAGCGGAACGCCGCGGGCTCGGTCAGCCCGTACCCGGTCTGCAGGATCGACTTGGCGCGCTCCACCAGCTTGCGCGTCTCCAGCCGCTGGCTGAGGTCGGCGACCTCGCGTTCCAGCTCCTTCAGCTCGGTGAACCGGGAGACCGCCATCTCGATCGCCGGCACCACGTCGCTCTTGGAGAACGGCTTCACCAGGTACGCCATCGCCCCGGCGTCCCGGGCCCGCTCCACCAGCTCGCGCTGGGAGAACGCGGTCAGCATCAGCACCGGCGCGATGCGCTCCTCGGCGATCTTCTCGGCCGCCGAGATGCCGTCCAGCTTGGGCATCTTGACGTCGAGGATCACCAGGTCGGGCTGGTGCTCCCGGGCGAGTTCGACGGCCCGTTCGCCGTCGCCGGCCTCGCCGACGACCGTGTAGCCCTCCTCCTCCAGCATCTCCTTGAGGTCGAGCCGGATCAGCGCCTCGTCCTCGGCGATGACGACACGGGTCGTCATCGGGGGCACGTGCGACTGGTCGTCATCGGGCACGTCGACGGGCTGGGGCGACTCGGGGGCGCTCACGTGGGCTCCTTGGTGCGGGGCAGGCCGGTACTGCTGACAAGAGCGTACCGAGCTGCGGTAAGGTGGGTGAACGGCGGGTGACCGCCGACCTTCGTTTCGAAGGGCGCCCCGGTAGCCCAGCGGTAGAGGCAATGGTCTCAAACACCATCCAGCGTCGGTTCGAATCCGACCCGGGGTACTTTTCCTCCGATTACAAGGTCTCTTCCCGGGAGTGGGCCGATACGCCCCCGTGACCGGCCCCCCGGATCCTTCCCCGTAACTCCGGCGCGGCGCCGCGGCACCCCTCCTCGATCCCTCGCGGGATGCCCCGCACCGCACCCCCCGACCTGCCGGGGCCGGGGGTCTCACTTCGGGCTGTCGTCCTCGCCGATGTGGTGGACGCGGACCAGGTTGGTGGAGCCGGAGACCCCCGGCGGGGAGCCCGCCGTGATGACGGCCGTCTCCCCCTTCTCGCACCGGGCGTACTTCAGCAGCATCTCGTCCACCTGGTCGACCATGGCGTCGGTGGACTCCACGTGCGGGCCCAGGAAGGTCTCCACCCCCCAGGACAGGCTGAGTTGGGACCGGGTGGCCGGGTCCGGGGTGAAGGCGAGCAGCGGGATCGGCGAGCGGTAGCGGGACAGGCGGCGGGCGGTGTCGCCGGACTGGGTGAAGGCGACGAGGAAGCGGGCGCCCAGGAAGTCGCCGATCTCGGCCGCCGCGCGGGCCATCGCCCCGCCCTGGGTGCGGGGCTTGTTGCGGTCGGTCAGCGGCGGCAGCCCCTTGGCGAGGATGTCCTCCTCGGCGGCCTCGATGATGCGGGCCATGGTGCGGACGGTCTCCGTGGCGTGCTTGCCGACGCTGGTCTCGCCGGAGAGCATCACGGCGTCCGTGCCGTCGATGACCGCGTTCGCCACGTCCGACGCCTCGGCACGGGTGGGCCGGACGTGGTCGATCATCGAGTCGAGCATCTGTGTGGCGACGATGACCGGTTTGGCGTTGCGCTGGGCCAGCTTGATGGCGCGCTTCTGCACGATGGGGACGAGTTCGAGGGGCATCTCGACGCCGAGGTCCCCGCGCGCCACCATGATGGCGTCGAAGGCGGCCACGATGTCGTCGATGTTCTCGACCGCCTGGGGCTTCTCGATCTTCGCGACGACCGGAAGGCGACGGCCCTCCTCGTCCATGATGCGGTGGACCTCCTTGATGTCCCGGCCGCTGCGGACGAAGGAGAGCGCGATGATGTCGAATCCGGTCCGCAGGGCCCAGCGGAGGTCGTCCTCGTCCTTCTTGGACAGGGCCGGGACGGACACGGCGACGCCGGGCAGGTTGAGGCCCTTGTGGTCGGAGACGACCCCGCCCTCCACGACCGTCGTGCGGACCTCCGGCCCTTCCACGGCGGTGACTTCGAGGGTGACCCTGCCGTCGTCGACGAGGATGCGCTCGCCCGGGGTGACGTCGTCGGCGAGGCCCGCGTAGGTGGTGCCGCACCGGTGCCGGTCGCCCTCGGCGCCCTCCTCCACGGTGATGGTGAAGGAGTCACCGCGTTCGAGAAGTACCGGCCCCTCGGCGAACTCGCCGAGCCGGATCTTCGGGCCTTGGAGATCGGCCAGGAGTCCCACGCTGCGACCGGTCTCGTCGGCGGCCTTGCGCACCCGTCGGTAGCGCTCCTCGTGCTCGGCGTGACTGCCGTGGCTGAGGTTGAAACGGGCCACGTCCATTCCCGCGTCGACCAGGTCCTTGATCCGGTCGTAGGCATCGGTGGCGGGGCCCAGGGTGCAGACGATTTTCGCTCGGCGCATGGTACGAGCCTATGGCTTACCGTCCAGTAGGCACGTGGCGTCCCGTGACGGTTCGAAAGCGCCTCGGTGAAGCGTTGCCGACACCCTTCGACATGTGCGCCAGGACGCTCGGACGAGCACGCCGGCGCCGGATCGCGGTACGGAATTCCGGCACGGGGCCTGGTTAGAGGTCCGGCGGCACCAGGGTGAAGCGGGCCGTGACCTCCGCGTGGACCCGCTGCCGCTGCGGCTCCAGGTCCAGGGGCGGCGGCTCCTCGCCGGCGGCGGAGCGGGCGAAGCCGCGCGACCGCATCCCGGCGAAGGACTCCGGGTGCCTCACGTCCGGGACGCCGGAGTCGGCCAGCTCCACGAGGGCGTCGAGGGCGGTGCCCAGGGCCTCGGCGTACTCACGGGCCCGCCGGACCGCGTCGTGGACCGCCTCCTGCCGGGCCCGGCGGTGGGCGGGCGAGTCGGGCCGCAGGGACCACCAGGGGCCCTCGACACGGGTCAGCTCCAGGTCGGCGAGACGGGTGGCGAGGTCCCCCAGCACGGTGAAGTCGCTCAGCTCGGCGGCGAGACGGACCGTGCCGTGGTGACTGCGGACGCGCTCGCCCCGGCCCCGGGGGCCGAGTTCCGGCGTCACGGTGAGACTGCCGGTCTCCAGGCGCTCGACGCCGTCACCGTAGGACCTGACGAGGTCGAGGGCCGTGGCGTTGCGGCGGGTCAGGTCGTCGAGGGTGGCGCGCCGGTCGCGGCCCCGGGCGCCGACGGTGATGTCGAGGCGGGCGAGTTCGGGGGCGACGTCGAGACGGGCCTCCCCGCGCACGGCGAGGTGGGGGGCCGCGGGCGTGCCGTACGTACCGGACCGCGGCGCCGGGCGTCCGTCGTGGGGGGTGGCCATACGCCCACTGTGTCAGCTCACGCCCGTTCCCACAGCGGTCTTTCCCGTTCCCACAGTGGTCTCCCCCGTCTCCACAGCGGGCCGGTCAGCGGGCGGGCCCGCGGAAGCGGTGGCTCACGTCGGCCCGGGGGGCCGACGGCGTCACCGGCACCCGGCCACGGCGGCGGCACGGTCCCGGGACGCCCCGGCCGTCGGCCCCCGCCGTTGAGAGGTCACCGCGCAGAGGATGCCGGTCCCCCGCGGCGCCCCGTCCGGGAGGCCGGAGGCCGCGCCGGCGGGGGTGCCCGGCCCCAGACCCCCCGCCCGCCCCGGGCGGTGCCGCCGGGCCCGGGTGCCCGCCCCCGTCACGCCTCCTGGACGCGCAGGGCGCGGGCGAGGTCGTCGAGTTGGTCGGTGAGCCTGCGGCGCAGGGCGGGCACCGGGTCGCCCTCGCGCAGGCACCGCTCGCCCAGGCCCAGGTGCTCGGCGTCGACGGCGTGGGCCGGGAACGCCCAGTGGCCGGCGGCCTCGGCGATGGCGGGGCCGCGGCGGGCCGCGAGCGGCACCACGTCCTCGTAGTAGCGGGCCACGTACGGGCGGACCAGGTCGGCCTGTTCGGGCTGCCAGAAGCCCCGGGCGGTGGCGGTGAACAGGTAGTTCGACAGGTCGTCGGAGGCGAACATGGCCTGCCAGGCGCGGGCCTTGGCGTCCTCGTCGGGCAGGGCGGCGCGGCAGCGGGCGGCGCCCTCCTGCCCGGTGGCGCTCGGGTCGTGTTCCAGTTCGGCGGCGATGGCCGCCTCGTCGGTGGCACCGAGGACGGCGAGGCGGGCGAGGATCCGCCAGCGCAGCTCGGGGTCGAGTTCGGGGCCGCCGGGGACGGTGCCGTCGTCGAGCCAGGTGGTGATGGTCTCGGGGTGCGCGGCGGCGTCGATGAAGTGCCGCACGGCGATCAGCCGCAGGCCGGGGTGGTCGCCGTCCTCGGTGCGGCGCAGGAGGTCGCGGCACAGGCCGGTGAGGGCGCCGAGCGCGGCGGGCCGCCGGTCGGGAGCGAGGTAGCGGTCGGTGACGTGGGTGGCGGTGAACGCCAGGACGCCCTGCACCAGCGCCAGATCGGTCTCCTCGGGCAGGTGGGCGCAGGCGGTGGCGAGGTAGTCGCCGGGGGCGAGTTCGCCGTCGCGGACCATGTCGCGCAGGGAGTTCCACACGACGGCCCGGGTGAGGGCGTCGGGGATGCCGGACAGGCCGCGCAGCACCGTTTCGAGGGAGGTGTCGTCGAGGCGGATCTTGGCGTAGGTGAGGTCCAGGTCGTTGGGCACGACGAGGGCGGGGTGGGTGCCGGGGCGGGTCACCGGGCCGGCGTCCGCGGGGACGTCGGTCTCGAAGCGTTCCCGCAGGACCAGGGCGCGTCCGCCGCCGAGGTCGCGATCGTAGACGCCGACGGTGACGCGGTGCGGCCGGTGGCCGTCGCGGCCGAGGGCGAGGGTCCACTGGCCGGGGCGGGAGTCGACGTCGGCGGTGAGCCGGTCGACGCCGGTGGTGCGCAGCCAGGCGTCGGCCCAGGCGTGGACGTCGCGGTCGGTGGCGGCGGCCAGGGAGTCGATGAAGTCCGCCAGGGTGGCGTTGGCGAAGCGGTGCCGGGAGAAGTGGACGTTGATGCCGGCCAGGAAGTCCTTCTCGCCCAGCCAGGCGACGAGCTGGCGCAGGGCGGAGGCGCCCTTGGCGTAGGAGATGCCGTCGAAGTTGAGCAGCGCGGAGGCGGTGTCCTCGACGTGCTCGGGGGCGACGGGGTGGGTGGAGGGGCGCTGGTCGGCGTCGTAGCCCCAGGTCTTGCGGGCGACGCCGAAGTCCGTCCAGGTGTCGGTGAACCGGGTGGCCTCGGAGGTGATCTGGTAGCCCATGTACTCGGCGAAGGACTCGTTGAGCCAGATGTCGTCCCACCAGGTGAGGGTGACGAGGTCGCCGAACCACATGTGGGCCATCTCGTGGGCGATGACCATGGCGCGGGTCTGGCGCTCGGTGTCGGTGACGGCGGAGCGGTAGACGAACTCGTCGCGGAAGGTGACCAGGCCCGGGTTCTCCATGGCGCCGGCGTTGAACTCGGGGACGAACGCCTGGTCGTAGGAGTCGAAGGGGTAGGGCTCCTCGAACTTCTCGTGGTAGCGGTCGAAGCAGGCGCGGGTGATGTCGAGGAGTTCGTCGGCGTCGGCGTCGAGGTGGGGGGCCAGCGAGCGGCGGCAGTGCAGGCCGAAGGGCAGGCCGCGGTGTTCGGCGCGGACGCTGTGCCAGGGGCCGGCGGCGACGGCGACGAGGTAGGTGGGGATGAGCGGGGTGGGGGCGGCCCGCCAGCGGCCGTCGCCGAGGTGTTCGGTGACGCCGTTGGCGAGGACGGTCCAGGCGGGCGGGGCGGTGATGCTCAGCTCGAAGACGGCCTTGAGGTCGGGCTGGTCGAACGCGGCGAACACGCGCTGCACGTCGTCCAGGAAGAGCTGGGTGTAGACGTAGGTCTCGCCGTCGGTGGGGTCGGTGAAGCGGTGCATGCCCTCACCGGTGCGGGAGTAGCGCATGCGCGCGTCGACGCGGAGTTCGTGCCCGCCGGGGGCGAGACCCTTCAGCGGCAGGCGGTTGCCGTCCAGGATCCCGGGGTCGAGGGGTTGTCCGTCGAGGGTGACGGAGCGCAGTTCGGCGGGCTTGACCTCGACGAAGGTGTCCGTGGCGTCCCGGTCCGCGAGAACGGTGAAGGAGATCGCGGTGCGGGAGTCGAAGGTCTCCTCCCCGACGGTCAGGTCGAGTTCGACGGTGTACCGGTGGACGTCGAGGAGCTGTGCTCGGTTCTGCGCTTCGTCGCGCGTCAGTACGGACATGCAGGCCATGCTGCCCGATGGCGTCGGCACGGCACAGGGTCGGTCCGGTACGCGGCCTATGTCCGGTCCGGTGCGAGCTCCCCGTGCGCCCCCGTGGGATGTCCGGGGGGCAGGTGGGGGTGCGGGTGCGGGTGCGGCAGGGCCGGGCGGGCGGTCGCGGGGACCGGGGCGAGGCGGGCCCGCAGGTCGCGCAGTTCGCGTTCGAGGGCGAGGCGGCGCTGGTGCGCGTCGTAGAGGTGGCGGACCTTGATGCGCAGGGTCCAGGGGTCGACGGGCTTGGCGACCACGTCGGCGACGCCGAGGGCGTAGGCGGCGGCGCCGAACTCGCGGTCGCGGCCGTGCGCGGTGAGCAGCACGACCGGGATGTGCTGGGTCTGTTCCAGGCGCCGCATGTAGCCGACCACGTCCAGGCCGCCGGTGCCGGGGAGGCGCAGGTTGAGCAGGACCAGTCCGACGTTCCCGCGCAGCAGTTGTTTCAAGGCCGCCTCGCCGGTGGTGGCCCGGCCCAGGGGGCGGCCCAGCGGGGCGAGGGCGCTCTCCAGCGCGTACAGGGTGTCGTCGTGGCCGTCGACGATGAGGATCCTGGCATCCCGGGGCATGGCGGACGTCCCTCCTCGTAAGGGGACCGGAGTCTCGGCCGGGCGCTGACGGAAGGTGTCCGCCGGCTGACAAGGAGTGCCCATAGGATGCCCCGCGCACGCGCTCCTGTCACTCCCCGGGGAAGGGCGCCCGCGGTCGGGCGCCCGGAGGGGGTGGTGGCGCCGGCGGCCGGCCGGGCGGGCGGGCGGCGGTCAGCGGCTCCCGCGGTCAGCCGGGCGGGCGGCGGCGTCCGGCGGTTCAGCCCGCCGGGCGGGCGGCGGCGTCCGGCGGTTCAGCCCGCCGGGCGGCCGGTGGCGCCCGCGGTGTCCTCGGCGATGCGTTCGTGGTGGCGGATCACCTCGGCGACGATGAAGTTCAGGAACTTCTCCGCGAAGGCCGGGTCGAGCCGGGCGTTCTCCGCGAGGTCGCGCAGCCGGGCGATCTGCCGGGCCTCCCGGGCCGGGTCGGCGGGCGGCAGCCGGTGCTCGGCCTTGAGCCGGCCGACCTGCTGGGTGCACTTGAAGCGCTCGGCGAGCATGTGGACGACGGCGGCGTCGATGTTGTCGATGCTGTCGCGCAGCCGGGTGAGTTCCGCGCGCACGGCGGGGTCGACGTCTTCGGTACCGGTGGAGCTGGTGGTCATGGGGCGTCAGCCTACGGGCCGGGGGCGCCCGGGGCCGGGACGGTCCGCCGACTGGTCACGGGCGGCGGGCGGCGCACCGTGTGCGGGGTGCCGGGGCGGGCGGCGGCGGGGGTGCGCGGGACGGGCCGGACCGTACAGTGGAACAGGGTTCAGGACGTCCGCGGGGGTGAGGCGTGGCGAACGGCGGTCCGGTCGAGCACGGCTTCCCGCACCTGGAGACGGTGCGGGAGGCCATCACGGCGCTGTACCGGCGGCTCACCCCGGACACGGTCCGGACGTTCTCGACGAGTGTCGCCCCGGCCGACGTGGCGTTCTGCGACACCGACGACCTGCATCTGGGCGCGCAGCGGGTGGCCCGGGAACTGGTGCGCCACTACCGGCTGCCCGAGGCGCGGCTGATCGTCGGCTTCCGCGCGATGACGCACGCGGCGAACGTCGAACTGACGGCGGGGCCCGAGTACTTCGTGGAGCTGAACGACCGGTTCCGCACGCATCGGCGGGACATCGGGGCGGCGCTGGCGCACGAGGTGATGCACGTGTACCTGCACCGCCTGGGGCTGTCCTTCCCCACCACACGGGAGAACGAGATCCTCACCGACACGGCGGCGACCTACCTGGGGGCGGGGTGGCTGCTGCTGGACGCGTTCCGCGAGGACGGGGCGTCCTCGCAGAAGCTGGGGTACCTCACGCCGGAGGAGTTCGGGTACGTGCTGGCGAAGCGGTCGCTGTTCTTCGGCGAGGACCCGTCGGTGTGGTTCACCAGCGCCCAGGCGTACACGGCGTACGGCAAGGGCCTGGCGCTGGCCCGGCGGGACGGGCAGCAGCCGCCGCTGACGGCGGCCGGCTGGGTGGGCCGCCGCCGGTACGCCCGTGACCGCCGGCAGGCCCAAGAGCAGCGGGCCGGCCCGCCCGCCTCGTCCGACGTCCCCTACCGGTTCGCGCCGGACGACCACGGCCCCCTGAAGGTGTCCTTCCCCTGCCCGACCTGCCGGCAGCGCATCCGGGTGCCGGTGCGGGGGCGGGTGCGGGCCCGCTGCGGTCTGTGCCGGACGGTGCTGGAGTGCGACACCTGAAGCGGCCCGCCCGCGCCCGGCCCGCCCGCCCTCGCGGGACGGGACGTTCACGCCGTCCGAACGGGGCGGCTCCGTAGGCTGGGCGCATGAAACGTGCCCTGCTCACGGCCCTGTGCGTGGTCGTCGTCGCGGTGTCGGGATGCTCGTCGGCCGGAAGCGGCGCCGCCGGGAGGGAGACGGACGGGGTGGGCCTGTCGAGTCCGGCGAAGAAGGAACTGGCCCAGCAGATCGTGGCGAGCGCGGAGAACGGGACGCTGGACTGGCGCAGCGCCTACGGCTACGTCGAGGACATCGGCGACGGCCAGGGCTACACGGCGGGCATCATCGGCTTCTGCACCGGCACCCACGACCTGCTGACCCTGGTCGAGAAGTACACGGCGGACCATCCCGGCAACGGCCTCGCCCGGTACCTGCCCGCCCTGCGCGCGGTCGACGGCACGGACTCGCACGAGGGGCTGGACCCGGGCTTCCCCGCGGCCTGGAAGGCGGAGGCCGAGCGGCCCGCGTTCCGCGCCGCGCAGGACGCCGAGCGCGACGCCGTGTACTTCGGTCCGGCGGTGCGCCGCGCCGAGCGGGACGGGCTGTCCGCGCTGGGCCAGTTCGTGTACTACGACGCGATGGTCTACCACGGCCCCGGTGACGGCCCCACCAGCTTCGGCGGCATCCGCGCGGCGGCGCTGCGCCGGGCGGATCCCCCGGCCGACGGGGGCGACGAGGAGGCGTACCTCTCGGTGTTCCTGGACGTCCGCCGGAAGGCCATGAACCGGCTGCACCCCGCGCACGACACCAGCAGGGTCACCGCCCAGCGCCACTTCCTGGACGAGGGGAACCTGGACCTCGACACCCCGCTGGAGTGGGAGATGTACGGCACGTCCTACGAGGTGACCTGAGCCGGGTCCTGGCCCCGGGAACGTGCTACGGCGCCCGCCCCGGTGTCCGGTCGGGGACGGGGGCGGGCGCCGTCTGTGGCCGTACGCCGTTGTACGTCACGGATGTGAGGGACCGTCAGGTCCCGGTGCGGGCCGTCAGACCGCCAGCGCGCGGTCGGTCGGCCGGATCGGTGCCGGCAGGTCGCTCGCCCCCGTGAGGAGGCGGTCGCAGCCCCGCGCGGCCGAGCGGCCCTCGGCGATCGCCCACACGATGAGCGACTGTCCGCGTCCGGCGTCACCGGCCACGAACACGCCGGGCACGTTCGTCTGGAAGTCGGCGTCCCGGGCGATGTTACCCCGCTCGTCGAGTTCCAGGCCGAACTGTTCCACCAGTCCGTTGTCCCGGTCGGTTCCGGTGAAGCCCATGGCGAGGGTGACCAGCTGGGCGGGGATCTTGCGCTCGGTGCCCGGCTTCGGGACCGGCCGGCCGCCGGTGAACTCGACCTCGGTCAGGTGCAGCCACTGGACGTTGCCGTCCGCGTCGCCCTCGAAGTGGGTGGTGGAGACCGAGTAGACCCGCTCACCGCCCTCCTCGTGCGCGGACGTCACCTTGTAGAGCATGGGGAAGGTCGGCCAGGGCTGGGCCGCCGGGTCCCGCTCCTCACCGGGGCGGGGCATGATCTCCAGCTGGGTGACGGAGGCGGCGCCCTGGCGGTGGGCGGTGCCCACGCAGTCCGCGCCGGTGTCACCGCCGCCGATCACGACGACGTGCTTGCCCTCGGCGGTGATCGGCGGGGCGACGTAGTCGCCCTCCTGCACCTTGTTGGCCAGCGGCAGGTACTCCATGGCCTGGTGGATGCCCTTGAGGTCGCGGCCCGGCACCGGCAGGTCGCGGGCGGTCGTGGCGCCGACCGCCAGGACGACCGCGTCGTAGCGCTTGCGCAGCGCGGTGGCCGGCATGTCGCGGCCGATCTCGATGCCGGTGCGGAACTTGGTGCCCTCCGCGCGCATCTGCTCGATGCGGCGGTTGATGTGCCGCTTCTCCATCTTGAACTCGGGGATGCCGTACCGCAGCAGGCCGCCGATGCGGTCGGCCCGCTCGTAGACGGCGACGGTGTGGCCGGCCCGGGTCAGCTGCTGGGCGGCGGCCAGACCGGCCGGACCGGAGCCGACGACGGCGACGGTCTTGCCGGAGAGCCGTTCGGGGACCCGCGGGGCGACGTCACCGGCCGCCCACGCCTTGTCGATGATGGAGACCTCGACGTTCTTGATGGTCACCGGCGGCTGGTTGATGCCGAGCACGCACGCCGACTCGCAGGGGGCCGGGCACAGCCGGCCGGTGAACTCGGGGAAGTTGTTCGTCGCGTGCAGGCGTTCGCTCGCCGCCGCCCAGTCCTCGCGGTAGGCGTAGTCGTTCCACTCGGGGATGAGGTTCCCCAGCGGGCAGCCGTTGTGGCAGAACGGGATGCCGCAGTCCATGCACCGGCTCGCCTGCTTGCTGATGATGGGCAGCAGCGAGCCGGGGACGTAGACCTCGTTCCAGTCCTTGACGCGCTCGGGGACCGGGCGGGTCGGGGCGAGTTCGCGGCCGTGGTTCAGAAAGCCCTTCGGGTCAGCCATTGATCGCCGCCTCCATCATCTTCTCGTGGGTCTCGGACTCGGAGAGCCCGGCTCGCTCGGCGGCGTCCTTGGCGGCGAGCACTGCCTGGTACGTGCTGGGGATGATCTTGCTGAAGCGCTCCACGGCCGTGTCCCACTCGGCGAGGAGCTTCTCGGCGACGGTGGAGCCGGTCTCCTCCCGGTGCCGGCGCACCACGTCGTGCAGCCAGGTCCGGTCGGCGTCGTCGAGCGGCCGGACGGCGTCCAGGTTGCCCGCGTTGACGTGGTCGCGGTCCAGGTCGATGACGTAGGCGACGCCGCCGGACATGCCGGCCGCGAAGTTGCGGCCGGTCTCGCCGAGGACGACGGCGTGGCCGCCGGTCATGTACTCGCAGCCGTGGTCGCCCACGCCCTCGGAGACCACCAGGGCACCGGAGTTGCGGACGCAGAACCGCTCGCCGACCTTGCCGCGCAGGAACATCTCGCCGCCGGTGGCGCCATAGGCGAGGGTGTTGCCCGCGATGACGCTGTACTCGGCGAGGTGGTCGGCGCCGCGGTCGGGGCGGACCACGATCCGGCCGCCGGACAGGCCCTTGCCGACGTAGTCGTTGGCGTCGCCCTCCAGGCGGAGGGTGACCCCGCGCGGGACGAAGGCGCCGAAGGACTGGCCCGCCGAGCCGGTGAAGGTGATGTCGACGGTGTCGTCGGGCAGGCCCGCGCCGCCGAACTTCCGGGTCACCTCGTGGCCGAGCATGGTGCCGACGGTGCGGTTGATGTTGCGGATGGCGACCTGGGCGCGCACCGGGTGGGCGTCGGTGGCGTCGGACGCGGCCAGGGCGTCGGCGGCGAGCCGGATCAGCTCGTTGTCGAGCGCCTTCTCCAGGCCGTGGTCCTGCTCCGTCAGCTGGTGGCGGACGGCGCCCTCGGCCAGCGCGGGGACGTGGAACAGCGGGGCCAGGTCGAGGCCCTGCGCCTTCCAGTGGTCGACGGCGCGGGTCACGTCGAGGACCTCGGCGTGGCCGACGGCCTCCTCCACGGAGCGGAAACCGAGTTCGGCCAGCAGTTCGCGGACCTCCTCGGCGATGAACTCGAAGAAGTTCACCACGTACTCGGCCTTGCCCGCGTAGCGGTCGCGCAGCACCGGGTTCTGGGTGGCGATGCCGACCGGGCAGGTGTCGAGGTGGCAGACGCGCATCATGACGCAGCCGGACACCACCAGCGGCGCGGTGGCGAAGCCGAACTCCTCGGCGCCCAGCAGGGCGGCGATGACGACGTCGCGGCCGGTCTTGAGCTGGCCGTCGGTCTGCACGACGATCCGGTCCCGCAGCCCGTTGAGCAGCAGGGTCTGCTGGGTCTCGGCGAGCCCCAGCTCCCAGGGGCCGCCCGCGTGCTTCAGCGAGGTCAGCGGGGAGGCGCCGGTGCCGCCGTCGTGGCCGGAGATCAGCACCACGTCGGCGTGCGCCTTGGAGACGCCCGCGGCGACGGTGCCGACGCCGACCTCGGAGACCAGCTTGACGTGGATGCGCGCCCGGGGGTTGGCGTTCTTCAGGTCGTGGATGAGCTGGGCGAGGTCCTCGATGGAGTAGATGTCGTGGTGCGGCGGCGGGGAGATGAGGCCCACGCCCGGCGTGGAGTGCCGGGTCTTCGCGACCCACGGGTAGACCTTGTGGCCGGGCAGCTGGCCGCCCTCGCCGGGCTTGGCGCCCTGGGCCATCTTGATCTGGATGTCGTCGGCGTTGACCAGGTACTCGGAGGTCACTCCGAAGCGGCCGGAGGCGACCTGCTTGATCGCGGAGCGGCGGGCCGGGTCGTACAGGCGCTCGGGGTCCTCGCCGCCCTCGCCGGTGTTGGACTTGCCGCCGAGGCGGTTCATGGCGACGGCGAGGGTCTCGTGCGCCTCCTGGGAGATGGAGCCGTAGGACATGGCGCCGGTGGAGAACCGCTTGACGATCTCGGAGACCGGTTCCACCTCGTCGACCGGGATCGGCGCCCGGTCGGACGTGAAGCCGAAGAGGCCGCGCAGCGTCATCAGCCGCTCGGACTGCTCGTTGACGCGCTCGGTGTACTGCTTGAAGACGTCGTAGCGGCCGGAGCGGGTGGAGTGCTGGAGGCGGAAGACCGTCTCCGGGTCGAACAGGTGCGGCTCGCCCTCACGGCGCCACTGGTACTCGCCGCCGATGTCCAGCGCGCGGTGCGCCGGGGCGATGCCGGAGACGGGGTACGCCTTGGCGTGCCGGGCGGCGACCTCCCGGGCGACGACGTCGATGCCGACGCCGCCGATCTTGCTGGCGGTGCCGTGGAAGTACTGGTCGACGAAGCCCTGGTCCAGGCCGACGGCCTCGAAGACCTGGGCGCCCCGGTAGGAGGCGACGGTGGAGATGCCCATCTTGGACATCACCTTCAGCACGCCCTTGCCCAGGGCGTGGATCAGGTTGCGGATGGCCGTCTCGGGCTCCATGCCGGGCAGGAAGGTGCCGGCGCGGACCAGGTCCTCGACGGACTCCATCGCCAGGTAGGGGTTGACCGCGGCGGCGCCGTAGCCGATGAGCAGGGCCACGTGGTGGACCTCGCGGACGTCGCCGGCCTCGACCAGCAGGCCCACCTGGGTGCGCTGCTTGGTGCGGATGAGGTGGTGGTGGACCGCGGAGGTGAGCAGCAGCGACGGGATCGGCGCGTGCTCGGCGTCGGAGTGCCGGTCGGACAGCACGATCAGACGGGCGCCGTTGCCGATGGCGGCGTCGGCCTCGGCGCAGATCGCCTCGATGCGCGCGGCGAGCGCCTCGCCGCCGCCGGAGACCCGGTACAGGCCGGAGAGGGTCGCGGCCTTGAAGCCGGGCATGTCGCCGTCGGCGTTGACGTGGATCAGCTTGGCGAGTTCGTCGTTGTCGATGACCGGGAAGGGCAGGACGACGCTGCGGCAGGAGGCGGCGGTCGGCTCCAGCAGGTTGCCCTGCGGGCCGAGGGAGGAGCGCAGGGAGGTGACGAGTTCCTCCCGGATGGCGTCCAGCGGGGGGTTGGTGACCTGTGCGAACAGCTGGGTGAAGTAGTCGAACAGCAGCCGCGGCCGGTCGCTGAGGGCGGCGATCGGCGAGTCGGTGCCCATCGAACCGATCGGCTCGGCACCGGCCTTGGCCATCGGGGCGAGGATGACCCGCAGCTCCTCCTCGGTGTAGCCGAAGGTCTGCTGGCGGCGGGTGACCGAGGCGTGGGTGTGCACGATGTGCTCGCGCTCGGGCAGGTCGGACAGCTCGATCTCGCCGGCCTCCAGCCACTCCGCGTAGGGGTGTTCGGCGGCGAGGGCGGCCTTGATCTCGTCGTCCTCGATGATGCGGTGCTCGGCGGTGTCGACGAGGAACATGCGGCCGGGCTGGAGGCGGCCCTTGCGGACGACCTTGGCGGGGTCGATGTCCAGGACGCCGACCTCGGAGCCGAGGACGACCAGGCCGTCGTCGGTGACCCAGTAGCGGCCGGGGCGCAGCCCGTTGCGGTCGAGGACGGCGCCGACCTGGGTGCCGTCGGTGAAGGTCACGCAGGCGGGGCCGTCCCAGGGCTCCATCATCGTGGAGTGGTACTGGTAGAAGGCGCGTCGCGCGGGGTCCATGGAGGGGTGGTTCTCCCACGCCTCCGGGATCATCATCAGCACCGAGTGGGGCAGCGACCGGCCGCCGAGGTGCAGCAGTTCGAGGACCTCGTCGAAGGAGGCCGAGTCGGAGGCGTCGGGGGTGCAGACCGGGAAGACGCGCTCCAGGTCCCTGCCGGTGCCGAACAGGTCGGACATCAGCTGCGACTCGCGGGCGCGCATCCAGTTGCGGTTGCCCTTGACGGTGTTGATCTCGCCGTTGTGCGCGACGAACCGGTAGGGGTGGGCGAGCGGCCACGACGGGAAGGTGTTGGTGGAGAACCGGGAGTGCACCAGCGCGATCGCGGAGCCGAAGCGGCGGTCGGACAGGTCCGGGAAGAAGGGCTCCAGCTGGCCGGTGGTCAGCATGCCCTTGTAGACGATGGTCCGCGCGGACAGCGACGGGAAGTAGACGCCGGCCTCGCGCTCGGCGCGCTTGCGCAGCGCGAAGGCCCTGCGGTCCAGGGCGATGCCGGTGGAGGCGCCGTCGGTGACGAAGATCTGGCGGAAGACCGGCATGGTGGAGCGGGCGGTGGCGCCGAGCAGCTGGGGCGCGACCGGCACCTCCCGCCAGCCGAGGACGGTCAGGCCCTCGTCGGCGGCGATCCGCTCGATGTGGTCGACGGCGTCCCGGGTGCCGTCCTGCGGCAGGAAGGCGGTGCCGACGGCGTAGCTCCCGGCCGCGGGCAGCTCGAACCCGGCGACCTCGCGGAAGAAGCCGTCGGGGACCTGGGAGAGGATGCCGGCGCCGTCGCCCGAGTCGGGCTCGGAGCCGGTGGCACCCCGGTGTTCGAGGTTGCGCAGGACGGTCAGGGCCTGCTCGACCAGGGTGTGGGACGCCTCGCCGGTGAGGGTGGCGACGAAGCCGACGCCGCAGGCGTCGTGCTCGTCGCGGGGGTCGTACATGCCCTGCGGGGCAGGGCGAGCATCCATGAAGGACCAGGTGGACCGGTCGTCCGCGGAATGCTGGGACGGCTGGCGCGGCGTACGCATCGGCTCTCCCGTCGTCGTCTGTTGGCATGTGTCAGGTGCCGAGGGACGACGTTGGCCCTCTGCGTGAGGTGGGAAATGTCAGGCAGATTACATGATGGAGCGATTCTCGCCTACCGGGATAGGCGGTTCCATCATGTGGACACCGACGGGGTCCCGAAGGGTCGCGCGATCGACGGAGGGGGTCCCGCGACCGGCGGTGGGGCTGTGAGAGGGGGCGGGCCGGACGGGACAGATCCATGTCCACGTCGACCCGGGGAGGGGGCGGGCGTCGTCACCCGCCCCGCAGAGACGCCGCGGGCCTCGTTGCCCGTAACGCTTACGGCTCATGCCCAGCCGTCACATCGCCGAAACCAGCGAGTAATGACAGATGCGGCCCGCGCATAATACGACTTCTGCTGCCACGATCAACCTCAGGTGTGCGGAAGACCGCACACCTGAGAGCCGGATCATCCTATGGCCGTACCGATCAGCGTGCCGAGGGCGTACGTCACACCGGCCGCCGCGCCGCCCAGCGCGAGCTGCCGCAGACCGCTGTACCACCAGGTGCGGGCCGTCACCTTGGCCACCACCGCACCGCACAGGAACAGGCCCAGCAGGGCGAGGACGACGGCGGGCCAGAGGCTGCTCGCACCCAGCAGGTAGGGCAGCACCGGGAGCAGGGCACCCAGCGCGAAGGAACCGAAGCTGGAGACCGCGGCCACGGTCGGCGAGGGCAGGTCGCCGGGGTCGATGCCCAGCTCCTCGCGGGCGTGGATCTCCAGGGCCTGCTCGGGGTCCTTCGACAGCTGCCGGGCCACCTCCCGGGCCAGCCCCGCCTCGACACCGCGGGCCTCGTAGAGGGCGGCCAGTTCGGCCTCCTCGTCCTGGGGGTGCTTGCGCAGTTCGCGCCGCTCGACGTCCAGTTCGGCCTCGACCAGCTCCCGCTGGGAGGCCACGGAGGTGTACTCGCCGGCCGCCATCGAGAAGGCGCCGGCGGCGAGCCCGGCGAGGCCGCTGAGCACGATCGTCTGCTGCCCGGCCGCGCCGCCCGCGACACCGGTCATCAGCGCCAGGTTGGAGACCAGGCCGTCCATCGCCCCGAACACGGCGGGACGCAGCCAGCCGCCGTTCACGTCCCGGTGCGTGTGGTTGTCACGGTGCGCCTCGTGCAGCGCCGCCTCGGTCTCGATGATCGCCATGCCCGGCCCCCAAGGGTTCCACTCACGTCTTCTTTAGACGGATTCCAATCTTTTACACAACCCAATGTACGCCGTTCCCGAGGCTCCTGCCAGCAAGGAAAGGCTGCGCTAACCTGCGACGATGCCGATTCCGGCGGGGTACGGGCGCACCGGCGCGAGGGTCCGTGGGCACGGCCAGGGCAGCGGGAAGCACGACCGCCGACGGACGTGCCGACGGACATGAGGACGCGCCGCCCCGGGCCACTGCGGCTCCCCTGGCCCGGACACACGTCGAGGGCGCCCGGAATCGCTCCGGGCGCCCTCGGCGCATGGGGTACGGGGTCGCGCGGGCGACCGCCCGCCGTCAGCCCTTCTTGGCCGAACCGGCTCCGTTCCTGGCGGCGTCGTCGTCCTTGCCGTCGGCCACGTCCTTCGTCTCGGCGTCGGCCGCGACCTCGGCATCGGTCACGTCTCCGGCCGCGTCGGCGGGCTCGGCGGCGGTCTTCGCACCCGTCTTCGCCGTGGCCTTCCCGCCGGCCGCGTCGGCGTCCGCGCCGGTGCTCGCCCCGGACTTCCCGTCGGCCGTGTCGACCGCGTCGGCCGTCCCGGCCGGGTCGGACGCCTCACCCGGGGCCCCGTCGCCGGTGTCCGGTTCCGCCTGCGGCTCCACCACGTCCTCGCGGCCCGGACGCTTGCGCGCCGACAGGACGATGTACAGGACCGCGAGCAGGAACACCGCGATCGACGTCCAGTTGTTCAGCCGCAGGCCCAGGATCTCGTGGGCCTCGTCGACCCGCATGTACTCGATCCAGAACCGTCCCGCGCAGTAGGCGGCGACGTACAGGGCGAAGGCCCGGCCGTGGCCCAGCCGGAAGCGGCGGTCGGCCCAGATGACCAGCAGCGCCACGCCCACGCACCACAGCGACTCGTACAGGAACGTCGGGTGGTAGGTGCCGGGCAGGCGCCCGTCGGCCGAGGAGGTGATCTCCACCGCCCAGGGCAGGTCCGTCGGGCGGCCGTACAGCTCCTGGTTGAACCAGTTGCCCCAGCGGCCGATCGCCTGGGCGAGGGCGATGCCCGGGGCGACGGCATCGGCGTAGGCGGGCAGCGGGATGCCCCGGCGCCGGCAGCCGATCCACGCGCCCAGCGCGCCGAACGCGATGGCGCCCCAGATGCCGAGGCCGCCCTCCCAGATCTTGAAGGCGTCCACCCAGTCACGGCCCTCGCTGAAGTACAGCTGGTAGTCCGTGACGACGTGGTAGAGCCTGCCGCCGACCAGGCCGAACGGGACGGCCCAGACAGCGATGTCCGCGACCGTCCCGGGCCGCCCGCCCCGGGCGATCCAGCGCCTGTTGCCGAGCCAGACGGCGACGAAGACGCCGACGATGATGCAGAACGCGTAGCCGCGCAGCGGAACGGGGCCGAGGTACAGCACACCGCTCGACGGGCTGGGAATGTAGGCAAGTTCCATGGCAGGGTCGACGCTACCCTGCCCGGCCGACCGCGCGCCGGGTGGCCCGGCTACGTCTCCATAACAGGGGCCGCCCGAAGGGCGCCGCCGGCCGGGCCGCGCGCCGCCGTCACCCCTTGTCGGCCTCCTGCACCAGCTGCTTGAGCTTCGCCGGGGTCATCGACTGGTCCTGGTAGATGTTCTTCCCGTCCAGCAGGACGGTCGGTGTGCCCGAGAAGTCGCCCTCCTGGAACGCCTCGTTGGACTTCACGACCCAGCTGTTGTGGGTGCCGTCCTCCACGCAGCTGCGGAACGCGGGCGTGTCCAGGCCGTCGACCTGGCCGGCCAGCTCGATCAGCTTGG
Organism: Streptomyces sp. NPDC029526; assembly: GCF_040637405.1. NCBI lineage: Bacteria > Bacillati > Actinomycetota > Actinomycetes > Kitasatosporales > Streptomycetaceae > Streptomyces > Streptomyces sp. NPDC029526. The sequence continues at coordinate 242,283 of NZ_JBEZWE010000001.1, forward strand.
TCTCGTCGGCGAAGGCGTCGTCGGGCTCCGGCGGCTGGTTGGCGAACAGCACGTCGTGGTAGGCGGCGAACTTCCCGGCGTCCTGGGCGCAGGCCGCGGCGTTGGCGGACGCGCGGGAGCCGGTGCCGCCCATGTTGCCGTCGATGAGGGTGACCAGGTGGTACTCGGCCCTCAGCTGACCGGCGTCGGTCAGCTCCCGGATCGTGGGGCCGTAGGCGGTCTCGAAGGACTTGCAGGCCGGGCAGCGGAAGTCCTCCCACACCGTGAGCGTGGACGCGGCGCTCTCCTTGCCGACCGGGATGGCGAGGCCGTCCTTGCCCAGGGCTCCGGAGGGGGCGACCACCGGGCCGGCCGCCTCGCCGCCGTCGTCCTTGCCGGCGTTGGCGGCGACCACGCCGATCACCGCCGCCAGCGCCAGGACACACACCACGCTCGCGCCCACGATCAGGGTGCGGCGCCGCTTCTCCGCGGCCTTCTGCTTCTCGCGCTCGGCCGCCAGGCGTTCCCGGGCGGTGCGCTTCCTCGCGTCACGGTTCTTCTCGCTCACACCCCGCAGAACGAACCGGGGAGGCGCACCGCGCCTCCCCGGCCCCAGGTCCACCCGTACGAGGGATCCGTATGACCGGCGGTCCCGCCGGTCGCCGGCCCCGCCGTCCGGCCGGTCAGACCTGCCGGCGCACGCCCCGGGCCAGGTCGCCGGCGAGGTCACGGACGGCCTCCACGCCGGCGGCGGCGTCGGGGGCGTCCAGCATCCGCTTGACGAAGGCCGAGCCCACGATCACGCCGTCGGCGAAGGCGGCCACCTCGGCGGCCTGCGCCGCGTCGGAGACGCCGAGCCCGACGCACACCGGCAGGTCGGTGGTGGCGCGGGTGCGCCGGACCAGGTCCTCGGCCTGGGCGCCGACCGACTCCCGGGTGCCGGTGACGCCCATCAGGGAGGCGGCGTAGACGAAGCCGCTGCCGGCCGCGGTGATTTCGGCCAGGCGGGCGTCCCGGCTGCTGGGGGCGACGACGAAGACGGTGGCCAGGCCGTGCTTGTCGGCGTGCTCCCGCCACAGCGCCGACTCCTGGACGGGCAGGTCGGGCAGGATGCACCCGGCGCCGCCCGCCTCGGCGAGTTCGGCGGTGAACCGCTCGACGCCGTAGCGGTCGATGGGGTTCCAGTAGGTCATGACGAGGATCGGCTTGCCGGTGGCGGCGTGCGCCTCGCGGACGGTGCGCATCACGTCGGCGATCCGCACCCCGCCGCGCAGGGCGATGTCGTCGGCGGTCTGGATGACCGGGCCGTCGAGCACCGGGTCGCTGTGCGGCAGGCCCACCTCCACCACGTCGGCGCCGCCGTCGAGGGCGGCCCGGACCGCGTCGATGCCGCCGTCCACGGTCGGGAAGCCGGCCGGGAGGTAGGCGATCAGGGCGGCACGGCCCTCGGCCTTCGCCGCGGCGAGGGTGTCGTTCAGCAACTGCACGTTCCCGCTCACTTGGCGTCCCCCTCGATCTCGGCGGTGCCGCCGGCCTCGTCGGCGGCGACCTCGGCGTCGGTGTCGTACAGGCCGAAGTAACGCGCGGCGGTGTCCATGTCCTTGTCGCCGCGGCCGGACAGGTTGACCACGATCAGCCCCTCCGGGCCCAGCTCCCGCCCGACCTCAAGCGCCCCGGCGAGGGCGTGGGCGCTCTCGATGGCCGGGATGATGCCCTCGGTGCGGGACAGCAGCCGCAGGGCCTGCATGGCGGCGTCGTCGGTGACCGCCCGGTACTCGCCGCGCCCGGAGTCCTTGAGGTGGGCGTGCTCGGGGCCGATGCCCGGGTAGTCCAGGCCCGCCGAGATGGAGTACGGCTCGGTGATCTGGCCCTCGTCGTCCTGGAGGACGTAGGAGCGGGAGCCGTGCAGGATGCCGGGCTCGCCGGCGGTGAGGGTGGCCGCGTGCTCGCCGGTGTCGACGCCCTTGCCCGCGGGCTCGCAGCCGATGAGCCGCACGCCCTCGTCGGGGAGGAAGGCGTGGAACAGGCCGATGGCGTTGGAGCCGCCGCCCACGCAGGCGACGGCCGCGTCGGGCAGCCGTCCGGTGCGCTCCAGGAGCTGACGGCGGGCCTCGACGCCGATGACGCGGTGGAAGTCGCGCACCATGGCCGGGAAGGGGTGCGGCCCGGCGACGGTGCCGAACAGGTAGTGGGTGCGGTCGACGTTGGCGACCCAGTCGCGGAACGCCTCGTTGATGGCGTCCTTCAGGGTGCGGCTGCCGGACTTCACCGCGATGACCTCGGCGCCCAGCATGCGCATCCGGGCCACGTTGAGGGCCTGGCGCTGCGTGTCGATCTCGCCCATGTAGATCGTGCAGTCGAGGCCGAACAGGGCGCAGGCGGTGGCGGTGGCCACGCCGTGCTGTCCGGCGCCGGTCTCGGCGATGACGCGGGTCTTGCCCATGCGCCTGGTCAGCAGGGCCTGGCCCAGCACGTTGTTGATCTTGTGGGAGCCGGTGTGGTTCAGGTCCTCGCGCTTGAGGAAGACGCGGGCGCCGCCCGCCTCGGCGGCGAACCGGGGCACCTCGGTCAGGGCGCTCGGGCGGCCGGTGTAGTGGGCCAGGAGGTCGTCGAGCTCGCGGGCGAACTCGGGGTCGGACTTGGCCTTGTCGTACTCGACGGCGACCTCGTCGACCGCCGCGACCAGGGCCTCGGGGATGAACTTGCCGCCGAAGGCGCCGAAGTAGCCCTCGGCGGTGGGGACCCGGCCGTCCGGGTCGGGGACGAAGAAACTGCTGGGCATGCGGAAACCTCACGGTGGGTGTCTGACGGGCACGGTGCGCCGTGGGGACGGGGCCGTCGGCCGGAGGTCCGGCCGGGCGGCGGCCGGGCGCGCTCGCGCGACGCGGCCGCCGGCGCCGCGACAGGCAACGTGTGCCCTGTCGCGGCACTAGCTCGGTACGGCCCCGTGTCCCCGGGGAGCACGGCGGTGCCATCGCATGCCGTTGACCTGTCCCGGTTCGTCCCCGATGACGTAGCGGACCCGGCGGCCGTGCACCCGGCGGGCGGGCGCCCGGCAGCCGCGGGGCCGGCAGCCGCGCGCGAGGCGGGCGTACGGGTCCCGGGCGGGGATCGGCGCGAGGGTCATCGGGGGCCGCCTGTGGGGGTCAGCCCCGGCCGTGGCGCAGCGCGGGGTGCTCCCCCGCGGCCACCAGGTCGGAGACGGCCGTCTTGGGATCCTTGCCGGTGACCAGGGACTCGCCGACCAGGACGGCGTCGGCGCCGGCGTTGGCGTAGGCGATGAGGTCGTGCGGGCCGCGGACGCCGGACTCGGCGACCTTGACCAGGTGCGCGGGGATCTCGGGGGCGACCCGCTCGAAGGTGCCGCGGTCGACCTCGAGGGTCTTGAGGTTGCGGGCGTTGACGCCGATGACCTTGGCGCCGGCGTCGACCGCGCGCTCGACCTCGTCCTCGTCGTGCACCTCGACGAGCGGGGTGAGACCGATGGACTCGGCGCGCTCGATGAGGGACTCCAGGGCCGCCTGGTCGAGGGCGGCGACGATCAGCAGCGCGAGGTCGGCGCCGTGCGCACGGGCCTCCCAGAGCTGGTACGAGGTGACGATGAAGTCCTTGCGCAGGACCGGGATGTCCACCCGGGCGCGGACCGCCTCCAGGTCGGCCAGCGAGCCGCCGAACCGGCGCTCCTCGGTGAGCACGGAGATCACGGAGGCGCCGCCCGCCTCGTAGTCGGCGGCGAGGCCGGCGGGGTCGGCGATCGCGGCGAGCGCGCCCTTGGACGGGCTGGAGCGCTTGACCTCGCAGATCACCTTGACGCCGTCGCCGCGCAGGGCGGCGGCGCCGTCCTTGGCGGCGGGTGCCTTCGCGGCGCGCTCCTTGAGCTCGTCGAGGCTGACGCGCGCCTGCCGCTCCGCGAGGTCGGCCCGCACTCCGTCGATGATCTCGTCGAGCACACTCACGCGAGCGGCCCCCTTCCTGACGGGTGGTCTTCGGTGCGTTCGTTGCCGTCCCGGGGTGCCCGCCTCACAGGGTCGGGCCGCCGGACGGAACCGGTGGTCACTGCGATGGTATCCGCAGCCGGGCGTATGCCTCGCATCCGGTTGACGCCGGTCCCACTAGCTGGACATCCGCCGATCGATCAAGGGTGCAGCCAGCCACCGAACGGCAGGTTCCGGACAACGGTGAAGACCAGCAGCAACGCTCCCACGGACCACAGGAGCACCGGCCCGGGGTCGATCCGCAGCCGCTTCCCGCGGGCGGCGTGGACCACCCAGACGGTCCACAGCACGGCGAAGGCGGCGTAGCCGAGGACGGCGGGCGCGTTGGCCTGCAGGGCCGCCGGCAGGTCGCCGTGCACGACGGCGTGCGCGCTGCGCAGCCCGCCGCAGCCGGGGCAGTACAGGCCGGTGAGGCGCAGCAGGGGGCAGGCCGGGTAGTGGCCGGGCTCGTTGGGGTCCACGGCGCCGACGTACGCGAAGGCCGCCACGACGGCGGCCAGCACTCCGGCGGGGACGGCCAGGCGGGCGGCGGTGCCGCGGGGCACGGGCGGGCTGTCGGCGTTCATCCCGAGCATTGTGCCCCGCACACGCGCGAAGGGCGGGTCGGCACGCGTGTGCCCACCCGCCCCCGGGTGGTGCGGTTCCTCGCCGTCCTCCGGCGGGGTCAGCTCTGGGCGCGGGCCGGCGTGCCCTCGCCGGTGACCTTGTGCACGGGGTGCACGTGCTTCGGCTGGCCCATGCCCATCATGCTCATGACCCCGCCGACAATGGCGCCGAGGAACACGATGCCCATACCGGCCCAGAAGCCCGCCGGCTGGTCCATCACCATGAACGTCCCCGCGACGCAGAAACCGATGAAGGCGATGATGACACCGGTCCAGGCGGCCGGGGTGTGTCCGTGGCTGCTGCCCGCCATTGCTTGCTCCTCGTTGCTGTGTACGTGTCTGAGCAGGACGCTCGGCAACATTGTCCCGCATGCGCGCGTCCGGCGTCAGCGGGGGTGTTGTCAGGGGGCCGGTGAGGGGGCTCGTGAGGGGGCTGTGAGGGGGTGCCGTCCGCGCGCCGGGCACGCGCCGGGGATGCCGCCCCGGGGCCGGGCGGTCAGGTGCCGGTGGGGTCCTCGCCCCGGTCGAGGGCCTTCCACAGGTCCTCGGGCCGGTCGGGGTCGACGGCGGCGGGCCGGCGGCGCGGACGCGGGGTGCCGTCGCGTTCGTACCGGCCGGACATGGCGGGCCACAGCCTGCCGTAGCGCAGGGCCAGCAGGCCGGCCAGCAGGAGCAGCAGGCCGCCCGCCGCGGCCACGTACGGCCAGGCCGTGTGGCTGAGGGCCGCCACGGTGGCGGAGGTGTCGCCGGACGCCTCGGCGGCCTTGGCCTCCAGCGCGGCCCGGTCGGAGGCGCCGATCAGGGCGGCCGCGACGGTGCCCGCGCCGGACAGAGCGAGCAGCGCGGCCACCGCTAGGCGGCCGGCGCGGCGGACCGCGAAAACGGCGACCAGGGCGGCCAGCCCGACCACCGCGAGGGCGGCGGGGACGCCGGTGACGTCGCTGCCCCGGGCGGTCAGGGGAAAGGCGCCGCCGGCCACCGTCGCGGTGCCCTCCGACCACTGCTGCCGGGTGGCGAGCAGGGCCACGGCCGCGCCCGCGGCGCCGCTCAGCAGGGCGAGGGCGAGGCTGCGGCGGCCGGCCCGGGCGGGGCCGGCGGCTTCGGAACGGGGGTGAGGTACAGCAGTCACGCCCTCCACTATCGCGCGGACCCCGGGTGTCGCGTCACCCGGGGGTTCGCTCAGGCCGTGCCCAGCCGGTTCGCGGTGTGCACGGCACGCAGCACCGCCGCCGCCTTGTTGCGGCACTCGGTGTCCTCGGCGACCGGGTCGGAGTCGGCGACGATCCCCGCGCCCGCCTGCACGTACGCGGTGCCCTCGCGGAGCAGGGCGGTGCGGATGGCGATGGCCGTGTCGGAGTCCCCGGCGAAGTCCAGGTAGCCGACGGCCCCGCCGTACAGACCGCGCCGGGACGGCTCCAGTTCGTCGATGATCTGCAGGGCGCGGGGCTTGGGGGCGCCCGAGAGGGTGCCCGCGGGGAAGCAGGCGGTGAGCACGTCGAAGGCGGTGCGGCCGGAGGCGACCTGCCCGGTCACCGTGGAGACGATGTGCATGACGTGGGAGTACCGCTCGACCGACATGAAGTCGACCACCTCGACCGAGCCGGGCTCGCAGACCCGTCCGAGGTCGTTGCGGCCCAGGTCGACCAGCATGAGGTGCTCGGCCCGCTCCTTGGGGTCGGCGAGCAGCTCGTCGGCGAGGGCCTGGTCCTCCTGCGGGGTGGCGCCCCGCCACCGGGTGCCGGCGATCGGGTGGACCAGGGCCCGGCCGTCCTCGACCTTCACCAGCGCCTCGGGGGAGGAGCCGACGACGTCGAACCCGTCGAAGCGGAACAGGTACATGTACGGCGAGGGGTTGGTGGCCCGCAGGACCCGGTAGACGTCCAGGGCGCTCGCGGTGCACGGCGTCTCGAAGCGCTGCGAGGGCACCACCTGGAAGGCCTCGCCGGCCCGGATGCGCTCCTTGATGTCCTCGACGGCCGCCTGGAACGCCTCGCCGCCCCACCGGGCGGTGTACGCGGGCAGTTCGGAGGGCGGCAGGACCGCCGGGGGCTGCGCGACGGCCCGGGCGAGGTCGGCCTCCATGGCGTCCAGGCGGGCCACGGCGTCGGCGTACGCCTCGTCGACGCCGGTCTCCAGGTCGTTGTGGTTGATCGCGTTGGCGATCAGCCAGACGGCGCCCTCCCAGTGGTCCATGACGGCGAGGTCGCTGGTGAGGAGCATGGTCAGCTCGGGCACGCTGGTCGGGTCGGTGCCGTCGCGCTCGCCGTCGCCGACCTTCTCCAGGCGGCGCACGACGTCGTAGCCGAGGTAGCCGACCATGCCGCCGGTGAACGGCGGCAGGCCCAGGTCGTGGGCGAGGTCGCGCGGGGTGTGCAGGGCCTCGAGGGTGGCGCGCAGGGCGGCCAGCGGGTCGCCCTCGACGGGGACGCCGACCGGCGGGGTGCCCTCCCAGTGGGCGCGGCCGTCCCGCTCGGTGAGGGTGGCGGCGCTGCGGACGCCGACGAAGGAGTAGCGGGACCAGGAGCGGCCGTTCTCCGCGGACTCCAGCAGGAAGGTGCCGGGCCGCTCGGCGGCCAGCTTGCGGTAGAGGGCGACCGGGGTGTCGCCGTCGGCGAGCAGCTTGCGGGTGACCGGGACGACGCGGCGGTCGCCGGCCAGCTTGCGGAAGGTCTCGAGGTCCATGGCGGCCGACCCTACTGACCGGAGCCGGACACGCCGGAACCGGCGCCCTCGGCGGGTGCGTCCGGGGAGCCGACGGCCGAGCCGTCCGCGAGGAGCACGTCGGCGTCGAAGCAGGTCCGGGCGCCGGTGTGGCAGGCGGCGCCGACCTGGTCGACCTGGACCAGCACGGTGTCGGCGTCGCAGTCCAGGGCGACGGACTTCACCCACTGGACGTGGCCGGAGGTGTCGCCCTTGACCCAGTACTCCCCGCGGCTGCGGGACCAGTAGGTGCAGCGGCCGGTGGTGAGCGTGCGGTGCAGCGCCTCGTCGTCCATCCAGCCCAGCATCAGCACCTGACCGGTGTCGTACTGCTGGGCGATGGCGGGCAGGAGGCCGTCGGGGGTCCGCTTGAGGCGCGCGGCGATCTCGGGGGCGAGCGGGCTGGGCCGGGACGTGCTGGTCATACGGGCCATTGTGCCGCGCCCGGCGGGCCGGCCCGGCCGTCGTCCGACTGGTGGGCGGCCCCCGGGCGGGCTTCGCGCGGTTCCCGGGCCACGGACGACCGGGGGCGACCGGTGGGCGACCGGTGGGCGCGACGCCCGTGCGGCCGTAGGCTGGCCGGCATGTCGACCCATGCCAAGCGTGAACGACTTCTCCTGGCCGACCTGCTGGAGACCGCGGGGCCGGACGCGCCCACCCTGTGCGAGGGCTGGCGGACCCGGGACCTGGCCGCCCATGTGGTGGTGCGCGAGCGCCGCCCCGACGCCGCGGGCGGGATGCTGGTCAAACAGCTCGCGCCCCGGCTGGAGCGGGTGATGGCGGAGTTCACCGCCAAGCCGTACGAGGAGCTGATCCAGCTCCTCCGCAGCGGCCCGCCCCGCTTCTCGCCCTTCAACCTCAAGCAGGTCGACGAGCTGTCGAACACCGTCGAGTTCTACGTGCACACCGAGGACGTCCGGCGGGCCCAGCCGGACTGGACGCCGCGGGAGCTCGACCCGGTGTTCCAGAACGCCCTGTGGTCGCGGCTGGAGCGCACCGCCCGGCTGATGGGCCGCTCGGTCCCGACGGGCCTGGTGCTGCGCCGGCCGGACGGCCAGACGGTGGTCGCGCACCGGGGCACGCCGGTGGTCACGGTGACCGGGGACCCGTCGGAGCTGGTGCTGTTCGCGTACGGACGGCAGGACGCCGCCCGGGTGGACCTGGCCGGTGACGAGGAGGCCGTCACCAAGCTGCGGGAGAGCAAGCAGCTCGGTATCTGAGCCCGGAGCCGGGCGGGCCGGCCCGGTCGTCGACCTGTACGGGCGGGGACGTGCCCGCGTGCCCGCCCCGGGTCTCCTCCGCGGGAGCCCCCGGGCGGGCCGGTGGCCGCGACGCGCGGGCGGGAGTCGCGCCGGTCGCGCAGGTGTGCGCGACCGGTCACGCCGGACGGCCGGTGGCGCGGTGCGTCAGCGGACCGGGTGGCCCGCCTCGCGCAGGCTGTCCTTGACCTGGCCGATGCGCAGGTCGCCGAAGTGGAAGACGGAGGCGGCCAGGACCGCGTCCGCACCGGCCTCGACGGCGGGCGCGAAGTCGGCGAGCCGGCCCGCGCCGCCGGAGGCGATCACCGGCACCGTGACGTGCTTGCGGACCGCGGTGATCATCTCCAGGTCGTAGCCGTCCTTGGTGCCGTCGGCGTCCATGGAGTTGAGCAGGATCTCGCCGGCGCCGAGGTCCGCCGCCCGGTGGGCCCACTCGACGGCGTCGATGCCGGTGCCGCGGCGGCCCCCGTGCGTGGTCACCTCGTAGGCGGGCCCGTCCGTGCCCTCCGGGGTGCGCCGGGCGTCCACGGACAGCACCAGGACCTGGCGGCCGAACCGCTCGGCGATCTCCCGGATCAGCTCGGGGCGGGCGATCGCGGCGGTGTTCACCCCGACCTTGTCGGCGCCCGCCCGCAGCAGCCGGTCCACGTCCTCGGCGGTGCGGACGCCGCCGCCCACCGTGAGCGGGATGAACACCTGCTCGGCGGTGCGGCGGACCACGTCGTAGGTGGTCTCGCGGTTGCCCGACGAGGCGGTGATGTCCAGGAAGGTCAGCTCGTCGGCGCCCTCGGCGTCGTACACCTTGGCCATCTCGACGGGGTCACCCGCGTCGCGCAGGTTCTGGAAGTTCACGCCCTTGACGACCCGGCCGTTGTCCACGTCCAGGCAGGGGATGACTCGGACCGCCAGGGTCATGAATCCACGGCTCCTCTGCATGCTTCGATCTCGACCGACACCGGCACGCGCGGGTCCACGAACCCCTCCACCACGGGGTGGGGCGTGACCGGGCGCACCGGTTCGTACAGCTCCTTGTGGGCCCGGCCCACGGCGTCGGTGGCCCGGGAATGTGCGGGACGCACACGGGCGTCGGTGGCCCGGGAGTGTGCGGGACGCACACGGCTACGGATCACGGGCTCCGGACCGGGCCCGGACTCCCCGACCGCCTTCCGGGCGCCGGCGAAGGCCGCCCCGGCCCGGGCGCGGCGACCGCCCTCGCCGTGCGGCACGCCGCCCCGGAAGGCCGTGGTGCCGCCGACGGGCACGCGGTCCCCCGCCGCGACGGCGCGGGCGGAGCCGGAGGGCTCCTCGCGGGGGCTCCCGCGTCGCCCGCGCCGCACGGCGTCCGACGTCATCGGGACACGGCCTCCAGGGCCTCCTCCAGGGTGAACGCCTTGGCGTACAGGGCCTTGCCGACGATGGCGCCCTCGACACCGAGCGGGACGAGGTCCGCGATGGCCCGCAGGTCGTCCAGGGAGGAGACGCCGCCGGAGGCGACGACCGGGCGGTCGGTGGCCGCGCAGACGTTCTTGAGCAGCTCCAGGTTGGGGCCCTGGAGGGTGCCGTCCTTGGCGATGTCGGTGACGACGTAGCGGGCGCAGCCCTCCTTGTCGAGGCGCTCCAGCGTCTCGTACAGGTCGCCCCCGTCACGGGTCCAGCCGCGCCCGCGCAGGGTGGTGCCGCGCACGTCCAGGCCGACGGCGATCCGCTCGCCGTGCTCGGCGATGACCCCGGCGACCCACTCGGGGGTCTCCAGGGCGGCGGTGCCGAGGTTGACGCGGGTGCAGCCGGTGGCGAGGGCGGCGGCGAGGGTGGCGTCGTCGCGGATGCCGCCGGACAGCTCCACCTTGATGTCCATGGCGCCGGTGACCTCGGCGATCAGCTCCCGGTTGTCCCCGGTCCCGAACGCGGCGTCCAGGTCGACCAGGTGCAGCCATTCGGCGCCGGCGCGCTGCCAGGCGAGGGCGGCGTCGAGCGGGGGGCCGTAGGAGGTCTCGGTGCCGGACTCGCCGTGCACGAGGCGGACGGCCTGGCCGTCCCGGACGTCGACGGCGGGGAGGAGTTCGAGCTTGGCCATGTCGCTACAGGGTTCCGATCCAGTTGGTGAGGAGCTGGGCACCGGCGTCGCCGGACTTCTCGGGGTGGAACTGGGTGGCCCACAGGGCGCCGTTCTCCACGGCCGCCACGAAGGGCTTGCCGTGGGTGGCCCAGGTGACCGAGGGCGGGCGCATCGCCGGGTTCTGCGCCTCGAAGGACCAGTCGTGCACGGCGTAGGAGTGCACGAAGTAGAACCGGGCGTCCGCGTCGAGGCCGGCGAACAGCCGCGAGTCCTCAGGCGGCTGGACGGTGTTCCAGCCCATGTGGGGCACGACCTCGGCCTGGAGCGGCTCTACCGAGCCGGGCCACTCGTCGAGACCCTCGGTCTCCACGCCGTGCTCGATGCCGCGGGCGAAGAGGATCTGCATGCCGACGCAGATGCCCATCACGGGGCGCCCGCCGGCCAGACGGCGGTCGACGATCCAGTCACCGCGGGCCTCCTTGAGGCCCTTCATGCAGGCGGCGAAGGCGCCGACGCCGGGGACCAGCAGGCCGTCGGCGTTCATCGCGCGGTCGTAGTCGCGGGTGATCTCGACCTCGGCCCCGGCGCGGGCCAGGGCCCGTTCGGCGGAGCGCACGTTGCCGAAGCCGTAGTCGAAGACCACCACCTTCTTGGTGGTGCTCACATCACACCTCCAGCCGCAGGACGCCCGCGAGCAGACACAGTCCGGCTCCGAAGCCGAGGACCGCGACCAGACCCTTGGGCATCCCCTGCTTGACGAAGGAGATGATGCCGCCGACGAAGAACAGGCCGACGACGATCAGCAGGGTGGACAGGCCGTTCACAGGGCGCCCTTCGTGGAGGGCACGATGCCCGCCGAGCGCGGGTCCCGCTCGCTGGCGTAGCGCAGGGCGCGGGCCAGGGCCTTGAACTGGCACTCCACGATGTGGTGCGCGTTGCGCCCGTAGGGCACGTGGACGTGCAGGGCGACCTGGGCCTGGGCCACGAAGGACTCCAGGATGTGCCGGGTCATCGTGGTGTCGTACTCGCCGATCATCGGCGCCATCTTCTCGGGCTCGGTGTGCACGAGGTAGGGGCGGCCGGAGAGGTCGACGGTGACCTGGGCGAGCGACTCGTCGAGGGGCACCGTGCAGTTGCCGAAGCGGTAGATGCCCTTCTTGTCGCCGAGGGCCTGCTTGAAGGCGGCGCCGAGGGCGAGGGCGGTGTCCTCGATGGTGTGGTGCGAGTCGATGTGCAGGTCGCCCTCGGTCTTCACGGTGAGGTCGAACAGTCCGTGGCGGCCGATCTGGTCGAGCATGTGGTCGTAGAAGCCGACACCCGTGGAGATCTCGGTCTTCCCGGTGCCGTCGAGGTCGATCTCGACGAGGACGGACGTTTCCTTGGTGGTGCGTTCCACGCGTCCTACGCGGGTCATGCGCTCTGCTCCTTCGGGGAGGACGTGGGGGTGTCCCCCGTCAACAACTGCTTGTCACGGACCGCGTCGAGGAACGCGTCGTTCTCCGCCGGGGTGCCCGCGGTGACCCGCAGCCAGCCCGGTACTCCGTTGTCCCGGACCAGGACGCCCCGGTCGAGGATCCGCTGCCACGCGGCGTGGGCGTCGGCGAACCGGCCGAACTGGACGAAGTTCGCGTCCGAGGCGGTCACCTCGTAACCGAGGGTACGCAGCTCGGCGACCAGCCGGTCCCGCTCCGCCTTCAGCTGCTCCACGTACTTCAGCAGCAGGTCGGTGTGGTCCAGGGCGGCCAGCGCGGTCGCCTGGGTGACGGCCGACAGGTGGTAGGGCAGCCGGACGAGCTGGACGGCGTCCACGACCGCGGGGTGTGCCGCGAGGTAGCCGAGGCGCAGTCCGGCCGCGCCGAACGCCTTGGACATGGTGCGGGAGACCACGAGGTGCGGCCGGCCGTCGAGCAGCGGCAGCAGCGAGTCGCCGTGGCTGAACTCCACGTACGCCTCGTCCACGATCACCATCGACGGCTTGGCGGCCTGCGCGGCGTCGTACAGGGCGCGGACGGTGTCGGCGGGGACGGCGTTGCCGGTGGGGTTGTTGGGGGTGGTGACGAAGACCACGTCCGGCCGGTGCTCGGCGATCGCTTGCTCGGCCGCGGCGACGCCGATCGAGAAGTCGGCCTCGCGCGGCCCGGAGATCCAGCCGGTGCCGGTGCCCCGGGCGATCAGGGCGTGCATGGAGTACGACGGCTCGAAGCCGAGCGCGGTGCGGCCGGGCCCGCCGAAGGTCTGCAGCAGCTGCTGGATGACCTCGTTGGAGCCGTTGGCCGCCCAGACCTCGCCCACGCCGACGGGGTACCCGGAGGTGTCCGTGAGGTAGGCGGCGAGCCGGGTGCGCAGCTCGACGGCGTCCCGGTCGGGGTAGCGGTTGAGGTTCCGGGCGGCCTCGCGGACCCGCTCCGCGATGCTCTCGACGAGCGGTTCGGGCAGCGGGTAGGGGTTCTCGTTGGTGTTCAGCCGTACGGGCACGTCGAGCTGGGGCGCGCCGTAGGGGGACTTGCCCCGCAGCTCGTCGCGTACGGGGAGTGCGTCGATCGAAGTGGTCACTTGCTCGTCGGTACCTTCCAGCCGAACCTCGCCTTGATCGCCGCGCCGTGCGCGGGCAGGTCCTCCGCCTCCGCCAGGGTCACCACGTGGTGGGCGACGTCGGCGAGCGCGTCCCGGCCGTAGTCGACGATGTGGATGCCGCGCAGGAAGGACTGCACGGACAGGCCCGAGGAGTGGCAGGCGCAGCCGCCGGTGGGCAGGACGTGGTTGGAGCCGGCCGCGTAGTCGCCGAGGGAGACCGGCGCCCAGGGGCCGACGAAGACGGCGCCCGCGTTGCGCACCCGGTCGGCGACCGCGGCGGCGTCGGCGGTCTGGATCTCCAGGTGCTCGGCGCCGTAGGCGTCGACCACGCGCAGGCCCTCCTCGACGCCGTCGACGAGGACGGTGGCGGACTGCTTGCCGGACAGGGCCGGCACGATCCGGTCGTCGATGTGCTTGGTGGCCGCGACCTGCCGGGCCAGTTCCGCGTCGACCGCGTCGGCGAGTTCCGGCGAGTCGGTGACCAGGACGGCGGCGGCCAGCGGGTCGTGCTCGGCCTGGCTGATCAGGTCGGCGGCGACGTGCACCGGGTCGGCGGTGGCGTCGGCGAGGATGGCGATCTCGGTGGGGCCGGCCTCGGCGTCGATGCCGATCTTGCCGGTGAAGTAGCGCTTGGCGGCGGCCACCCAGATGTTGCCGGGGCCGGTGACCATCGCGGCGGGCGGGCAGGACTCGGTGCCGTGCGCGAACATCGCGACGGCGGTGGCGCCGCCCGCGGCGTAGACCTCGTCGACGCCGAGCAGGGCGCAGGCGGCGAGGATCGTCGGGTGCGGCAGCCCGCCGAAGTCGGCCTGGGCCGGGGAGGCGAGGGCGATCGACGGGACGCCCGCCTCCTGCGCCGGCACCACGTTCATGATCACGGAGGAGGGGTAGACGGACCGGCCGCCGGGCGCGTACAGCCCGACGCGGTCGACCGGGACCCACTTCTCGGTGACCGTGCCGCCCGGCACCACCTGGGTGGTCCGGGTGCTGCGGCGCTGCTCGCGGTGGACGACGCGGGCGCGGCGGATGGACTCCTCCAGGGCCGCGCGGACGGCGGGGTCGAGCCCCTCCAGGGCGTCGGTGAGCGCCCGGGCCGGGACCCGGACCGACTCCAGACGCACCCCGTCGAACTTCTCGGCGAAGTCGATCAGTGCCGCGTCGCCGCGATGATGCACGGCCTCGGCGATGGGACGCACCTTCTCCAGGGCGGTCGCCACGTCGAAGTCGGCGCGCGGCAGCAGGTCGCGCAGCGCGGGGCCCTCGGGGAGGGCGTCACCGCGCAGATCGATTCGGGCCAGGAAGGAATGTTGCAGCACGGGACCAATTCTCTCAGACCCGCGCCGGAGCCCGTGCGCCCGTTCCAATGGCTGATACGCGCCACCTTCGGTGACCGTCCGCACACACGCGCCCCACCATTTTCACTTTCCGTGTTCAACGGGTCACCGGACCGGGCATCACCGATTGTACGAAGCACCGAACCGGCGAGTATCCGGGAGGGAGGGGAAGGCCGTGACCGACGGGACGGGACCGGGCCCGGGAGAGCCGCCGCAGGATCTGACGCCGGTGGAGGCGGGCATGTGGCAGGCGTTCCGCGACGGCAGCGTGTACGACCTGAGCAGCGGCGACCCCGCCGTCGACGACCCGCACGGCGCGCACCCCTGGGGGCCGGAGCGGACCGTCCGCGCCCGTGTCGTGTGCTGGCTGCTGCTGGACGGTCCGCCCGCGCTGACCGGCCGGGTCTCCTCGCTGAAGCTGGTGGGGGTGCGGATCAGCGGCGCGCTCGACCTGGCGGGCGGCACGGTGGTGCCGTACGTGGAGATGCGGGGCTGCCGCTTCGAGCGGGACGTGCTGCTGCCGGAGGCCCGCTTCACCACGGTTCGGCTGGTGGACTGCTCGGTCCCGCGGCTGGAGGCGGCCCGTCTGCACACCGAGGGCGACCTGCACCTGCCGCGCTGCCGGTTCCTGGGCGGCATACGGCTGACGGACGCCCGGATCGGCACCGACCTGCTGCTCAACCAGGCCGTGGTGCACCGGGACCGCAGCGGCCGCTCGCTCGCCGGGGACGGCATGACGGTGGGCCAGGACCTGACGGCGGAGATGCTGGAGTCGCACGGCGAGCTGAGCCTGCGCAGCGCGCAGATAGGTGTCTCGCTGAGCCTGCGCGGTGCCCGGCTGAACAACCCGCACGCCCGCCTCGCGCTCAACGCGCCCCAGCTGACGGTGGAGCGGTCGCTGTACCTGACCCCGGCGGGGATCGGTTCCCAGGCGCGCAGCGGCATGACACCGGCGCGCGGGACGCGCATACAGCGCTTCGACTGCCGCGGCGGGATACGCCTGGACGACGGGCGCTTCGGGGACGCGGTCGACTTCGAACGGGCCCGGTTCGTCCTCACCGACGACCAGGAGCTGTCCCTGCGCCGCGTGCAGACGTCCGAACTGCGCTTCCTCGGGGAGCGGCCGGCGCGCGGCCGGGTGGTGCTGTCCGGGGCCCGGGTGGTGAACCTGATGGACCGCGCGGACAGCTGGCCCGGGCCGGGCCGTCTGCACATGGGGGGCTTCACCTACGAGAACCTGGTGCCGCGCGGCCCCTTCCCGCTGGAGATGCGGCTGCGGTGGGTGGCCGCGGCGAGCGCCGAGTACAACCCGGAGCCGTACGAGCGGCTGGCCGCGGTCCTGCGGGAGAGCGGCGAGGACGAGGACGCCCGCGAGGTGCTGCTGGCCAAGCAGCGCCGCCGCCGCGAGAGCCTCCCGGTCGCGGCCAAGCTCTGGGGGTACGCCCAGGACTGGACGGTGGCCTACGGGTACCGGCCCGGCCGGGCCGCGGTGTGGATGGCGGTGCTGTGGGCGGGCGGGTCGCTGGCGTTCGCCCGCGCGCACCACCCGCCGCTCAAGGACGGCGAGCACCCGGCCTGGAACCCGTCCCTGTTCGCCCTGGACCTGCTGCTGCCGGTGATCGACCTCGGCCAGGTGGGCTTCTGGCAGCTGCGGGGCGGCTGGCAGTGGCTGGCGGCGGCGTTCGTCCTGCTGGGCTGGATCCTGGCCACCACGGTCGCGGCCGGCGCCACCCGGACCCTGCGGCGCCACTGAGGGCGGGGGGCGGCGCAGCCGGGGCCGCCGTCGACGAGCGGTGGCGACCGGCGGCGACCTGCGACGGCCCGCGGTCCCCTGGGGCGTCCGGCTGCCGCCAGCTGCCTCGGTACGGCCCCGTGGGCCCGCGGTACGAACGCCGGCGGCCCGGCCGACGCGCTTCCGGTCGCCCCGGTACGGGCCCGTGCGGAGCCCTTGGGGCCCCCGGGGCGGCATTTTGCCGTCCCTTGACCGAGCGGCGTACAACCTTCCGCGACTTCCACGCCAGGGGTGGCGCCGCTGTGACCTGCGGTCTTTCAATGGTCGACACCATGACCCCGCTGCACTCCACCACCCGTTCGTCCCGGATCCGCGGGCTCAGGGGGTTCCGCCGCCCCGCGCCCGCCCGGACCTCCTCCCCCGGTGCCGTCACCCTGCCGCCCGACGACGACGTGCTGCTCGACGCGCCCGACGACGTGCTGGGCCCGGCCCTGGTGGATGCCGCCGCCGGAGACCACCGGCCCGCCGCCGACCTGCTCGCGGCGACCCGGCACACCCGAGCCTGGGAGCGCCGCGACCGCTACGTGCGCCGTCTGGCGGGCTTCGCGCGCTCCCGGCCGGACTGGCTGGACGCCTGGCGGGCGCACGCCCCCGGCAACCCGGACCTGCTGCTGGTGGAGGCCCAGTCGGCGGTGGACCGCGCCTGGGACTCCCCCGCCCGCGCCGAACTGCTGCGCGAGCTGAACCACCTGATCACCGCCGCCGCGCGGGCGGACCACCGGGACCCGGTGCCCTGGCGCCTGGCCCTGGACCACGCGCGCGGCGCCCGCGCCGGCCACCGGTACGTGGAGGAGGTGTGGGCGGCCGCCGTCCGCCGCGCCCCGCACCACTACGGCAGCCACGTGGCCGCCCTGCGCTACCTGGCGTCCGCCTGGCACGGCGCGCACCGCGAGTGCTTCGACTTCGCCGACCGGGCGGCGCAGGACGCCCCGGAGGACTCGCTCACCCGGACGCTGCCCCTGCTCGCGGCGTACGGCTACCTGACGGACGGCTGCGGCCCCGAGGTGCCGCGCGCCCGGCTCGACGCGGCGGCCGACCGCGCCGTCGCCCTGTCCGCGCGTCTTCCGGCGGACCGGTCCTGGCCCGCGGCACCGCGCAACCTGCTGATCCACGTCCTGGTCCGCCTGGAGCGCTGGACGGACGCCCTGGAGGAGCTGCGCCGCACCGGCCCGTACGCCACCTCCTTCCCGTGGGACCGGGACGCCGAGGACCCGCTGGGCCGGTTCCTGGAGGTCCGCCGCGCCGTGTGCGAGGCGGCGGCGTCCGGCGCTCCCGCCCCCGGGCACGCGCCCCTGCGCGGTGGCCCCGGCCATCCGCGGAGTGAACAGGGCGGCCGGCCCGGCCCCGGCGACCATTAGGCTTTTGCGTCGTGACCACCGTCCGGCTCCCGCTCTTCCCCCTGAACACCGTGCTGTTCCCGGGGCTCGTGCTCCCGCTCAACGTCTTCGAGGAGCGGTATCGCGCCATGATGCGCGAGCTGCTGAAGACCCCGGAGGACGAGCCGCGCCGGTTCGCCGTCGTGGCGATCCGTGACGGCCACGAGGTGGCGCCCAGCGCCCCCGGCATGCCGGATCCGACGGCCGTGCCGGAGCGCGGACCGGCCGCCGGGTTCGGCGCCGACCCGGCGCGCGCCCTGCACAAGGTCGGCTGCGTGGCCGACGCGGCGACCGTCCGGGAACGGCCCGACGGCACCTTCGAGGTGCTGGCGACCGGCACCACCCGCGTGCGGCTGCTGTCGGTCGACGCCTCCGGGCCCTACCTGGAGGCCGAGCTGGAGACGATCGACGAGGAACCGGGCGACGAGGCCGGGGCGCTGGCGGAGGGCGTCCTGCGGTCGTTCCAGCAGTACCAGAAGCGGCTCGCCGGGGCGCGGGAGCGTTCCCTGTCCACGGGCTCGGAGCTGCCGGACGAGCCGGGCGTCGTGTCCTATCTGGTCGCCGCCGCGATGATGCTGGACGTCCCGACCAAGCAGCGGCTGCTCCAGGCCCCGGACACCGCCTCGCGGCTGCGGGACGAGCTCACCCTGCTGCGTACGGAGACGGCCATCATCCGCAACCTGCCCTCGCTGCCCGCGGCGGACCTGACCCGGGGACCGACGAGCCTCAACTGACACCCCGCGCCGGGCGACCGGGCCGGCCGCACACCCCGGCGGGGGCAGTCGTCCGGTCGCCGCCCGACGCTCTCCGCCGCGCCGCGCGGCACCCGGCGGACCCACGACGGCAGACCCACGACGACCGGGAGGCACCCGCCGCGATGGCGAAGAAGTCCAGGAAGCAGCAGCCGGGGGGCACCCCCGCGACGGTGGCGCTCACGGCGGCCGGGGTGCCGTACACGGTGCACAGCTACGAGCACGACCCCGCTCACCCGTCCTACGGGGAGGAGGCGGCCGAGGCGATGGGGGTGTCGCCGGACCGGGTGTTCAAGACGCTGGTGGCCGACGTCGACGGCGCGCTGACGGTGGCGGTGGTCCCGGTGGCCGGTCAGCTGGACCTGAAGGCCCTGGCCTCGGCGGTCGGCGGCAAGCGGGCCGCGATGGCCGACCCGGCCCTGGCGGAGCGCACCACGGGGTACGTCCGGGGTGGCATCTCCCCGCTCGGCCAGCGCAAGCGGCTCCGCACGGTGCTGGACGCGTCGGCGGCCCGCCATCCGACCGTCTGCGTCTCGGCCGGCCGCCGCGGTCTGGAGGTCGAGCTCTCCCCGGACGACCTGGCGGCACTGACGGGCGCGATCGTCGCGGAGATCGGGCGCGGGTAGGCGGCGGGTGATCGGCCGGGCGGCCAGTCGGTCGTTCGGTCGACGGGGCTGTGCCGCCGTGGTGCCGGGTCCGGGCGGGAACGGGGCGCCCCGCTGCCGGTCCGGGCGGGTGACGGGGGCCCAGGCGCCGATCCAGCGCACGGCCGCGGGTCGCGCCCACCCTGCACGGCGCCAGCGGACCGGCGGGTCACCGTCGTCCGGTCACCGCGGATCGAGCGCCACGAGCCGCCCCGCAGGCGCAGGCCGTCCGAGGTGCGGGTCAGGCTCCGGGCGCTCCGTACGGGCCCTGCGGCAGGTGCGGGTCGGCCGGGAGGTGGGGCTCCGGATCGCGGGGGCCGAACAGCGCGGTCAGACCGAGGTGCAGGACGAGGGCCGCCAGCGGCCAGGCCAGCAGCGCGCCCTTGGCGCCGAGCTTCATCGGGGCGTCGAAGGTGGCGCCCTCGCCCACCCGGCGCGCCTCGGCGATCACGTCCTGTGGGGGGCCCAGCCACACCCCGAGCCGCCAGGCCAGCACCGAGCCGAGCAGGCCCCCCACGGCCAGCGCCACCACGAGCGGCACCCCGCCGTGCCGGCGGATCAGGAACACCGCAAGCGCGCTCACCGCGCCGAGCGCCAGCGCGAGCAGCGTGAACGTTCCGTCGACGCCGACGGCCTGCTCGCCCTCGGTCTCCTTGACGTAGACGACCCAGTTGCCGTCCACCGCGTCGCCGACCAGCGGCACGCGCGGAGCGAGCCACCACCACAGCACCCCGAGCAGCACGCCGCCGAGGGCCACCGCCACCGCGGCCACCGCGGCTTCCCGCAGTTCCGTCTTCATCCCGGGGCCGTCCTGTCCGTACCAGCCGTCCCCGGCGGGCCCGGCGGACCCGGTGTGCGCCGCGTCCTCGGCCGGGGCGGTCGTGCTGCCGGCCGCGGGCCGGCCCGCAGCGGAGGCGGAGTGCTCGTGCGGAGGCGGTGGTGGTGTCAGAGGTGCGCTCACCCTGACATCGTGCCAGGCGTCGCTGTGCGGCGCGTCATCGGACGGCGGCCCTGCGGTAGGCCCAGGTCGCCACGGCCAGGGACAGCACGCCGACCACTCCGCAGACGGCGAGGTCCCCGAGGACGAAGGCCCAGTCGGGGTCCGGCGCGAAGGTGCGCGCGTACGCCTCGACCCCGTAGGTCGACGGCAGCAGGTCGCGCGCCAGCCGCACCGCCTCCGGCATCCGCTCGGCGGGCAGCACGCCCAGCAGCAGGGCCGCCGACATGCCCAGCTGGCCGAGGAGGGTGGCCAGCTCGGGCCGGGGGGCGAGCAGGCCCAGGGCCGCGCCGAGCCCGGCGAGGGCGGCGCCCGCCAGCGGGATCACCGCGGCCAGCACCCACAGGTGGGTGAGCGGCAGCCCGAACAGCAGGCAGCCGAACACGGCGGTCACGACGGTCCCCGGCACCGTGAACGAGGCGTAGGCGCCGGCCGCGCCGAGTACCACGGCGGCCGGGGGGACGGGCAGGGTGGCATAGTGGTCGAGGCCGCCGCTGGAGCGCAGCTGGCCGAAGTACTGGGCGAGCAGGTTCAGCGCGACGAAGGCGACGACCAGGACCGACGATCCGGCGACCACGGCCCGCGCCTCGCCGCCGCCGTCGACCACGCCGCGCATCAGGATCATGATCCCGACGGACTGGAAGGTCGCGACGAACAGCAGGGGGATCCGCGCCACCCGCGCCCGGGAGAGCTGGGCCCGGTACACGGCCGCCAGGGAGGGCCACAGCCGGGCCCGGGGCCCGAGCTCGGCGGCGGCCGGCGCGGTCTCCTCGGTGGCCAGGGCACCGCCCGGCAGGACATCGGCGGGAACGACACTCACGTCGCGCTGCTCTCCTTCGCTGGGACGTCCGCCCGGTCCGGCGGGGGCGCTCGCCCTGTTCCGTACGGATGCCGCGGCCCTCGTGCTCACGCCTTCACCAGTCCTTGCCGTACGGCGCCGCCCAGCGCCAGGTACACGTCCTCCAGGCTGGGCGTGGCCAGCGTGAAGTCGTCCAGTGCGGCGAAGGCGGCACCGCCGGTGACGGTGGCGACGACCGTCCGGGCCTCCTCGGGCGCGAGCCGCAGGGTCCAGCGGCGGCCCGACTCCACGGCGCGGTCGCGCAGGGCGGCCACCTCGGGCACCTGGAGCGGCGCCTTCTCGCGCCAGACCAGGTCGACGCGGACCTCGCCGGCCACCTGTTCCTTCAGTCCGGCCGGGGAGTCGCAGGCGATGACGCGGCCACGGTCCAGGACGGCGACCCGGTCGAGGACGGTCTCGGCCTCGATGACGTTGTGGGTGACCAGCAGCACGGTGGTGCCGTGCTCGGCCCGGCGCCGGTCGACCGCGGACCACACCGCGCGGCGCGCCACCGGGTCCATGCCGGTGGTCGGCTCGTCCAGCACGAGCAGCGGCCGCTCCCCCACCAGTGCGGCGGCGAAGCAGGCCAGCCGGCGCTGCCCGCCGGAGAGCTTGCGCAGCGGGCGCCCGGCCAGCGGGGTGAGCCCCAGCTCCTCCAGGACGGCGTCGCGTTCGGCGCGGGCGCGCCGGGCCTCCAGGCCGCGCAGCCGGCCCGTGGTCTCGGCGGCGAGCGACACGGTGAGGTCGTCGAGGGCGGTGGACTCCTGGCCGAGGTAGGCGAGGATGCGGGACGCGCGCTCGGGGTGGCGCACGATGTCGTGGCCGAGGATGTCCACGCTGCCGCGGTCAGGGCGCATCAGCCCGGTGAGCTGGCGCACGAGGGTGGACTTGCCGGCGCCGTTGGGTCCGAGCAGCCCGAAGATCTCCCCGCGGCGGATGTCGAGCCGGACGTCGTCGGTGGCCCTGACCTCGGGGGTGGCCGGCACGCCGCGTCGTCCGCGCACCGCCGGGTAGGTCTTGGTCAGCCCGCGCACCGCACACACGACCTCGCCGTCGTGCCGGGTTCCCTGTGCCGCGCGCGTACTCACAAGGCACGAGACTACGGGGTCGGGAACCCCGGCCGGCCCTCGGGTCGCTCCGGGGCCCGCATGTCCCCCGCCGGGCGCCGAACCGGCCGCAACCCCGACCAACCCGGCACCGGCCGGCGAACCGCCCGGGCGGCGGCGCCGGCCGGGGGGAACGTCCGGGGAGACCGGCCGGTCACTCCCCGGAGGGGGCCGTCCGTTCCGTGCCCGTCCGCTGGTCGAGTTCGCGCCAGAAGCCCGCCCGGATGGCGTAGCGGTCCCGTTCGTCGATCTGGTCGTCCTTGTGGGCGAGCAGGCCGAAGCGGGCGGCGTAGCGCAGCAGCTCGCCGTCGACGCGGTGCGGGATGCGCGGGTACATGGCGGACAGCTTCTGGATGTGGCTCTGGTCGCCCAGGCGTTCCACCCAGCGCCGGGCGAACACCTGTCCGACCTCGTAGGGGTCGCCGCCGACGGTGGTGATGTCCTCCTCGCGATCCGCCCAGCGCTGCTCGGCCGTGGTGAGCTGGGCGAGGGTCGGCATGGAGGCGGCCTCGGCGGGCTCGGCGGCCGGGCGGTCGACCCAGCCCCTGTCGGAGGACCAGCGCAAGGTGGCGGAGGCGGGCGGCTGGGGGTGGGCGGCGGCGGGCCCGCGCAGGGCCGCCAGGTCCTTCGGGGTGGGCACGCCCTTGGTGCCGGACGCGGCGGGCCGCTCGGCCGTACCGTTCTGCCCGGCGGGGGCCTGCTCGCGGGGTTCCGGCGCGGTGCGCTCGGCGGCTGCGGCGAGCGCGGACTCCGGCAGCGGCGCGGACAGGATGGCGGCGATCTCGGGCCGGGGGGCGGGCGGCGGGGCGCACGTCCCGGGGTGTTCCTTGGGCCGTACCGCCTGGGTGATCCAGGCCCGGTCCAGCACCCGGCGCTCGTCGGCCTCGGCGACGAGGTCCTCGGACTGGTTGTAGTCGCCGTCGGCGGCCTGCACGGCCCACAGGTGGACGGCGACGCCGTGTTCCTTGGCCGCCATCATGCCCGGCAGCAGGTCGCCGTCGCCGGTGACCAGGACGATGTCGGAGCAGGCGCGGTTGCGGGCCAGCTCGGTCAGCTCGGCGTGCATCGCGGCGTCCACGCCCTTCTGCGCCCAGCGGCCGTCGCTGCGGGTCAGCGCGCCGAGCCGGACGGTGACACGTGGCATCACCCGCAGTCGGCGGTGCTCGGGCTGGGGGACGCGGTCGGGGGCGCCGTCGAACCAGTAGATGCGCAGCAGGGGCTGCCGCGTGTCGGCCTCGGCGCGCTCCCGCAGGCCCTGGATGAGAGCGGTGTGGTCGACGGTGATGCGGGAACGCGAGGGCTCCCCGGCGAGGAGACTGGCGGCCGCCCCCAGCAGATACCCGGCGTCCACCAGGACGATGCAGCGGTCCACGCGATCCACCCTCTTTCCGGGAGGCTTGCTTCGGGCTGGGCTCGGTTCGAGTCTGCCCGACCGTGCCGGGGTTGACGGCCCGAACTCGATCTTCGGCGTGGCGTTTCCACACTTCCTCCCCCGACTGTCCGTGTCACGCAGGGTAATTGTCCAACATGCGCTTGTTATCAGGGTATGTGAATCTGATCCCGGCCCTGGCCCCTAGATACCCACAGGAGGCACCACCATGGCCAAGAACAAGAACCGTGACCGTAAGCAGCCGCAGGCCGAGCGCGCCCAGCGTGGGGCGCAGCCCACCGCGATGGAGACGCCCGACGAGCAGCGCACCACGGAGGTGACCCCCGGCGACGTCGGCCGGGGCAAGGGCCGGCAGAAGCGCTTCGGCCACAACTGACCCCTTCGTCCCGGGACGTTGACGCCCGGGACGGGGCAGGAAGAGGGGCACACCCGCCGGCGGGTGTGCCCCTCCTGTCGTACGCGTGCGGCTCCCCCGGCGCGGCCCTGTCCCGCGACCCACGGCACGGGCGCGGCACGGCTGACGCGCCCCGCGGTGCGGATGCCGCCCCGGCCGTCGACGTGCCGCCGGGCGCCGCGGCGCGGCGGGGATCGGTGCGGCAACGGGGCGGGGGACGCGGCCCGGCGGTTCAGCCCGCCAGGCAGGACGGGCCGAGCAGCACCTTCAGGTCGCCGAACAACGCCGGGTCCGGCTTCACCCGGTGGCGGTCCAGCCGCAGCACCGTGGTCTTCGTCGGCCCCTGGAGCTTGATGCGGACCTCGCTGTCGCCCTTGTGGTGGGTGAGGATCTCGCCGAGCCGGCTGACCATGGGCGGGGTCACGCGCGTCGCCGGGATGGTGAGCACGACGGGTGCGTTGGTGCCCGCGTTGGACAGGTCGGGGACCTGGAGCTCCATCGCGACCAGGCGCGGCACGTCCTCGCGTTTGTCCAGCCGCCCCTTGACGAACACCACGGCGTCCTCGACCAGTTGCGTCGAGACGAGCTGGTAGGTCGCGGGGAAGAACATGCACTCGATGGATCCGGCGAGGTCCTCCACCGTGGCGATCGCCCAGGCGTTGCCCTGCTTGGTCATCTTGCGCTGGAGGCCCGAGATGATGCCGCCGATGGTGACGACCGCGCCGTCGCCGAAGTCGCCGCCGGTGAGCTGGGAGATGCCCGCGTCCGCCTTGTCGGAGAGCACGTGCTCCAGGCCGAACAGCGGGTGGTCGGAGACGTAGAGGCCGAGCATCTCGCGCTCCTGCGCGAGGAGGTAGGTCTTGTCCCACTCGTCGTCGGTGAAGGTGACGTCGAGACCGAAGCCGGGCTCGCTGGTGTCCGCCTCGCCCATGCCGCCGAACAGGTCGAACTGGCCCTCGGCCTCCTTGCGCTTGACCGCGACCACGTTGTCGATCATCGGCTCGTACTGGGCGGTGAGGCCCTTGCGGGTGTGCCCCATGGAGTCGAAGGCCCCGGCCTTGATCAGGGATTCGGTGGTGCGCTTGTTGCAGACCACCGCGTCGACCTTGTCCAGGTAGTCCGGGAAGGAGGCGTACTTCCCCTTGGCCTTGCGGCACTTGATGATCGACTCGACCACGTTGGTGCCGACGTTGCGCACCGCCGAGAGGCCGAAGAGGATCACGTCGTCGCCCTGGGCGGCGAAGTTGGACTCGGACTCGTTGACGTTGGGCGGGAGCACCTTGATGCCCATGCGGCGGCACTCGTTGAGGTAGACCGCCGACTTGTCCTTGTCGTCCTTCACCGAGGTGAGCAGCGCGGCCATGTACTCGGCGGGGTGGTTCGCCTTGAGGAAGGCGGTCCAGTAGGAGACCAGGCCGTACGCGGCGGAGTGCGCCTTGTTGAACGCGTAGCCGGCGAAGGGGACCAGCACGTCCCAGAGCGCCTGGATGGCTTCGTCGCTGTAGCCGTTCTTGCGGGCGCCGGCCTGGAAGATGGTGAAGTTCTTCGCCAGTTCCTCGGGCTTCTTCTTGCCCATCACGCGGCGGAGGATGTCGGCCTCGCCGAGCGAGTACCCGGCGATGATCTGGGCGGCCTTCTGCACCTGCTCCTGGTAGACGATCAGGCCGTAGGTGACGTCCAGGACCTCCTTGAGCGGGGCCTCCAGCTCCGGGTGGATCGGGGTGATCTCCTGCTGGCCGTTCTTGCGCAGGGCGTAGTTGGTGTGCGAGTTCATGCCCATCGGGCCCGGCCGGTAGAGGGCCGAGACGGCGGAGATGTCCTCGAAGTTGTCCGGCTTCATCAGCCGGAGCAGGGAGCGCATCGGCCCGCCGTCGAACTGGAACACGCCCAGGGTGTCGCCGCGCTGGAGGAGGTCGAAGGTCGTCGGGTCGTCCAGGGGCAGCGACAGCAGGTCGATGTCGATGCCCTTGTTGGCCTTCACCATCTTGACGGCGTCGTCCATGATGGTCAGGTTGCGCAGGCCCAGGAAGTCCATCTTCAGCAGGCCGAGCGACTCGCAGCTCGGGTAGTCCCACTGCGTGATGGTTACGCCGTCGGTGTGCCGCACCCAGACGGGGACGTGGTCGGTGATGGTCTCGCTGGACATGATCACGCCGGCGGCGTGCACGCCCATCTGCCTCACCAGGCCCTCGACGCCCTTGGCGGTGTCGATGACCTTCTTCACGTCGGGCTCGTTCTCGTACATCGCCCGGACCTCGCCCGCCTCCGAGTAGCGGGGGTGGTCGGGGTCGGTGATGCCGGACAGCGGGATGCCCTTGCCCAGGACGTCGGCGGGCATGGCCTTGGTGATGCGGTCGCCCATCGCGTACGGGTAGCCCAGCACGCGCGCGGAGTCCTTGATCGCGTTCTTGGCCTTGATGGTGCCGTAGGTGCCGATCATGGCGACCTTGTCGGCGCCGTACTTCTCCGTCACGTAGCGGATCACCTCGACGCGCCGGCGCTCGTCGAAGTCGATGTCGACGTCGGGCATGGAGATGCGCTCGGGGTTGAGGAACCGCTCGAAGATCAGGCCGTGCGGGATCGGGTCGAGGTCGGTGATGCCGAGGGCGTAGGCGACGATCGAGCCGGCCGCGGAGCCGCGGCCCGGGCCGACCGCGATGCCCTGCTTCTTGGCCCACATGATGAAGTCGGCGACCACGAGGAAGTAGCCCGGGAAGCCCATCGAGATGATGGTGTCCATCTCGTACTCGACCTGCTTCATGCGGTCGTCCGGGATGCCGTCCGGGAAGCGGCGGTGCATGCCGCGCAGGGTCTCCTCGCGGAACCAGGTGACCTCGGTGTAGCCCTCCGGGATGTCGAACTTCGGCATCAGGTCGCGCTTCTCGAACATGCCCGTGGTGTCGACCATCTCGGCGATCAGCCGGGTGTTGGCGCAGCCCTGCTGCCAGGCGTCCGAGGAGTCGATGGCGTACATCTCGTCCGTGGACTTCAGGTAGTAGCCGGTGCCGTCGAACTTGAAGCGGTCCGGGTCGGAGAGGTTCTTGCCGGTCTGGATGCACAGCAGGGCGTCGTGCGCGGTCGCCTCGTGCGCGTAGGTGTAGTGCGAGTCGTTGGTGACCAGGGGCGGGATGCCGAGCTTCCTGCCGATCTCCAGCAGGCCGTCGCGGACCCGGCGCTCGATCTCGATGCCGTGGTCCATCAGCTCCAGGAAGTAGCGGTCCTTGCCGAAGATGTCCTGGTAGTCGGCGGCGGCCTTGAGGGCCTCGTCGAAGTGGCCGAGGCGCAGCCGGGTCTGCACCTCGCCGGAGGGGCAGCCGGTGGAGGCCACGATCCCCTCGGACCACCGCGCGATGGTCTCCTTGTCCATCCGGGGCCACTTCTGCAGCCAGCCCTCGGCGTACGCGTCGGAGGACAGCCGGAAGAGGTTGTGCAGACCGGTGCTGTTCACCGCCCACATGGTCTTGTGGGTGTAACCGCCGGAGCCGGAGACGTCGTCGCGCTTCTGGTGCGGCTGGCCCCACTGGATCTTGCGCTTGTTGCGCCGGGACTCGGGGGCGACGTACGCCTCGATCCCGATGATCGGGGTGACCCCCGCCTTCTGGGCGGAGTGGAAGAAGTCGTACGCGCCGTGCAGGTTGCCGTGGTCGGACATGGCGATGTGCGTCATGCCCATCTCGTTGCAGGCGTCGAACATGTCCTTGAGCCGCGCGGCACCGTCCAGCAGCGAGTACTGGGTGTGGACGTGCAGGTGCGTGAACGGCGGCTTCGACACGGTGCGGCCTCCTGGGGGGACGTGCGGTGACGGACAGGCGGACGGTGGGGTGGTCAGCGTCGAAGTCTATGCCTCGGCACTGACACCCCGGCGCCTCACCCGCGTACCTTCGGGCAGGGGTTCCGGGCACTCCGGTGACCCGTCACACGTTAGGCAGGGGACGGATCAGCCGTCCCCCACCGTCCCGTACCTGGAGGCACCCCGCGATGTCGGTCCCGCAGCTCAATGACGAGCACCGCGGCGAGGAGATCCTCGCTGTCCTCGACACCGCCTTCGGCGAGCTCCTGGCCGCCGATCCGGCCGCGTTCCGCGTGAAGTTCCGCAAGATGGCGGCCTCTGCCTTCGCCTTCTACCGGGGGACGGCGTGCCTCTACTACCACGATCTGCAGAGCGAGAGGCGCGGCGGGCCGTACCTGGACGACCGCACCTCGCGCGTGTGGATCCACGGCGACCTGCACGCGGAGAACTTCGGCACGTACATGGACTCCAACGGCCGCCTGGTCTTCAACGTCAACGACTTCGACGAGGCGTACGTCGGCCCCTTCACCTGGGACCTCAAGCGCTTCGCCGCCTCCATGGCGCTGATCGGCTACGCGAAGGCGCTCAGCGACGAGCAGATCACGGAGCTGGTGGAGATCTACGCCGTCGCCTACCGCGAGCGGATCCACGCGCTGGCGACCGGCGCCAAGAGCGACGAGGTGCCGCCCTTCACCCTGGACACCGCCCAGGGCCCGCTGCTGGACGCGCTGCGCGACGCGCGCTCGCTGACCCGGTTCGGGCTGCTGGACTCGATGACCGAGATCCGTGACTTCGAGCGCCGCTTCGCCCCCGGCGGCGGCGCGGTCGAGCTGGACGCGGCCACCCGGTACAAGGTGCTCGCGGCCTTCGACGGCTACCTGGAGACGCTGCCCGACTCCTCGCTGGCCCGCCCGGACTCCTACCGCGTCAAGGACGTCGTGGGCCGCCGCGGCATCGGCATCGGCTCGGCCGGGCTGCCGTCGTACAACATCCTGCTGGAGGGGCACAGCGACGCCCTGGAGAACGACGTCGTGATCTACATCAAGCAGGCCCAGACCCCGGCGGTTTCCCGCCACGTCACGGACTCCGCGATCCGGGACTACTTCCAGCACGAGGGCCACCGCACCGTGATCTCCCAGCGCGCCCTCCAGGCGCACGCCGACCCGTGGCTGGGCTGGACGGAGCTGGACGGCTCGGGACAGCTGGTCGCCGAGGTCTCGCCGTACGCCGTGGACCTGGACTGGGGCGACATCGACGACCCGGAGGAGATGGCGCAGGTCGTCGCCGACCTCGGCCGGGCCACGGCGACGATGCACGCGGCGGCGGACGACACCTCCGGCGAGTCCCTGGTGCCGTTCTCCACCGAGCGGGCCATCGACGCGGCGATCGCCGCCGACGAGGACGGCCTGACGCCCCTGCTGGTCGACTTCGCGCACACCTACGGGGCCCGCGTCCGGAACGACCACCAGATCTTCCTGGACCTGTTCCGCAACGGCAGGATTCCGGGGCTGTAACGTCCCGGCCGCACCGGAACCCTTCAGCAACCCCTCACAGGGACGCATGACAGACTCGTGACCGCCATGGACCTCACCGGAACCCCGCTCAGAGCCGTACGCGCGGCGCTGTTCACGGCCGTCGCCGTGACCCTCAGCACCGCGTCGCACGTGCTGCTGTCCGGGGCCCCGCTGCCGCTGAACACGGTGACCGCGATCGCGGCCGCCGTGTTCGTCCTGGCGTACGCGCTGGCCGGCCGGGAGCGGTCCTTCGGGCGGATCGCCGCCCTGCTGATCCCGCTGGAGCTGGCCGCGGACACGGTCTTCACCACCGGCCAGCACGTCTGCTACGGCCGGATGGGCGGCCCCGTCACCGGCCCGCTGCGCTCCGTCGGCTTCGACCTGCTGTGCGGCGACGGCACCAGCGTGGGCGCGCCGCTCGCCCGGGTCACCGGCACCGCCACCGGCGGCGACCGGCTCGCGGTCCTGCTCTCCCACGCCGACCAGGGCACCGCCTGGCTCCTGCTCGGGGCGCACGTCGGGGTCGGCCTGTGCGCGGCCGCCTGGCTGCGGCGCGGCGAGCGGGCACTGGCCCAGGTGCTGCGCGCGGTGGCCGCCACCACCTTCCGGCCGCTGCTGCTGGCGGTCGCGGCGGTGTCGGCGCACCGCGCCCCGGACACCGTCCGCCCGGCCCGTCCGGCGGCCCCCGCGACGCCGGCCCGTCACCTGATCCTCGTGCACTCCCTGGGACGGCGCGGACCGCCGTGCTCCACCGCCGCCGTCGCCCTCGCCTGAGGACGACGGCCGACGGCCCACCGGGCACCAGCAGTCCCCCTACACATCCACCCGCACGCGTGCGACGTGTGCGAGACCCCCCATGGAGAACACCAGCATGAGCAAGCGGAACAGCCAGGCGGCGAAGACGGCGGCCCGGGAGCGGCTGCGCGCCGAGCGCGAGCGCGAGGCGAAGCGGGCGAAGGTCAAGCGGCAGATCGTCGTCGCCTGCTCGGTCGTCGGCGTCCTGGCGATAGCCGGCGGCGTCGGCTACGCCATCGTCCAGGCCAACAAGCCGAGCGCGTGGGAGGCGGCAGCCGAGGAGAAGGTCGTCGCCCCCGCCAACACCTCGGGCAAGAACGGCACCACCGTGGTGATCGGCAAGGACAGCGCGAAGAAGACCCTCAAGCTGTACGAGGACCCGCGCTGCCCGGTCTGCGCCACGTTCGAGCAGTCGGTCGGCCCGGCCCTCCTGGAGGACTACGAGGCCGGCAAGTACAAGATCCAGTTCATCGGCGGGACCTTCCTCGACGGCGACAGCCGGGACGGCAACCGCATGCAGGTCGGTTCCCACGGCGAGGGCTCCAAGAACGCGATGAGCGCGCTGGGCGCGGCCCTGAACGTCAGCCCGGAGGCGTTCCTGGAGTTCAAGGAGGCCATGTACTCCGCGAAGTGGCACCCCCAGGAGTCCCAGGACAAGTTCAAGGACGACGACTACCTGATCGAGATCGCCGACTCGACCGACGCCCTGAAGGGCAACAAGAAGTTCCAGGACGCCGTCAAGAACGGCACGTTCGACGCCTGGGCGCTGGCCATGTCGTACACCTTCAACACCAACAAGGACGACGTGCAGGGCACGCCCAGCCTGATCATGGACGGCAAGAAGCTCACCGGCGCGGACGGGCAGAACACCCCCATGACCCCCGACGACTTCAAGACGGCCATCGACAAGGCCCTGAAGGGCTGACGCCGCCCCGCGCCCGTGCCCGGCTCGGGCGGTGGGTGACCCCGGGGTCACCCACCGCCCGAGCCGGGCA
>NZ_JBEZWE010000001.1:273177-344843 GCF_040637405.1 Streptomyces sp. NPDC029526
GGGGGGCCACCCCCCCACCCCGGGGGGGGGGGGGGGGGGGGGGGGGGGCGGGGGGGGGGGGGGCCGGCCCCCCGGGCCCCCCCCCCCCCCCCGACCGGCGCCTACCGCCCGCTGAACACCGGGCGAACTTTGGCCAGTTCGCCCACTCGGGCGTGTACCTGTCAGTAACCTGATCGGCTGTGACCAGTCGATACAGATCATCCGAGAACGGCGTCCCGGCCACCGTCGGCGCCACTTCCCTCTCCCCGCGCCGACGTACGGTGGTGAAGGCGGCCGCCGCCACCGCGGTGCTCGCCGCGCCGCTGGCCGGGGCGCTGCCGGCGCGGGCCGCGACCGCCGAGGCGCCCGCGTTCCTGCACGGCGTGGCCTCCGGCGACCCGCTGCCGGACGGCGTGCTGCTCTGGACGCGGGTGACCCCGACGCCCGAGGCGATACCCGGCTCCGGTGCCGGGCCGGACACCGAGGTCAGCTGGACCGTCGCCCGGGACCGGGCGTTCACCGACGTCGTCGCGCGCGGCACCACCCTCGCCACCGCCACTTCCGACCACACCGTGAAGGCGGACATCCGCGGCCTGTCGCCCGCCACCGACTACTGGTTCCGCTTCTCCGCCGGCGGGACCGACTCCCCCGCCGCCCGCACCCGCACCGCGCCCGCCGCCGACGCCGCCGTGGGCGGGCTGCGCTTCGGCGTGGTCTCCTGCTCCAACTACGAGGCCGGTCACTTCGCCGCCTACCGCCACCTCGCGGCCCGCGGCGACCTCGACGCCTGGCTGCACCTCGGCGACTACATCTACGAGTACGGCACCGGCGAGTACGGCTCCCGCGGCCGGGCCGTCCGTACGCAGGCCCCCGCCCACGAGATCGTCACCCTCGCCGACTACCGGGTGCGGCACGCCCACTACAAGACCGACCCGGACCTCCAGGCGCTGCACGCGGCGGCACCGGTGGTGGCGATCTGGGACGACCACGAGTTCGCCAACGACACCTGGTCCGGCGGCGCCGAGAACCACACCGAGGGGCCCGAGGGCGCCTGGGCCGCACGTCAGGCCGCCGCGAAGCAGGCGTACTTCGAGTGGATGCCGGTACGTCCCGCGCTGGCCGGCACGACCTACCGGCGGCTGCGCTTCGGCAAGCTCGCCGATCTGTCGCTGCTGGACCTGCGCTCGTTCCGGGACCAGCAGGTCTCCGTCGGCAAGGGCGAGGTCGACGACCCCGACCGCACCCTCACCGGCCGGGCCCAGCTGGACTGGCTGAAGGCGGGCCTGAGCGCGTCGGACACCGCCTGGCGGCTGGTCGGCACCTCGGTCATGATCTCGCCGTTCGCCGTCGGGGCGCTGCCCGCGAGCCTGCTGAAGCCGCTCGCCAAGCTGCTGGGCCTGCCGCAGGAGGGCATCGCCCTCAACACCGACCAGTGGGACGGCTACACCGACGACCGCCGGGAACTCCTCGCCCACCTGCGGACGAACGGCATCCGCAACACCGTCTTCCTCACCGGCGACATCCACATGGCATGGGCCAACGACGTGCCGGTGAACGCGGGAACCTACCCCGCCTCCCCGTCCGCCGCCACGGAGTTCGTGGTCACCTCGGTCACCTCCGACAACCTCGACGACATCGTCAGGGTGTCCGAGGGCACCGTCTCCGCCGTCGCCTCCCCGCTGATCCGCGCCGCCAACCGGCACGTGCGCTGGGTCGACACCGACCGCCACGGCTA
This sequence comes from Streptomyces sp. NPDC029526, assembly GCF_040637405.1. Lineage (NCBI taxonomy): Bacteria > Bacillati > Actinomycetota > Actinomycetes > Kitasatosporales > Streptomycetaceae > Streptomyces > Streptomyces sp. NPDC029526. Next base: position 274,892 of record NZ_JBEZWE010000001.1, read on the forward strand.
CGGCGTGCTGGACCTCACGGCCCAGCGCGCGCAGATGGACTACTACGTGCTGGCCGACCGCGCCGACCGGAACACCACCTCGACGTGGGTCCGCTCGTACCGCACGCTCACCGGCACGCAGAAGGTCGAACGCGTCCACACCCCGGTCTGACCGGCCCCGGCCGGGGTACCCGGCCGGGTTCAGTCCTGGAGCGTGTCGAGGAAGCCGAGCGCCACCCGCCAGGTGGCCTCGGCGGCCTCCGCGTCGTGGTCCGGCAGGTCCGGGTCGGTGTAGAGGTGGCCCGCGCCGGGATAGCGGTACACCTCGATGTCGGCGCCGGCCCGGCCCAGCTGGAGGTACCAGGCGCTGAGCCAGTCGTCGGTCTCGAACGGGTCGGGCTCGGCGACGTGCAGCTGCACCGGCAGCTCGTCCACCGAGGCGTTCGCGGCGATGTCCGAGGTGCCGTGCAGGAGCAGCAGCCCGCGGGCCTTGTCGTCGCCCAGGGCGAGGGTCTGCGCCACGGAGGCGCCGAAGGAGAACCCGGCGTAGACCAGGCCGCGCTCGGAGTAGGGGGCGGCGGCCAGGACCGCCCGCTTGAGCAGCTCGTCCTTGCCGACCTCCTCCTTGTGGGCCGTGCCCTCCTCGACCGTCTCGAACGTGCGGCCCTCGAAGAGGTCCGGCGTCCACACCTCGTGTCCCGCCGCGCGCAGCCGGTCCGCGGCTTGCCGCACGGCGGGCCTCAGGCCGTAGGTCGAGTGAAAGAGCATGATGTTCATGGGGCCATGGTGCCAGCCGGTCCGACCGCGGCGGTGCCCGGCGGGACGCGGAACCGGACGTATGTCACAGGTTCACGCGGGCCCGGGCCGGTTAGGTTCGCAGACATGGATGACGTGCTCCGCCCGCTGATCGTGGTCGGCGGTTCGGTCCTGCTGACGCTGCTGCTCGGCTGGGCGACCGACCGTCTGCTGCGCAAGGCCGACGAACGCCACCACGACACTCCGTTGTGGGGGCTGCTGCGCCGTGCCCGCGTTCCCTGGCAACTGGTGCTGTGTGCCGCCCTGCTCAGAGCGTCCTACGTCGAGGCGCGGGTGTTCCCCGATCACCGGGAGAGCGTCGGCAGGATCCTGACCCTGGTCCTCATCGGATCGACCGCCTATCTGGTGATCAGGATCGCGGCGGCGGTCGTGGAGACCACCTACACCCGCTACGCCAACGCGCAGTACCACCGCGATCCGGCCCGGGTGCGCCGGGTGCGGACCCAGGTCACCCTGATCCGGCGGGTGGTGTCGGCGGTGGTCGGGGTGGTGGCGGTGGCCGCGATGCTGCTGACCTTCCCCGCGATGCGCGCCGCCGGCGCCTCGCTGCTGGCCTCGGCCGGAATCCTCGGCATCGTCGCCGGTGTCGCCGCGCAGTCCACGCTGGGCAACATGTTCGCCGGGCTGCAGATCGCGTTCGGCGACATGGTGCGCATCGGTGACACGGTGGTGGTCGACGGCGAGTGGGGCACGGTCGAGGAGATCACCCTCACCTTCCTGACCGTGCGCACCTGGGACGAGCGCCGGATCACCATGCCCGTGTCCTACTTCACGTCGAAGCCGTTCGAGAACTGGTCGCGCGGCACACCGCAGATGACCGGCACCGTGTACTGGCACTTCGATCACCGGGCCCCGCTGGAGGCGATGCGCGAGCAGCTGCGCGACATCCTGCGGGAGTGCCCGGCCTGGGACGGCCGGGCCTACAACCTGACCGTGACGGACACCACGCCCACCACCATGGAGGTGCGGGCCCTGGTCACCGCCAAGGACGCCGACGACATCTGGACGGTCCGCGTCACGGTCCGCGAGCAGATGATCCGCTGGCTGGCCGCCGAACACCCCTACGCCCTGCCGCGGGTGACCACGGCGGGCGCCCCGGAGGTTCCGGAGACCGGCGCGGACGGCCACCGCGGCACGGCCCGGGTGCCGGCCGCACGGCGCCCGCGCCTGTCCAGGAAGGACGGGTGAGGACGTGGGCGGGGAGGTGACGGCCCCGCTCAGTGGCCGCGTTCGGCGCCGCCGTTGACCTGGATGATCTGCGAGGTGATGTGCCCGGCGCCCGGGGAGGCGAGCCAGTGCAGCGTCGCGGCCACGTCCCCGGGCGTGCCGACCCGCCCGGTGGACGTCTCGGCCGCCAGCCGGGCCCGGTGCTCCTCGTCGATGCCGTCGCCGAAGAAGGCGGTGTCCTCGACGTAGCCGGGCGCGACCACGTTCACGGTGATGCCGTGCGGGCCGAGCCGCCGGGCCAGGTCGTGCGCGTAGGGGTGCAGTCCCGCCTTGGCCGCCGCGTAGGCGACCTGGCCGGAACCGCGGTAGGCGGCGATGGAGCTGAGGAACAGGACCCGCCCGCCGGGCTCGGCGAGCCGGTCCCGCAGCGCCTCGGTGAGCAGGACGGCGGTGAGCAGGTTGAGGCGGAAGTTGACCGTCCAGTGGCGGGCGACGGCGTCCAGCGGGTCGTCGTCGTCGGCCCGCGGTTCGAGCAGCCCGTTCCCGCCAGCGCTGTGGATCAGGACGTCCACGGCGCCGAACTCCCGGCCCACGAAACCGGCCACGCCCCGCACCGCCTCCGGGTCGGCCAGATCGGCCGCGTGGGTCAGGGCGCCCGGCACCCCCGCCCGCTCCAGCACGTCACCGCGCCGCCCGAGCAGCAGCACCCGGTCCCCGTCCGCGGCGAACGCCCGTGCCGCCGCCAGCCCGATCCCCGTACCGCCCCCGCTGATCACCACGTTGCGCGTCATGCCCCGACCCTACGAACGGAACGGGCCCCGGCGTCGGCGCGCCGCACGGGACACGCCCGCCGGTGCGCGGCTCACCGCAGGCTGCGCACGTCCAGGTGGCGCAGGACGCGGTCGACGACCTCCGGGTGGGCGCCCGCCTCGCTGCGCGCGGCCAGCACCTCGTGCCGGGCGGCGCTGAGCAGTTCCTGCTGGATGCGCCGGATCCGCTTGGCCCGGCGGGCGCGCTGCCGGTGCGCCTCGCGCCGTTCCTCGTCGGCCAGGTCCGGGCTGATGCGCACCCCGATGTCGAACGCGGTGCGCTGCATCTGCTCGGACAGCTCCTCCGTCAGCTCCTCGGACTCCTCCAGTTCCCGCAGCCGCTGCTTGGCCGCCTTGGCCGCCCGGACGGCGAGTTCGCGCTCGTAGGCCTGCTCCCGTGCGGTGTCGGCCCTGACGTCCAGCCGGCGGACCAGCCAGGGCAGGGTCACCCCCTGGAGCAGCAGCGTCGCCATGATCACGCCGAACGCGATGAAGATGATCTCGCTGCGTCCGGGGAACGGCTCCCCGGACTCCGTCTCCAACGGGATGGCGAGCGCCAGGGCGACGGAGGCCACGCCGCGCATGCCCGACCACCACATGACCACGGTCTCCCGCCAGCCGAGGGGGATCTCCTCACCGGTGTCGCGGGCGGCGTGCAGCCGTTTCGTCAGCCAGGTCGCCGGCAGCAGCCAGGCGAGGCGGACCAGGACCACGACGGCCACCACGGCTCCGGCCCAGCCGAGCAGTTCGCCCCAGTGGCCGTCCGCGGTGTCGACGGCGTTGTGGAGTTCGAGGCCGACCAGACCGAAGGCGATGCCGGTGACGAGGGTGTCGACGACGTTCCAGAAGGCGTGCCCGGCGAGCCGGGTCATCACGGCGTCGGCGTCGGTGGCGTACTCCACCAGGAACAGGGCGGCGGTGAGCACCGCGAGCACCCCGGAACCGTGCATCTCCTCGGCGAGGACGTAGGCGGCGAAGGGCACCAGCAGGCTCAGGGCGATCTGCAGGGTGGCGTCGCCGAGCCGGTCCATCAGCCGGTTGGCGGCCCAGCCCAGCGCCAGTCCGACCGCGACCGCCACCACCGCGGACAGGACGAGGTCCAGCCCGGCCTCCCAGACCGAGAAGGAACCGGTGACGGCGGCGGCGATCGCCACGTGGTAGAGCACGATGGCGGTCACGTCGTTGAACAGGCCCTCGCCCTCCAGGATCGACACCAGGCGGCGGGGCAGGCCGAGCTTGCCGGCGACGGCGGTCGCCGCGATGGGGTCGGGCGGTGCCACCAGCGCGCCGAGCGCGACCGCGGCGGCGATCGGCAGGCCCGGCACGATGGTGTGCGCCACGGCGGCCACGAAGAAGGTGGTGACGAAGACGAGCGCCACCGCGAGCAGCAGGATGGGCCGGACGTTGGCCGCGAACTGCCGCCAGGAGGTGCGGCGCACGGCCGCGTACAGCAGGGGCGGCAGCAGCAGCGGCAGGATCAGGTCGGGCGGGACGTCCACGTTCGGGACGAAGGGCAGCAGGGCCAGGACGATGCCGAAGACCGTCATCAGCACCGGCGAGGGCAGTCCCAGCCGGTCCGCCACCGGGACGCTCACCACGGCCGCGAGCAACAGGGCGAACAACAGGGCCAGCTGATCCACGGTCACTGCTCCGGGGCGGGTCGACGGTCTGGGCTGTCCGGCACGAGCGCGAGCAGGTCACCACCCTGCCACGTCGCCGCCCGCGGGCCCCGGCTGCGCCGGACTCCCTACAGGGCGCGCCGCATGGCCCGGTGCGGCATCCCCGCGTCCGCGAACTCCGGTCCGTACGCCTCGTACCCCAGTCGCCGGTAGAAACGCAGGGCGTGCGTCTGGGCGTGCAGGTCGACGGCGGTCAGCTCGCGGGCACGGGCCGCGTCCTCCAGGGCGCGCACCAGGGCGGCCCCCACGCCCAGGCCGCGCGCCTCGCGGAGCACCGCCAGCCGGCCGAGCGAGCCGACCTCCGGGCCGCCGCCGGTGCGCTCCGCGGCGGCCGGGCCGTGCAGCAGCCGGCCGGTGCCCAGCGGCCGGCCGTCCGCGCCGACCGCCAGCACGTGCACGGCACCGGCGTCGTGGGCGTCGTACTCGATGTCCTCGGGGACGCCCTGCTCGGCGACGAAGACCTCCTTGCGCACCGCGAAGCACGCCTCCCGGTCGGCGTCGTCCACCGCCTCGCGGACCGTGGTGCCCGCGGTCGTGCCCGTCACGCGTAGGTCTCCTCCCGGACCTTGTCCAGCGCCTGCTGGAGGTCGTCCGGGTAGTCGCTGGCGTACTCCACCCACTGCCCGTCACCGGGGTGCTCGAAGCCGAGCCGCACCGCGTGCAGCCACTGGCGGGTCAGTCCGAGCCGCTTGGCGAGGGTGGGGTCGGCTCCGTACGTCAGGTCGCCGACGCAGGGGTGGCGGTGGGCCGCCATGTGCACGCGGATCTGGTGGGTGCGCCCGGTCTCCAGCTTCACGTCGAGCAGGGAGGCGGCGCGGAACGCCTCGATCAGGTCGTAGTGCGTGACGGACGCCTTGCCCTCGGCGGTGACCGCCCACTTGTAGTCGTGGTGCGGGTGCCGGCCGATCGGGGCGTCGATGGTGCCGCTGGTCGGGTCGGGGTGGCCCTGGACGAGCGTGTGGTAGCGCTTGTCGACCGTGCGCTCCTTGAACTGGCGCTTGAGCGACGTGTAGGCGTACTCCGACTTGGCGACGACCATGAGGCCGGAGGTGCCGACGTCCAGGCGGTGGACGATGCCCTGGCGCTCGGCGGCGCCGGACGTCGAGATGCGGTACCCGGCGGCGGCGAGGCCGCCGATCACCGTCGGCCCCGTCCACCCCGGCGAGGGGTGCGCGGCGACCCCGACCGGCTTGGCGATCACCACCACGTCGTCGTCGTCGTGGACGATCACCATGCCCTCCACGGGCTCGGCGACGACCTGCACCGGCGCGGGGGCCGCGGGCATCTCGACCTCGAGCCAGGCGCCGCCGCTGACCCGCTCCGACTTGCCGACCACCGATCCGTCGACCGTGACCTTCCCCGCGGCGGCGAGTTCGGCCGCCTTGGTCCGGGAGAAGCCGAACATGCGGGAGATGGCGGCGTCGACGCGCTCGCCCTCCAGGCCGTCGGGCACGGGCAGGGTACGGATCTCGGGAAGCGTGCTCACGCGTCGAGTATGCCGGACCCGGGCGCCCGGCCCGTACGCGCGTTCAGTCCTTGTGGACGGTGCCGTCCGGGTCGAGGCCCCGGAACGACAGCAGCACGATCAGGATGCCGCCGCACACGATCGCCGAATCGGCCAGGTTGAACACGGCGAAGTGCTTCGGCGCGATGAAGTCGACGACCGCGCCCTGGAAGACCCCCGGGGAGCGGAAGATCCGGTCCGTGAGGTTGCCGAGGGCACCGCCGAGCAGCAGGCCGAGCGCGATCGCCCAGGGGAGGCTGTACAGCTTCCGGGCCAGCCGGATGATCACCACGATCACCACGGCGGCGATCGCCGTGAAGATCACGGTGAAGGCCTCGCCGAAGCCGAAGGCGGCGCCCGCGTTGCGGATCGCCTCGAACCTCAGCCAGTCCCCGACGATCTCGATCGGCTCGTGGTGCTCCAGCTTCGCGACCACGATCATCTTGCTGATCAGGTCGAGGGCGTAGGCGAAGGCGGCGACGGCGAACAGCACCATCACCCGCCGCCTGCCCCGGGGACGCCCGGCCTCCTCCGGCGCCTCGGCGTCCCGGGCATCGGCCCGTTCCTGCCCGGCGTGGGCCTCCTCCGGCGCCTCGGCGTCCCGGGCATCGGCCCGCTCCTGCCCGTCCCGGCCGGCGTCCGGGGATTCCGGCGTACCGATGATGCGCTCCGCCTCTGCCACGTGAGTCCCTCAACCTAGGTACCTGACTGAGGACGAGGGTACGACACGCCGTGCGCGGGCCACCTGCTCAGTCGGCATCCGGGGCCCGGCCGGCCTCCGCCCGCTCTCCGGCCGTTCGCGGCCCGCGGTCCGGCCGGCCGCCGCCCGGCCCGCGGTCAGAAGCGCCGCTCCTGCTTCTGCTTGCACTCCACGCACAGGGTGGCCCGCGGGAACGCCTGCATGCGGGCCTTGCCGATGGGGTTGCCGCAGTTCTCGCACAGGCCGTAGGTGCCGGTGTCCAGGCGCTGCAGGGCGTGCTCGGACTGGGTCAGCATCTCGCGCGCGTTGGCCGCCAGCGCCAGCTCGTGCTCCCGCGTGATGTTCTTGGTGCCGGTGTCGGCCTGGTCGTCGCCCGCGCCGTCCCCGGAGTCCCGCATCAGGCCGGCCAGGGACCGCTCCGAGGAGGAGATCTCCTCGCGCAGCCGCAGCACCTCGGACATCAGCCCGGCCCGTGCCTCCTCGACCTCCTCCGGCGTCCAGGGCTCCTCGCCTGGGCGCACCGCGAGATCGCCGGGCTCCGCCGCGCCGATCCGTGCCTTGGGTACGGCGGTCGTGGCCGCCGTGGCCGTGCCAGGAGTCTTCTTAGCGCCCACCGTCGTCGCTCCCGTCTGCGGTGCGGTTCCGTCCGCGTCCGCGTCAGTGGCCGTGCCGCGCCCGGCCGTGTCGTGTGTGCCCCCGCCGTCCCCGGTGGCGTCCTCGCCCTTGCCCTTGCGGGTGGCGTCCTCGCCCTTGCCCTTGCGGGTGGCGTCCTCGCCCTTGCCCTTGCCCTTGCGGGCGGCGGTGCCGTCCCCGGCGCCCGCGGCCTTCCGGCCGGAGGTCCCCCGCCTGCCCGTGGCCGACCGCTTTCCGGCCGGCTTCCCGCCCGCTTCCGTCGCGGTGTCGGCGCCGGCCTCACCGGTGCCCGCTGTCGCCTTCATGCCCGTGCCTGCCTTCCCGCCCGCGGCCCTCCCGCCGTCCGCGGCCGATGTGCCGTTCGCGCCCGTGCTTCCCGCGGGTGCCCCGGATCCGGGGGACGCCTTCCCACCCGCCGCCTTCTTCCCGGCGGTCGCCTTCCGCTCGCCCGCCTTCCTCCCCGCGGTCGCCTTCGCGCCCGCGGCGGTCCGCGCCCCACCGGCCGCCTTCCGTCCCGCCGGCCCCGTTCCCCCGGCCTGCTCCGGGTCCTTCGCAGCTCCGGTGTCCTTCGCCTTCCCCCGGCCCTTCGCCGCCCCGGAGGCCTTCGCCCCGGCGCCCTCGGCCGCCGCCCCGGCTCCCTTCGCCGTCCCGGCGTCCACGTCCGCCTCCGTCCCCCCGCCCGCGTCCGGCGCACGGGCGCCGGCCCCGGCGCTCCTCCCGGCCGCCCGGCCCGCAGCCGACCCGCGGGCGGTCCGCGCCGCCGTCTTCCGCGCCGGGTCCGTCGCCCGTGCCGCCGCCCGCTTCCGCCCGGCTCCACCGTCGGCAGCGTGCCCGGCGTCGCCGGACGCCGACTGCTGTACGGCGGTCTTCTTCGCCACCATGGCCGCGGCCCCTTCACATTTTGTGATCTTGCGCGCAAATCGTGCTGGGACGATAAATCGACCCGCCTCCCGCGGCAACGGGGCGCACCGCCCGATTCCCCCGCCCCGCCGACACCGCGCGGCGAGCCTGCATGCGTTGTGCCCAGCTCCCCGCCGGGTATGCCGCCCGGACCCGCCTCCCGGGATCCCGGACGGCACGGGTCGCCATTCGGGGCATGCCGGACGTCACGGTCGCGGAGAAACCGGTCGGCCGCCGTCCACCGGGCGCCGTACACTGGGCGCAGCGAAAAGCGTGGATGGGGACGAGTAGCGGCGTAGGCAGCCCAGAGCGACCCGGGGACGGTGTGAGCCCGGGGGCGAGCGCGACGTGAAGATCACCCCGGAGCCGCCGGAAGAAAGCCGCAGCGAGCAGCCGCGGCGAGTAGACCCGGCATCGCGACCCCAATGAGGGGGCTCACCGGCGCACACGACGCACCGGGGGGCCAAGGAGGGTGGTACCGCGGGAGCGCGCCGACGGCGCAGAGACACGGCTCTCGTCCCTCCGGACGGAAGGCAGCAAGTCCGCCGGAGGAAGCCCGCTGATGACAACGCCGACGTACCGCCCGGTACCCGCCCAGGTCGACCTGCCCGCGCTCGAACACGCGGTGCTCGACTTCTGGCGCGAGCAGAAGATCTTCGCCAAGAGCCTGGAGCAGTCCCAGGGCCGCCCCGAGTGGGTGTTCTACGAGGGCCCGCCCACCGCCAACGGCATGCCCGGCGCCCACCACATCGAGGCCCGCGTCTTCAAGGACGTCTTCCCGCGCTTCCGCACCATGCGCGGCTACCACGTCGGCCGCAAGGCGGGCTGGGACTGCCACGGCCTGCCGGTCGAGCTGGCGGTGGAGAAGGAGCTGGGCTTCTCCGGGAAGCAGGACATCGAGGCGTTCGGCATCGCCGAGTTCAACGCCAAGTGCCGCGAGTCGGTGACCCGGCACACGGACGCCTTCAGCGAGCTGACCCACCGCATGGGCTACTGGGTCGACCTGGACGACGCCTACCGCACCATGGACCCCGAGTACGTCGAGTCCGTCTGGTGGTCGCTGAAGGAGATCTTCGGCAAGGGCCTGCTGGTACAGGACCACCGCGTGGCCCCCTGGTGCCCGCGCTGCGGCACCGGCCTGTCCGACCACGAGCTGGCCCAGGGCTACGAGACGGTCGTCGACCCGTCCGTCTACGTCCGCTTCCCGCTCACCTCCGGCCCGCTGGCCGGCGAGGCCGCACTGCTGGTGTGGACGACCACGCCGTGGACGCTGGTGTCGAACACCGCCGTCGCCGCCCACCCCGAGGTCACCTACGTCGTCGCCACGAACGGTGAGGAGAAGCTGGTCGTCGCCGAGCCGCTGGTCGCCAAGGCGCTCGGCGAGGGCTGGGAGCCGACCGGCGAGAGCTTCACCGGCGCCGACATGGAGCGCTGGACCTACCGGCGCCCCTTCGAGCTGGTGGAGTTCCCGAGCGGCGAGGGAACCGACGGGCAGGGCTCCCAGCCCGCGCACTACGTCGTGAACGCCGACTACGTCACCACCGAGGACGGCACCGGTCTGGTCCACCAGTCCCCCGCCTTCGGTGAGGACGACCTCAGGGTCTGCCGCTCCTACGGCCTGCCCGTGGTGAACCCGGTCCGTCCCGACGGCACCTTCGAGGAGGACCTGCCGCTGGTCGGCGGCGTCTTCTTCAAGAAGGCCGACGAGAAGCTCACCGAGGACCTCGACGCCCGCGGCCTGCTCTTCCGGCACACCCCGTACGAGCACAGCTACCCGCACTGCTGGCGCTGCCACACCGCACTGCTCTACTACGCGCAGCCGTCCTGGTACATCCGCACCACGGCGATCAAGGACCGGCTGCTGGAGGAGAACGAGAAGACCAACTGGTTCCCCGACTCCGTCAAGCACGGCCGGTACGGGGACTGGCTGACCAACAACATCGACTGGGCGCTGTCCCGCAACCGCTACTGGGGCACCCCGCTGCCCATCTGGCGCTGCGCCGAGGACCACCTCACCTGCGTCGGCTCGCTCGCCGAGCTGACCGAGCTGACCGGGCGGGACCAGTCGGGCCTCGACCCGCACCGCCCGTACATCGACGAGGTCACCTTCGCCTGCCCCGAGGACGGCTGCGGCGGCACGGCCACCCGCGTGCCGGAGGTCATCGACGCCTGGTACGACTCGGGCTCGATGCCGTTCGCGCAGTGGGGCTACCCGTACAAGAACAAGGAACTGTTCGAGTCCCGCTACCCGGCGCAGTTCATCTGCGAGGCCATCGACCAGACCCGCGGCTGGTTCTACACGCTGATGGCGGTCGGCACCCTGGTCTTCGACAAGTCCTCCTACGAGAACGTCGTCTGCCTCGGGCACATCCTCGCCGAGGACGGCCGCAAGATGTCCAAGCACCTGGGCAACATCCTGCAGCCGATCCCGCTGATGGACCAGCACGGCGCGGACGCGGTGCGCTGGTTCATGGCGGCCGGCGGCTCCCCCTGGGCGGCCCGCCGGGTGGGCCACGGCACCATCCAGGAGGTCGTCCGCAAGACCCTGCTCACGTACTGGAACACGGTCGCCTTCCAGGCCCTGTACGCCCGTACGTCCGGCTGGGCGCCGTCCGAGGCCGACCCGGCGCCCGCCGACCGCCCGGTGCTGGACCGCTGGCTGCTCTCCGAACTCCACGCGCTCACCGGCCAGGTGACCGAGGCGCTGGAGGGGTACGACACCCAGCGCGCCGGCAAGCTGCTCTCGGCGTTCGTCGACGACCTGTCCAACTGGTACGTGCGCCGCTCGCGCCGCCGCTTCTGGCAGGGCGACAAGGCCGCGCTGCGCACGCTGCACGAGGTGGTGACGACGGTCACCCAGCTGATGGCCCCGCTCACCCCGTTCATCACCGAGCGGGTCTGGCAGGACCTGGTGGTCCCGGTCACCCCGGGCGCCCCGGAGTCGGTGCACCTGTCGTCCTGGCCCGAGGCGGACCCGGCCGCGGTCGACCCCGAGCTGTCGCGGCAGATGGTGCTGGTGCGCCGCCTGGTGGAGCTGGGGCGGGCGACGCGTGCCGAGTCGGGGGTGAAGACGCGTCAGCCGCTCGGCCGCGCCCTGGTGGCCGCGTCCGGCTTCGCCGCGCTCTCCCCCGAACTGCACGCGCAGATCACCGAGGAGCTGAACGTCCAGTCGCTGGCGTCGCTGTCCGAGGTGGGCGGCTCGCTGGTGGACACCACGGCCAAGGCCAACTTCCGCGCGCTCGGCAAGCGGTTCGGCAAGCGCGTCCAGGACGTCGCCAAGTCGATCGCGGCCACGGACGCCGCCGCGCTGTCCCGGGCGCTGCGCGAGGGCACCGCCTCGGTGGAGGTGGACGGGGAGACCGTCACCCTCGCGCCGGACGAGGTGATCATCACCGAGACCCCGCGCGAGGGCTGGTCGGTGGCCTCCGACGCGGGTGCCACGGTCGCCCTGGACCTGGAGATCACCGAGGAGCTGCGCCGGGCGGGCCTGGCCCGGGACGCGATCCGGCTGATCCAGGAGGCCCGCAAGAACAGCGGCCTGGACGTCGCCGACCGCATCGCGCTCCGCTGGACGGCCGAGGACCCCTCGACGGTCGCCGCGCTGGAGGAGCACGCGACCCTCATCGCCGACGAGGTCCTGGCGACGGACTTCGCGCGAGGTGAGGCGGACGACACGTTCGGCACGCCGTTCACCGACGAGGGCCTGGCCCTGACGTTCCGCCTGCGCCGGGTGTGATCCACCGGACGCGTCCCGCGCCGAGGGTGCGGGACGCGTCCCCCCGTGCGCGGACCGGACCGGCCGACGGCCGGTGCGCGCACCGCCGGACCACCGGGCACCCGGACCACGACCACGGGGCTCGGCCGGACCGCCGGGCGCCGCCGGACCGGAGCGCATCGCCGGACCGCCGGGCACCTCACGAACCCCCGGCCACCCCGCACGGACGGCACGGACGGCACAGACGGCACAGACGGCACGGCACACGAACACCGAAGGGCGGGCCCCGGAATCACCCGGGTCCCGCCCTTCGGCGTTGCGTACGTCGGACACGGAGTCCGCACCCGAACACACGTCGCGCGGACCCGTGGACCGCGCAGCACGAGGGCGGGGCCCCGGTCGGTGAAGACCGGGGCCCCGCCCTGAACGCTGCCGAGCGCTACGCCGTACTCATGGCCACAGGGGCCGTCAGTTGTCGTCCTCGTCGATGAGGAAGCCGCGCATCGGCGAGGGAGCCTGGCCCATCGGGCCCGGACCCTGCGGACGCACCGGCGCCATCGGCTGGGTCATCGCCGGCTGCATCTGCTGCTGGCCGCCGCCGTAGGACGGGCCACCGGACTGGCCGGGACCGCCCATGGGCTGGTTGCCGCCGTAGGACGGCGCACCGGCGCCGGCCGGGGCCATCGAGGGCGCCGGGGACGGCGGCAGCGACGGAGCGGCGCTCGCGGGCTGACGCGGCGGGGCGAGCGAGTCGTCCGCCTGGGTCTCCAACTGGCGCAGCTGCGACTCCAGGTAGGACTTCAGCCGGGTGCGGTACTCGCGCTCGAAGCCGCGCAGGTCCTCGACCTTGCGCTCCAGCGTGGCGCGGGCGGACTCCAGGGAGCCCATCGCGACGCGGTGCTTCTCCTGCGCGTCCCGCTCCAGGGCGTCGGCCTTGGCACGGGCGTCCCGCTCCAGGCCCTCGGCACGCGAACGCGCCTCGCCCACGATCTTGTTGGCCTCACTGCGGGCCTCCGCGATCGCCTGGTCGGCGGTCTGCTGCGCCAGCGACAGCACGCGCGCGGCGCTGTCGCCGCCGGGGCCGCCCTGCTGCGGGAGACCGGGAGGACCGCCCATGGGGCCGCCCATCGGGCCGCCGTGGCCCATCTGCCCCTGCATCGGGCCGCCCTGGCCCATCGGTCCGGGACCCTGACCCATCGGGCCGGGACCCTGCGGACCGCCCTGACCGCCGGGGCCGGCGGGCAGCTGCGGAGCGCCGCTGGGCAGCTGCGGCGGGCCCCCCATGGGGCCGCCCATCTGCTGCTGCGGCGGGCCCGATATGCCGGCGGGCACCGGTGCGCCGGGACCTCGCATGCCCTGCTGGGGCATGCCCTGGGGCGGACCCTGGGGTGGCCCCTGCTGGTCCTGCTCCGGTGGTTTGCGCATGTTCTGCTGGTTCTGCGCGGCGGCGCGCGTGGCCGCGGCCAGCTTGGCGCGCAGGTCCTCGTTCTCGCGCAGCAGGCGCGTCAGTTCGGCTTCGACCTCGTCGAGGAAGGCATCGACCTCGTCCTCGTCATAGCCTTCTCGGAGGCGGACGGTCGTGAACTGCTTGTTCCGCACGTCCTCGGGGGTCAACGGCATCTCTTCACCTCAGCGTAGTCATCGGCAGTCGGCAGGCCCATGTCGTCCACAGTCACCTCAGTGCATTGCCCACGATGGTGATCAGGATGTAGACGATGATCATCAATACGAAGAAGGACAGGTCGAGCGCCACGCCCCCGAGACGCAGCGGCGGGATGAACCGCCGCAACAGCTTCAGCGGTGGATCGGTGACAGTGTAGGTGGCCTCCAGGACGACCACCATCGCCTTGCCGGGTTGCCATGAGCGGGCGAACTGGAAGACGTAGTCCATGACCAGACGGAAGATGAGGACGATCAGGAACACCATCAGCGCGATGTAGATCACCTGCAAGAACACGCTCATGGCCTGTCTGTTCCCTCTCCCCTGTGTCCCGCTTGTCCGGTCTCACGTCTCAGCTCTGGTTGAAGAACCCGCCCTCTGCGATGCGGGCCTTGTCCTCCGCCGTGACATCGACGTTAGCAGGCGACAACAGGAACACCTTCTGCGTCACCCGCTCGATGCTGCCGTGAAGACCAAACACCAAACCGGCCGCAAAGTCGACAAGTCGCTTCGCGTCTGTGTCATCCATCTCAGTGAGATTCATGATCACCGGAGTGCCCTCACGGAAGTGTTCCCCGATGGTACGGGCCTCGTTGTAGGTCCGGGGGTGAAGTGTGGTGATCCGGTAAGGCTCTCGTTCCGACACGACCTTGGGCATGATCACCGGTGCGTTCTTCTCCAGGCTGGCGCGTTCTTGTGTGATGGATGCCACGGGCGCGATGCGCGCCGGGCGTGCCGATTCCGCGGGCAGCGAAGCGGCACGGGCGACCGGTTCACGGGGGGCGGGCGGCTGCACGACTCGTACCTCTTCGTCCCTTTGGGGCTGAAGTGAGCCGTGTGACGCGTGCGACGGCTCGTGCCGTCGGCGGTCCCGCTCGGGTTCCGGGTCGAGTTCGGGTTCAAAGTCGTCGTCTGGGTCGAATCCGCGGCCGTCGTACCCATCGTCCTCCACGAGGCCGAGGTAGACCGCCATCTTGCGCATCGCGCCGGCCATGCTTCGAGTCCTCCGCTCTGTGGTGGATCCGCTGACGACCGCCAAGTGCCCGCGATCCACGAGGTCTTTTACCCCCGCTGTCCGGCGGTATTGACCATATTTTCTGCTGTGGTCCGACTTCTTGGCGACGTTACCCGAGCGCGGGGCGGACTCCGAGTACCGCACTGCCGACGCGTACATGTGTCGCCCCGGCGGCCACGGCCTGTTCGAGGTCCGAGCTCATCCCCGCGGAGACCATGGTGGCAGCCGGATGGGCCGTGCGCAGGTCCGTCGACAAATCCATCAACCGATCGAACGCCGCCTGTTGACGCCCGGCGTACTCGCCGGTGAGCGGGGCGACGGTCATCAGGCCGTCGAGCCGCAGCCCTTCGGCCCCCGCGACCAGGTCGGCCAGCTCCGCGATCCCGCCGGGGGCGACCCCGCCGCGCTCGCCCCGGGCGGCCTCGCCCGCGTCCAGCGCGACCTGGATCAGGCACCCGACCTCACGCCCGGAGCGCACCGCCTCCTTGGAGAGCGCGGTCACCAGCCTGGCCCGGTCGACGGACTGCACCATCTGTGCGTAACCGACCACCGAGCGGACCTTGTTGGTCTGCAACTGACCGACGAAGTGCCACGTCAGCGGCAGGTCCGCGCACGCGGCGGCCTTGGGGGCGGCATCCTGGTCCCGGTTCTCGGCCACGTGCCGCACACCGAGTTCCGACAGGATCCGCACATCGCTCGCGGGGAAGGTCTTGGTGACGACGATGAGGGTGACCTCGTCGCGCGCACGTCCGACGGCGGCGCACGCGGCAGCGATCCGCTTCTCCACATCCGCCAGGTTGGCGGCGATTTCCTGCTTACGGTCCGTCATGCCCCATCAGTCCAGCCACACATAGCCCGCGAGCCGACCCGTGGTGCGGTCGCGGCGGTACGAGAAGTGATCATCCGACTCCAGCGTGCACACCGGGGACTGCTCTCGCTCGCGCACCCCGAGCCGTTCGAGCTGCGCGTGCACGCCCGCGCCCACGTCGACCGCCGGCGTGCCCCAACTCGTCTCGGCGTACGCCGAGGGCTCGACCGCGGCGACCTCGTCGCGCATCGGCCCGGGAACCTCGTAGCACCGGCCGCACACGGCCGGCCCGGTGCGGGCGACGATCCGGGCCGGGTCGGCGCCGAGTCGGGTCATGGCCCGCACGGCGGCCGGGACCACCCCGGCGACCAGGCCGGGCCGCCCCGCGTGGGCCGCCGCGACGACACCGGCCACCGGGTCGGCGAGCAGCACCGGTACGCAGTCGGCGGTGAGCACGGCGAGGGCGAGGCCCCGCCGTACGGTGACGACCGCGTCGACCTCGGGGACCGGGCGGTCGCCCCAGGGCTCGTCGACGACGGCCGTGCCGGCCCCGTGCACCTGGTTCATCCAGACCACGCGGGCCGGGTCCAGGTCCAGCCGCTTCGCGACCGCCTCCCGGTTGGCGCGGACGGCGCCGGGGTCGTCGCCGACCGCACCGCCGAGGTTGAGCTCCTCATACGGAGCGGCGCTCACCCCGCCCCACCGGTCGGTGAAGGCGAAGTGCGCGCCGCTCACGCTCTCGCGCGGACCTATCACTTCAGGAAGTCCGGTACGTCCAGCTCCTCGGCCGCGCTGTCGGCGTAGGTCCGGGACGGGGGCACCGGCGGCTGGGCGATCGGCAGGTCGGTGACCGGTTCCGGAGCGACCGGCTCCGGGTCCTCCTTCGGCGTGACGCTGCCGAGGGAGCCGAAGGACGGGCGGCTCTCGGGCCGGCCGGCCGGGGCGGGCTCCTCGCGCTTGGCCGAGGTCGAGCCGAGGACGTTGTCCCGCTTGGCCGGCGGCTGACCGCCGTCGAAGCCCGCCGCGATCACGGTGACCCGGACCTCGTCGCCGAGGGCGTCGTCGATCACGGCACCGAAGATGATGTTGGCCTCGGGGTGGGCGGCCTCGCTCACCAGCTGGGCGGCCTCGTTGATCTCGAACAGACCGAGGTCCGATCCGCCGGAGATCGACAGCAGCACGCCCCGGGCGCCGTCGATGGACGCCTCCAGCAGCGGGGAGGAGATCGCCATCTCGGCCGCGGCCACCGCGCGGTCGTCGCCGCGGGCCGAGCCGATGCCCATGAGGGCCGAACCGGCCTCGGACATGACCGACTTGACGTCGGCGAAGTCGAGGTTGATCAGGCCGGGGGTGGTGATGAGGTCGGTGATGCCCTGGACGCCGGAGAGCAGGACCTGGTCCGCCGACTTGAAGGCGTCGAGCACCGAGACCTGGCGGTCCGAGATGGACAGCAGCCGGTCGTTGGGGATGACGATGAGGGTGTCGACCTCTTCGCGGAGTTCGGCGATGCCGTCCTCGGCCTGGTTCGCGCGCCGCCGCCCCTCGAAGGTGAACGGGCGCGTGACCACGCCGATGGTGAGGGCGCCGAGCGAGCGTGCGATGTTGGCGACGACGGGTGCGCCGCCGGTGCCGGTGCCGCCGCCTTCGCCGGCTGTCACGAAGACCATGTCGGCCCCCTTGAGGACCTCCTCGATCTCCTCTCGGTGGTCCTCGGCGGCCTTGCGGCCGACAGCCGGGTTGGCTCCGGCGCCGAGTCCGCGGGTGAGTTCGCGGCCGACGTCCAGCTTGACGTCGGCGTCGCTCATCAACAGAGCTTGCGCGTCGGTGTTGATGGCGATGAACTCGACGCCCTTGAGACCGACCTCGATCATCCGGTTGATGGCATTGACACCACCGCCGCCGACACCGATGACTTTGATGACTGCGAGGTAGTTCTGCGGTGCTGCCACGTCGAAGGCCTCTCGCCTCGAGTTACGTGTCGCCGCCTCACGGCCTTGCCGCGATCCGACGACTGATGCCGATGGGGACGGTCCGTATCGCCGACCCGAACCCTAACGTTGAAGTTTAGGGTTACCAGTGTGTCTGTTCCCTGGAGTCTTCTGAACAGGACACTAAGTCGACAAGTGGCGCACGTTCAACGAACACGCCGAACCTCCCGTTTTTCTTTTCACCCTATGTGATCAGGCGTAGCGCTGCCCAACCAGGGTGCTGGCCTGCACGGATACCCGTCAACTCCCTGATGACGCCGGAGCGGTGGGGACACTCACGTCGAAGTGCCGTGCGTCCGGGACGGCTTTCATGAGAGCGGTGAGCGTGCGGGCCTTGTCGGGCCCCTTCTCGCTGCTCCCCCAGGCGACCGTCCGCCCGTCCTTCAGCTCCAGCGAGACGGCGTCGTAGGAACGGACCTTGACCGTCCGGGTGTCGCGGGCCACCGACGCGGGCAGGTCGCGGGCCACCCGGACCGCCTCCCGCACCAGCCGGTCCTCGCCGAAGCGGCGCAGGCTCGCGGCCGCGTTGCCGCGCCGGGGAAGGTCCAGGTCGAGCTCCGGGACACCGCGGGGGGCCTTGCTCACCGTGGCGAACCGGACGCCCTCGTCGTCCACTTCGACGAACTTCCCGCCCTGGTGCACCAGCAGGACGGGGGTGCGTTCGGTCACCCTCAGCTGCAGGCCGTGCGGCCAGGAGCGCACCACGTCCACGGTGTCGATCCGGGGCAGTTCACGGGTCAGGCGGGCCTCGACCGCCCCGGTGTCCACGGAGATCAGCGGCCCGCCGAGGGGGACGTCGGCCGCCTCGCGCACCTGCTTCGGCGTCAGGACCCGGGTGCCGGTGACGGACACCTTCTCCAGCCGCGCCAGATCGGATCCGTACAGCAGCCAGAAGCTGCCGCTGCCGAGGAACGTGAGGGCGATGCCGAGCAGGACGAGCAGACGCAGGCGCCTCAGGCCGAGGCGCCGTACGGGCGGCGGGCCGGACGACTCCCGCTGGCGTTCACCGCGCTCGGCGGTCGTCGATCCGGCCACGCTGCCTGCCTTCCGTCATACGCGTCTAACGGGGCGCACGGGCGGCGATCGCCTCGTACACCATGCCGACGAGCAGGTCGTCGGCGTCCCGGCGGCCGAACTCGGCGGCGGCGCGGGACATCTCGTACAGCCGGTGCGGGTCGGCCAGCACGGGCAGCACGTTCTGCTGCACCCACTCGGGGGTCAGCTCCGCGTCGTCGACCAGCAGTCCGCCGCCCGCCTTGACCACCGGCTGGGCGTTCAGCCGCTGTTCGCCGTTGCCGATGGGCAGCGGGACGTAGGCGGCCGGGAGTCCGACGGCGGAGAGTTCGGCGACGGTCATCGCGCCCGCGCGGCAGAGCATCATGTCGGCCGCGGCGTACGCGAGGTCCATCCGGTCCAGGTAACTTACCGGGATGTACGGGGGCATCCCCGGCATCTGCTGCACCTGCGGCAGTTCGTTCTTCGGGCCGACCGCGTGCAGGATCTGGATCCCGGCCTGCTGGAGCCAGGGGGCGACCTGCTGGACGACCTCGTTGAGCCGGCGGGCGCCCTGCGAGCCGCCGGAGACCAGCAGCGTGGGCAGGTTGGGGTCCAGCCCGAAGGCGGCCCGGGCCTCGGGCCGGACGGCCGCCCGGTCCAGGGTCGCGACGGCACGGCGCAGCGGGATGCCGATGTAGCGGGCGTTGCGCAGCTTGCTGTCGGGCGTGGACACCGCGACCTGGGCCGCGTACCGCGAGCCGATCTTGTTGGCCAGTCCCGGGCGCGCGTTGGCCTCGTGGACGACGATCGGCACGCCGAGCCGCTTGGCCGCCAGGTAACCGGGCAGCGCCACGTAGCCGCCGAAGCCGACCACGGCGTCGGCCTTGGTGCGCTCCAGGATCTGCTCGGTGGCCTTGATGGTGCCGCGCAGCCGGCCCGGCACGGTGATCAGCTCGGGCGTGGGCTTGCGCGGCAGCGGAACGGCCGGGATCAACGCCAGTTCGTACCCGCGCTCGGGTACCAGGCGGGTCTCCAGGCCGCGCTCCGTGCCCAGGGCCGTGATGCCCACGCTCGGATCCTGCCTGCGCAGGGCGTCCGCGAGGGCGAGCGCGGGCTCGATGTGGCCCGCGGTTCCTCCGCCGGCGAGTACGACATGCACCGAAATTCACCGCTCTCCGGACGGACGCGCCCCCGGGGCACGCCGTCGCATCGTGTTCCATCTCCGGGGGCGCTGAGTACCCCCGGCCCGCTTTCTACCAAAGCGGGGTTGCCGCATCGCAAGCGCCGCCCGCGCAGCGGGCTCGTCGCGCGCGAAGGCGATCAGCAACCCGATGGCGAACATGGCCGGCAGCAGGGCGGACCCCCCGTAGGAGAACAGCGGGAGGGGGACGCCGGCGATCGGCAGCAGCCCGAGGACCGCACCGAGGTTGATCACGGCCTGGGCCGTGATCCAGGTGGTCACGCCTCCCGCGGCATACCTCACGAAGGGGTCCTCCGTGCGTCCGGCCACGCGGATACCCGCATAGCCTAGAGCGGCGAACAGGGCGAGCACCGACAGCGTCCCCGCCAGGCCCAGTTCCTCACCGGTGACGGCGAAGATGAAGTCGGTGTGGGCTTCTGGCAGTTGTCCCCATTTCTCCACACTCGCGCCCAGCCCGGAGCCGAAGATCCCGCCGGATGCCAGGGCGTAGATCCCGTGCACCGCCTGCCAGCAGTCCACCGGCCCTGCCTGGGGCTCGGTGGCGCCGAGGCAGGCGAGGCGGGCCATGCGGTTGGGGCTGGTCCGGATGAGGACCGCGCCGATCAGCGCGGCGACCGACAGGACGCCGACGAACAGCCGGGTGGGGGCGCCGGCCAGCCACAGCAGGCCGAAGAGGATGGCGGTGAGGATGATCGCGGTGCCCATGTCGCCGCCGATCATGATCAGCCCGAGCAGCACGAACGCGGCCGGGACGAGCGGCACCAGCATGTGCTTCCACTGGGTCAGCAGCCGCTTGTCGTGCTTGCGGGCGAGCAGGTCCGCGCCCCACAGCACCAGGGCGAGCTTACCGAACTCGCTGGGCTGGATCTGGAAGGAGCCGCCGAGGGCGATCCAGTTCTGGTTGCCCTTGACCGCGACCCCTATCCCGGGCACCTGGACCAGCACCATCAGGAAGACCGCGCCCGCGAGGATGGGGTAGGCCAGCGCGCGGTGCAGCCGTACCGGCATCCGGGACGCCACGAGCAGCAGCACCGTCCCGATCGCGGCGGCCAGCAGCTGCTTGCGGAAGAAGTACGAGCCGGGCAGCGACATCTGCAGCGCGGTGATCTGGGAGGCCGAGTAGACCATCACCAGACCGAGCACGGTGATCAGCGAGCTGCCGCCCAGGATGAGGTAGTAGGCGGTCAGCGGACGGTCCCAGGCACGCCGGGCGCGCTGGTGGAGGGCGAGCACCGGGTTCTCGCGCCGGGGGCGGCCCGCCTCGGCGGGGCGGGGGCGGGCCACGGGGGGCCCGCCGGTGCGGCTACCGGGCATCGCGGCCCCCGTGGTGTCCCGGACGGCCGGCCTCCGCCGCCCGGCCGCCCGGCGGGCGGACGCGGCACCGGCCTCCCGGCCCGGTCGCGGGGCGGCGACGGCCGGAGCCGGCCGGATCCGCACAACAGGCCCTCGACGGTCCCACGCGTCCCTCCCAAGGTCGCCCGGCGCAGGCGGCCGGGTCAGGCGCCGAGTTCGCGCACCGCCTGGGCGAACGCCTCACCGCGCCGGATGTAGTTGGCGAACATGTCCATCGAGGCGCAGGCCGGGGCCAGCAGCACCGTGTCGCCGGGCCGTGCGAGCCGCCGCGCCTCCTGGACGGCCTGGAGCATGGCCCCAGTGTCGGTCCGGTCGAGGTCGACCACGGGTACCTCGGGGGCGTGTCGCGCCAGGGCTTGTCGGATCAGGGCGCGGTCCGCGCCGATCAGGACGACGCCGCGCAGCCGCCGGGCGGCGCCCGCGACCAGTTCGTCGAAGGTGGCGCCCTTCGCGAGGCCGCCGGCGATCCACACGATCGGGTCGTAGGACGCCAACGAGGCTTCGGCCGCGTGGGTGTTGGTGGCCTTGGAGTCGTCGACGTAGGCGACGCCGTCCACGTCGGCCACGTGCGCGATGCGGTGGGCGTCCGGTGTGAAGGCCCGCAGTCCGTCGCGCACCGCGCTCGCCGGGACGCCGTAGGCGCGGGCGAGGGCCGCCGCCGCGAGGGCGTTGGCGATGTTGTGCGGGGCGGGCGGGCGGACGTCGGAGACCTCGGCGAGTTCCTGGGCGCTGCGGTGCCGGTCCTCGACGAAGGCCCGGTCGACGAGGATGCCCTCGACGACGCCGAGTTGGGAGGGCGCGGGCGTGCCGAGGGTGAAGCCGACGGCGCGGCAGCCCTCCTCGACGTCGGCCTCGCGGACCAGGTCCTCGGTGGACGGCTTGCCGGTGGCGTCCGCGTTGTAGACGCAGGCGACCCGGTTGCCCTCGTAGACGCGGCCCTTGTCGGCGGCGTACGCCTCCATGGAGCCGTGCCAGTCGAGGTGGTCCGGGGCGAGGTTGAGCACGGCGGCGGAGTGGGCGCGCAGCGAGGGCGCCCAGTGCAGCTGGTAGCTGGACAGCTCGACCGCCAGGACGTCGTACTGCTCCTCGCCGGTCACCGCGTCGAGCAGCGAGACGCCGATGTTGCCGACGGCGGCCGTGCGCAGGCCCGCCGCCCGGAGGATGGCGGCGAGCATGCGCACGGTGGTGGTCTTGCCGTTGGTGCCGGTGACCGCGAGCCAGGGCGCGGCGTCCGGGCCGCGCAGCCGCCAGGCCAGTTCGACGTCGCCCCATACGGGGACGCCTGCCTGCTCGGCGGCGGCGAACAGCGGCTTGTCCGGCTGCCAGCCGGGCGCGGTGACGACGAGGTCGGTGCCCTCGGGCAGGGTGTCGCCGTCGCCGAGGCGGACGGTGACGCCGAGCTGCTCCAGTTCGGCCGCCTGGGCCCGGGCGCGCTCGTCGTCGCCGTCGTTGACGACGGTGACGTGGGCGCCCAGGCCGTGCAGCACCTTCGCCGCCGGGACGCCGGAGACGCCGAGCCCGGCGACGGTGATCCGCCGGCCCTGGAAGTCGGTAGGCCCCGAGGAGGTCACTTGTCCGCTGCCCATCCCGCGTAGAAGAGGCCGAGTCCGACGATCACACAGATGCCCTGGATGATCCAGAAGCGGACCACCACCAGGACCTCGGACCAGCCTTTGAGTTCGAAGTGGTGCTGGAGTGGCGCCATGCGGAAGACCCGCTTGCCGGTGAGCTTGAACGAACCGACCTGGATGACCACCGACATGGTGATGAGGACGAACAGGCCGCCGAGGATGGCGAGCAGCAGCTCGGTGCGGGAGCAGATCGCGAGACCCGCGAGCACGCCGCCGAGCGCCAGCGAACCGGTGTCGCCCATGAAGATCTTGGCCGGCGAGGTGTTCCACCACAGGAAGCCCAGGCAGGCGCCCATCAGGGCGGCGGAGACGACCGCCAGGTCGAGGGGGTCGCGCACCTCGTAGCAGGCGCCCGGGTTGGTGAGGGTCTGCGCGTTGGCGCAGGACTCCTGGAACTGCCAGACGCCGATGAAGGTGTAGGCGCCGAAGACCAGGACGGAGGCGCCGGTGGCGAGGCCGTCCAGACCGTCGGTGAGGTTCACGCCGTTGGACATGGCGAGGATCATGAACAGCGCCCACACCACGAACAGCACCGGGCCGATGCTCCAGCCGAAGTCGGTGATGAACGACAGCTTGGTGGACGCCGGGGTGTTGCCGCGGTTGTCGGCGAACTGCAGCGCCAGGACCGCGAAGGCGATGCCGACGATCAGCTGGCCGGCCATCTTCGCCTTGGCCCGCAGGCCGAGCGAGCGCCGTTTGACGATCTTGATGTAGTCGTCGAGGAAGCCGACCAGGCCCATGCCGACCATCAGGCCCAGCACCAGCAGGCCGGAGAACGTCGGCCCGGCGTCGACGTCCTCGTCCAGGTAGCCGGTGATCATCTTGGCCAGGAAGTACGCGATGACCGTCGCCAGGATGAAGGCGATGCCGCCCATGGTGGGCGTACCGCGCTTGCTGGCGTGCTCGCGCGGGCCGTCGTCGCGGATGTACTGGCCGTAGCCCTTGCGGGCCAGGAGCTTGATCAGCAGCGGGGTGCCGACCAGCGTCAGGAAGAGGCCAATGACTCCCGCGAACAGGATCTGCTTCATCATCGGGCGGCAACCTCACCCTCGGCACCGGTCCCGACGAGCGCCTGCGCCACGCTCTCGAGCCCGACCGAACGGGACGCCTTCACGAGTACGACGTCTCCCGGGCGCAATTGACTGCGCAACAGGTCGACCGCCGCCTGTGCGTCGGACACGTGCACCGACTCCTCACCCCACGAACCCTCGTTATATGCGCCCAGTTGCAGCCAGGCGGCTTCCCTGCCCCCGACCGCGACGAGCTTGTTGACGTTGAGCCGGACGGCGAGCCGTCCGACCGCGTCGTGCTCGGCGAGCGCCTCGTCCCCGAGCTCGGCCATCTTGCCGAGCACCGCCCACGTGCGTCCCCCTGCGGCCCGGGAGGCCCTGCCCATGGCTGCCAGGGCGCGCAGGGCGGCCCGCATGGACTCGGGGTTCGCGTTGTAGGCGTCGTTGACGACCGTCACGCCGTCCGGTCGCTCGGTGACCTCCATGCGCCAGCGGGAGAGGGAGCCCGCCTCGGAGAGCGCACGGGCGATCTCGTCTGCGGACATGCCCAACTCGTGGGCGACGGCGGCCGCGGCGAGCGCGTTCGACACGTGGTGCTCACCGTACAGGCGCATGGTCACATCACTTGCACCGGAGGGTGTGTGAAGCCTGAAGGAGGGCTGCCCACTGTCCGTGAGTCGCACGTTCTCGGCGCGTACGTCCGCTTCGCCGGACTCTCCGAAAAGGAGCACCTTCGCCTTCGTTCGGGAGGCCATGGCGCGCACCAGGGGGTCGTCCGCGTTGAGGATCGCGGTGCCGTCCGCAGGCAGGGACTCCACGAGTTCGCCCTTGGCCTCGGCGATCTGCTCGCGCCCGCCGAACTCCCCGATGTGCGCGGAGCCGACGTTCAGGACGAGTCCGATCCGCGGGGGCGTCAGACCGGTGAGGTAGCGGATGTGGCCGATGCCGCGCGCGCCCATCTCCAGGACCAGGAACCGGGTCTCCTCGGTGGCGGTGAGCGCGGTCAGCGGCAGCCCGATCTCGTTGTTGAGCGAGCCGGGGGTGAAGACGGTCGGCGCCTTCTGCCGGAGCACCTGGGCGATGAGGTCCTTGGTGCTGGTCTTGCCGGCGGAGCCGGTGAGGGCGACGAGGGTGGCGCCGAGGCGCCGTACGACGTGCCGGGCGAGGGCGCCGAGGGCGGCCTGGACGTCGTCGACGACGATGGCGGGCACGCCGACCGGGCGGGAGGCGAGCACGGCCGCCGCACCCGCCTCGACGACCGCCGCGGCGAAGTCGTGGCCGTCGACGCGTTCCCCGACGAAGGCGACGAAGAGGCTGCCGGGGCCCGCCTCCCGTGAGTCCCGGACGACCGGTCCGGTGACCTGGACGGACGGATCCGGTATGTCGTGCGTCTGCCCGCCGACGACTTCTGCGATCTCGGCGAGGGAGAGGGCGATCACAAGTTCATCCCTGGGTCTTCTTGATGGCTTCGCGCAGCACCTGGCGGTCGTCGAACGGACGCACCACCCCGGCGATGTCCTGGCCCTGCTCGTGGCCCTTGCCGGCGACCAGCACGGTGTCGCCGGGCTCCGCGCGGGCGACGGCGGCGGCGATGGCGGCGGCCCGGTCCTCGAAGACCTGCACCTCGCCGCGCTCGTGCGCGGGTACGGAGGCGGCGCCCTGGAGCATGGTCGCGAGGATCGCCAGGGGGTCCTCGGAGCGGGGGTTGTCGGAGGTCAGCACGGCGGTGTCGGCGAGGCGGGCCGCGGCGGCGCCCATCGGCTCCCGTTTGCTGCGGTCGCGGTCGCCGCCGCAGCCGAGGACGACGTGCACCTTGCCCTCGGTGATGCGGCGCAGGGCGCGCAGCACCGACTCGACCGCGTCGGTCTTGTGGGCGTAGTCCACCACCGCGAGGTACGGCTGCCCCTCGTCCACCCGCTCCAGGCGGCCCGGCACGCCCGGCACGGCGGCGATGCCGTCGGCGGCGGCCTGCGGGTCGAGCCCGGCGGCGGCCAGGGCGACGATCGCGGCGAGGGTGTTGGCCACGTTGAACGGGCCGGGCAGCGGGGAGGTGGCCGAGATCCGCTCGTCCTTCGGGCCGACCACGGTGAACGTGGAGTCCAGCGGGCCCACCGTGACGTCCTCCGCCCGCCAGTCGGCGTCGGGGTGGCCCTCGGCGGAGTAGGTGACCACGGGGACCCCGGACTCCTTGGCCAGCCGGCGGCCGTACTCGTCGTCGACGTTGACCACGCCGAAGCGGCTGCGGGCCGGGGTGAACAGCTGCGCCTTGGCCTGGAAGTAGTCCTCCATGCCGGAGTGGAACTCCATGTGCTCCGGGCTGAGGTTGGTGAAGACCGCGATGTCGAAGACGCAGCCGTCCACCCGGCCGAGCACCAGGGCGTGGCTGGAGACCTCCATGGCGACCGCCTCGGTGCCGCGTTCGCGCATGACGGCGAACAGCGCCTGGAGGTCGGTGGCCTCGGGCGTGGTGCGCTCGGACTTGATGCGCTCGTCGCCGATGCGCATCTCGACGGTGCCGATGAGCCCGGTGCTGCGGACGGTGCGCAGTCCGCCCTCGACGAGGTAGGCGGTGGTGGTCTTGCCGGAGGTGCCGGTGATGCCGATCTGCAGCAGGTCGCGGCCCGGGTGGCCGTAGAGGGTGGCGGCCAGCTCGCCCATCCGCGCCCGCGGGTCGTCGACCACCAGCGCCGGGAGCCCGGTCGCGGCGACGCGCTCGGCCCCGGCGGGGTCGGTGAGCACGGCGACCGCGCCGAGGCTCGCGGCCTGGGTCACGAAGTCGGCGCCGTGCGCCCGGGCGCCCGGGAGGGCGGCGTACAGGTCACCGGGCCGGACGGCCCGCGAGTCGTGGGTGATGCCCGTGACCTCGGGGTCGTGTTCCGGCGCGGGGGCACCCAGCTGATCGGCGAGCTCCGCCAGGGGTGTGGCGGACAGCTGCACCGGCCGGGGCGGTCCCGGATATGTCACGGGGTGGCCCTTCTGGGTGGTTCGGGACTGATCAGGGTGTGGCACGGCGGTGAGCGTACCGGGCCCGCCCGCGTCGGAGCCAAAGCGGGGCCCCGGCTCACCTCCGTCGCGGGCGGGCGGGGGCGCCGGAGGGCCGGCCGGGGTGGACGGGAGGTGCGGGGTCCCGGAGTCCGGGTGGTTCGTGGTCACGGGGTGGTTCCTGGTGGCTCGGTGTGCGGGACACGGGGGCTCGGGACGGGCGGGGGACGGCCGGCGTACGCGGGCGTACGGCCGGGGGTGCCCGGCCCGGGACGGGGGCCGGGCGGAGGGCGCGGCGGCGGTCAGGGGGTGAAGGTGACCGGCAGTCTGGCGGGTTCGGCGCCGGTCGGCGGGACCTGGAGCGACTTCAGGGCGAACTCCATGACCTGCTTGTAGACCGGGCCGCAGATCTGCCCGCCGAAGTAGCTGCCGCGGGTGGCGTTCTGGATGACGCAGGAGACGGTGACCCGGGGCTTGTCGGCGGGCGCGAAGCCGGCGAAGGAGGAGGTGTAGCCGTGGTACTTGCCGGTGGCCGGATCCACGCGGTTGGCCGTGCCGGTCTTGCCCGCGACGCGGTAGCCGGGGATGCGGGCCTTGGTGCCGGTGCCCTCCTCGTCGTCGACCACCGACTCCAGCATCCGGGCCAGGGTGGTGGCGGTCTTCTTGCTGACCACGCGCCGCTCGTCGGGCTTCGGCGCGGGGGTGAACCGCCCGTCGGGGCCCCTGCTGCCGCGCACCAGCGTGGGCTCGATGCGCACGCCGCCGTTGGCGATGGTGGAGTAGACCGACGCCGCCTGCATGGCGTTGACGGAGACGCCCTGGCCGAAAGGAATCGTGTACTGCTGGGAGGTCGACCACTGGTCGGGCGGCGCGAGGATGCCCTTGGTCTCGCCGGGGAAGCCGAGTCCGGTGTGGCTGCCGAGGCCGAACTTGCGCAGGTAGTCGTAGAGCACCTTGTTGGCGGCGGACTGGGTCTTGCCGAGCTGTCCGGTGGCCAGGATGGTCCCGATGTTGCTGGACTTGGCGAGGACGCCGTTGAGCGTCAGGTACCAGGTGGGGTGGTCGACGTCGTCCTTGAACAGCCGGTCGCCGCGGTGCAGCCGGTTGGGGACCACGACGTGGGTGTCCGGGGTGGCGGCGTTCTCCTCCAGGACGGCCGCCATCGACATCACCTTGGCGGTGGAGCCGGGTTCGAAGGCGTCCTGGAGGGCGGCGTTGCCGAGCGTGGCGGGGTCGGCGTCGGAGAGGTCGTTGGGGTCGAACCCGGGGGCGTTGGCCATCGCCAGGACCTCACCGGTGCGGGTGTCCTGGACGATGACGTAGCCCCGGTCGGCCCGGGACTTCTCGACCTGCTTGCTGATCGCGTTCTGCGCGGCCCACTGGATGTCGCGGTCGATGGTCAGCTCGATGTCGCTGCCGGGCACCGCCGGGGTCTCGGTGGACCCGGCCGTGGGGACCAGGCGCCCGCCGGACTGGGCGTAGCGGATCTTGCCGTCCTTGCCGGCCAGCTGCTCGTTCAGCTGGAGCTCGACGCCGCCGCCGCCCTGGCCGGAGGCGTTGACCCAGCCCAGTATCCCGGCGGCCAGCTCGTTGTTGGGGTACACCCGCTTGCTGGTGGGCACGGAGAAAACGCCGGCCAGGACGTTGACGGCCGCGTCGTCGCTCGCGGTCTTCTTCGCCAGGGCGGACTTCAGGTCCTTGATCTGCTTCCACACCTGCGGTGTCTGCCGGCCGGCCAGCTTCACGTAGCGCAGCTTCTCGTTCTCCGGTCGCAGCTTGCCGACCAGCTTCTCCTGGCTCTGGCCGAGGATCGGCGCGAGGAGGGCCGCCGCCTGTTCGGGTCCGTCGGCGATCTCCAGCTCGTCGGGCGCGAACATCGTCGGGTCGGCGGTGATGTCGTAGGCGTCCTCGCTGGTGGCGAGGGCGACTCCGTGGCGGTCGGTGATCTCGCCGCGCTCGGCGGCCAGCACCTGGCCGACGTAGCGGTTCTGTTCGGCCTTGGAGGCGTAGGTGCTCGCGTCGACGGCCTGCACCTGCACCAGGCGCACGACGAAGGCCAGGAGGACCAGGGTCAGTGCCAGGCCGACCAGGCGCAGCCGGGGGCGCGGGCTGCCCAGCCGGATGGCCTTGGGGGCCGGGCGGGCGGGTCCCGGGCGGCGGGCGGGCCGGGCACCCGGCGCGGGCCGGCGGCGCGCGTCCGGCCGGCCGGCGGACCTGGCGGGGCCGGGGACGCGGCGGCGCGGCGGTTGCCTGTCGGACACTTCCGTCACCTGCCGGGGTTCGTCGAGGGGGCGGGCGTGGGGGCGGCAGCCGGGGCGGGGGCGCCCGTGGGGACCGACGCGGCGGCGCTGGGCAGCGGGACCGTCGCGGTGGCCATCGCCTCGGGCGCCGGGACGCGGGGCGCGCCGGAGGAGGCGGCGGGTCCGGGGACGCCCTTGACGCTGCCGTCGGGCGCCAGGAAGGCGGGGTCGCCGCCGGGGACCATGCCGAGGTCGCGGGCGCGGCGCTGGAGGGCGTCGGGCGCGGAGTGGGCGTCGATGTCCCGCTGGAGCGCCTGTTCCTCGTCGGTGAGGTTCTTGGTGTCCCGTTTGAGGTCGTCGAGCTCGAAGGATCCCTCGCTGAGCGCGGAGTTCAGCACCAGAAGGCCGATCAGTCCGCCGCCGAGGAGGAGGACGACGAGGAGGACGAAGGGTGTGCGGGCCGCGCGGGCCCGTCCGGCGGGGAGGAGCCGCGCGAGTCGGGCCGCCCTCCCCTTCAGTTCGGGTTTCCTGCTCACTCACGCTCCCCTGGGTTCGTTCTTCCTGCCCGTGTGCACGTCCCCTCGCCGGGCGCCGCTACTCCAGGTGCTCCCTGATGCGCTGGGCGCCGCGCAGCCGTGCGGGGGCCGCGCGCCGGTTCTCGGCGATCTCCTCCTCGGTGGGGAGTTCGGCACCTCGGGTGAGCAGCTTGAGCCGGGGCTGGTAGCGCTCGGGGACGACGGGCAGTCCGGGCGGCGCGGTGGTGGCGGCTCCGGCCGCGAACACCTGCTTGACCAGCCGGTCCTCCAGGGAGTGGTAGGACAGCACGGCGATGCGTCCGCCCACGTCGAGCGCCCGCACCGCGGCGGGGATCGCCCGTTCCAGCACGGCCAGCTCGCCGTTGACCTCGATGCGCAGGGCCTGGAAGGTGCGCTTGGCCGGGTTGCCGCCGGTGCGCTTGGCGGCCTGGGGCAGGGCGTCCCGGATCAGCTCCACCAGGCGCGCGCTGCGGGTGAACGGCTCCTTCTGGCGCTCCCGGACGACGGCGGCGACGATCCGCTTGGCCTGCTTCTCC
The DNA here is from genome assembly GCF_040637405.1 of Streptomyces sp. NPDC029526. Taxonomy (NCBI): domain Bacteria; kingdom Bacillati; phylum Actinomycetota; class Actinomycetes; order Kitasatosporales; family Streptomycetaceae; genus Streptomyces; species Streptomyces sp. NPDC029526. Next base: position 304,750 of record NZ_JBEZWE010000001.1, read on the forward strand.
TCGCCGTAGGTCCGCAGGATGCGCACTAGGTCGCCGGGCGGGTAGGTGTTGAGGACCTCGGCGGCGCTCACGCCGGTCGTCTGGTCCATGCGCATGTCGAGCGGGGCGTCCTGGGCGTAGGCGAAGCCGCGGTCGGCCTCGTCGAGCTGCATGGAGGACACGCCGAGGTCGAACAGCACTCCCTGCACGCGCGGCAGCCCGAGCCGGTCGAGGACCTCGGGCAGCTCGTCGTAGACGGCGTGCACCAGGGTGGCCCGCTCCCCGAACGGGGCGAGCCGTTCGCCGGACAGGCGCAGGGCCTCCTTGTCCCGGTCCAGGGCGACGAGCCGGGCCTCGGGGAAGCGCCGCAACAGGGCCTCGCTGTGACCGCCGAGGCCGAGGGTGCAGTCGACGACCACCGCTCCGGGCCGCTCCAGGGCGGGGGCGAGCAGGTCCAGGCAGCGGTCGAGCATGACCGGGACGTGCCGGGCCTCCCCCGCCCCTCGCTCGCCGTCACCGGTGTTCTCAAGCGCTTCGCGCCCTGTCACTCTGGGCCCTCTCACATCCGGCCCGGCCGTGACGCACCGCCGGGTCCCCGCCCCTGACCCGGTGAGGGGGCGGCCTGTCGGCGCCGGAAGCGGGAGGAGGCCGGGAGCGGGAGGAGGCCGAGCCGTGCGTACGCGCCGCGCACGCGAGGAGATCTCCGGGCGGGCCCGGGTCTCCCTGGAAAAACAGTCCGGCGGGAGGGCCTCGCCTCCCGCTTCGCGTCACTTTAGTCCACGGTGTCGCCCGGTCAATCAACCGGCCTGCGCGTCGCCCGTCCGGGTACGGGACAAGCCCCGGTGGGGGGACAATTCACCCATAGGAGGCAGATCACATCGCCTCTGTGGAATACCTCACAACAAAACCCGATGCGGTTCTTTGTCCCGTCTCATGACGCGCCCCGGCGGGTCGTGAGCATTACCGTCATGAGTATGACGACTTCTGCATCGGTCCCCGCAGGCTCAGGTGGCGCGGCACTCGGCGAGGAGACGGTCACCGACCGCCTGGTCGACGCCAACCACCAGTACGCCGCGGCCTTCACCGACCCCGGTATGGACGCCCGCCCCGTCCTGCGGGTCGCGGTCGTGGCCTGCATGGACGCCCGCCTCGACCTGCACGCGGCGCTCGGCCTCGAACTGGGCGACTGCCACACCATCCGCAACGCCGGCGGCGTCGTCACGGACGACGTGATCCGCTCGCTGACCATCAGCCAGCGCGCCCTGGGCACGCGCAGCGTGGTGCTGATCCACCACACCAACTGCGGCCTGGAGTCGATCACCGAGGAGTTCCGGCACGACCTGGAGATGGAGGTCGGCCAGCGCCCGGCCTGGGCCGTGGAGGCCTTCCGGGACGTCGACCAGGACGTGCGGCAGTCGATGCAGCGGGTGCGCACCTCGCCGTTCCTGCTGCACACCGGGGACGTGCGCGGCTTCGTCTTCGACGTCAAGAGCGGCCTGCTGCGGGAGATCGACCCCACCTGACCTGCCGCCCGCCCGTTCGCGCCCCGGAGGCCCCAGGACGTACAAAGGTCGTACGACCTGACATATCCCCGCCGGTTGTCCACAGGCGAGTGACACGAATCGGTAACGGCGGCAAGAATGCGGGAGGGGTGTCGCGCGGAACTTTTCCCGCGTGGCATCCGTGATTCGGGGTGGGCCGGTCCGCACAGCAAGGCGTCGGCCCGGAGACATGTGCCCCGCGCTCCCGCCGGGAGCGTGGGGAAAGGCCGAGGAGGGCCGGGTGCCGACCTTTGACGATCGAGCGAGCCATGGGGGCGCCCCCGACCGAGCGTATGCGAGGGTGGGGGACGATTTGACCGCCGTGGTGGAGCGCGTGCGGGGTTCGGTGGAAGGCGTGATCGAGGGCAAGCCCGAGGTCGTACGGCTCTCACTGACCGTGCTGCTCGCCGAGGGACACCTGCTCATCGAGGACGTCCCGGGAGTCGGCAAGACGATGCTGGCCAAGGCACTGGCGCGGTCCATCGACTGTTCGGTGCGGCGGATCCAGTTCACGCCGGACCTGCTGCCGTCGGACATCACGGGTGTGTCCATCTGGGACCAGCAGCGCCGCGACTTCGAGTTCAAGCCGGGCGCCATCTTCGCCCAGGTGGTGATCGGCGACGAGATCAACCGTGCCTCGCCCAAGACGCAGTCCGCGCTCCTGGAGTCGATGGAGGAGCGCCAGGTCACCATCGACGGCAAGACCTACGAGCTGCCCAGCCCCTTCATGGTGGTGGCGACGCAGAACCCGGTCGAGATGGAGGGCACCTACCCGCTGCCGGAGGCCCAGCGCGACCGCTTCATGGCCCGCGTCTCGGTCGGCTACCCGAGCGCGGAGGCCGAACTGCAGATGCTGGACGTGCACGGCGGCGTCTCCCCGCTGGAGGACCTCCAGCCGGTGGCGCACGCCCACGAGATCCTGAAGCTGATCGAGGCGGTGCGCGGCGTGCACGTCGCCGAGCCGGTCCGCCGGTACGCGGTCGACCTGGTCGGGGCCACGCGCACGCACCCGGACCTCCGGCTCGGCGCCTCACCGCGCGCGACGCTGCACCTGCTGCGCGCGGCCAAGGCGGCGGCCGCCCTCAACGGCCGGGAGTACGCGCTGCCGGACGACGTGCAGGCCCTCGCGGTGGCGGTGCTCGCCCACCGCCTGCTGCCCACCGCCCAGGCACAGCTCAACCGCCGCACCGCCGAGCAGGTCGTGCAGGAGATCCTGCAGAGCACCCCGGTGCCGGCGGCCGCGCCCCAGCAGTCCGGGTTCGGCCCGGTCCCCAGCGTGCCGGGTTACGGCCAGCACCCGCCGCGGAGGCTGTGATGTCCGCCGCGGGGGCGGTCCGGGCGGAGGGCGACAGCGGCGGGAAGGGCGGCGTGCGCACCGCCCTGGCCGGGCTCACCACCCGCGGGCGCTCCTTCCTGGCCGCCGGGGTGGCCGCCGCGATCTGCGCGTACGTGCTCGGCCAGAGCGACCTGCTGCGGGTCGGGCTGCTGCTGTCGGTGCTGCCCCTGGTGTGCGCGGCCGTGCTGTACCGCACCCGGTACCGGGTCGCCGCCAGCCGGCGGCTCGCCCCCGCGCGCGTGCCGGCCGGGTCGGAGGCCCGCGTCCACCTGCGGATGGACAACGTCTCCCGGCTGCCCACCGGCCTGCTGATGCTCCAGGACCGGGTGCCCTACGTCCTCGGCCCGCGCCCGCGCTTCGTCCTGGACCGGGTGGAGGCGGGCGGGCGCCGCGAGGTGTCCTACCGGGTCCGCTCCGACCTGCGCGGCCGGTACCCGCTGGGGCCCCTCCAGCTGCGCCTGTCGGACCCGTTCGGCATGTGCGAGCTGACCCGGTCGTTCTCCACGCACGACACGCTCACCGTCGTCCCCCGGGTGGAAGCACTGCCACCGGTGCGGCTCGGCGGCGAGGCCAAGGGCTACGGCGACGGGCGGCTGCGGGCCCTGGCCCTGGCGGGCGAGGACGACGTGATCCCGCGCGGCTACCGCTACGGCGACGACCTGCGCCGGGTGCACTGGCGCTCCACGGCCCGCTACGGCGAGCTGATGGTGCGCCGCGAGGAGCAGCCGCAGCGGGCCCGCTGCACCGTCCTGCTGGACACCCGGGCCATCGCCTTCGAGGGCGCGGGACCCGACTCGGCGTTCGAGTGGGCGGTGTCGGGCGCCGCCTCCGTGCTGGTCCACATGCTGGAGCGGGGCTTCTCGGTGCGGCTGCTGACCGACACGGGCACCGTGGTGCCGGGCGAGGCCGGGTCCGACGGGTTCGCCGGGGCCGGCCAGGAGTCGGCGGACGCGGCCGGTCTGATGATGGACACCCTCGCCGTGGTCGGCCACTCCGACGGCGCGGGCCTGTCCCGCGCGTACGACGTGCTGCGCGGCGGGAACGAGGGGCTGCTGGTGGCCTTCCTCGGTGACCTGGACGAGGAGCAGGCGGCCGTGTGCGCCCGGATGCGGCAGCGCAGCGGCGGCGCCCTGGCCTTCGTGCTGAACCGGGGAACCTGGCGGCGGGAACCGGCCGCCGGGTCCGGTTCGTTGAGCGGGAGCGGGGACACCCTGCGGATGCTGCGCGAGGCGGGCTGGACGGCGGTCGGCGTACCCCGCGGTGCCGCGCTGGAAGGGCTGTGGCGGCTGGCGGAGCGGGAGCGTTCCGGCCTGGCCGCGGCGAACGGCGGGGAGGGACCGTGATGAGCGGGCGGATACGGCTGACGCTGGCCGCGTGGGGAGCCACGCTGCTCGCGGCGAGCGCCCTGCTGCCCCTGGTCAGGCCGGCGACCTGGCTGATGCAGGCGGCGTTCCTGCTCGCCGTGCAGGCGGGCGTGGGGGCGGCGGCCCGGAGGGTGCCGCTCGCCCGGCCGGTGACGGTGGCGGCCCAGCTGCTCGTCAGCCTGTTCCTGCTGACCCTGGTCTTCGCCAGGGAGCACGCCTTCGCCGGTGTGATCCCGGGACCGGAGGCGATCCGGTTCTTCGCCGAGCTGCTGGAGAGCGGCGGCAACGACGTCAACCGGTACGCGATACCGGCTCCCCTGTCCGACGGCATCCGGCTGATGCTGGTCGGCGGGGTCCTGATCATCGGTCTGCTGGTGGACGCGCTGGCGGTGACGTTCCGCAGCGCCGCCCCGGCCGGACTCCCGCTGCTCGCCCTGTACTCGGTGGCGGCGGGCCTCGCCGACGGCGGCAGCGACTGGCTGTGGTTCCTGCTGGCCGCGGCGGGCTATCTGATGCTGCTGCTCGCCGAGGGCCGCGACCGGCTCTCCCAGTGGGGGCGGGTCTTCGGCGGCGCCCCACGCGGCATGGACGGCGAGTCGTCCGGCGCGTCCCCGGTGCGCACGGGACGGCGGATCGGCGTGGTGGCGCTCGGCATCGCCCTGGTGGTGCCGCTGGCGCTGCCCGCGATGGACGGCGGCCTGCTGGACCCGGCCGGTTCGGGCGTCGGACGCGGCAGCGGGGGCGGCGGCACGATCTCGGCGGTGAACCCGCTGGTGTCGCTGCGCGACTCGCTGAACGTGAAGGAGGACCGCCAGGTGATGTCGGTGCGCACCGAACTGGAGGACACCTCCGACCTGTACCTGCGGATCGTCTCCCTGGACGACTTCGACGGCACGACCTGGAAGCCGTCCAAGCGGTCCATCACCACGGTGCCCGACGGCACCTTCCCGACCCCGGCGGGCCTGAGCCCGGAGATCGAGCGCACCGAGGTCGGCACGACCATCTCCGCCGCCGACTGGTACGCCCAGGACTGGCTGCCGATGCCGTATCCGCCGAGCGGGGTGAGCATCCGGGGCGACTGGCGCTACGAACCGGTCGGGATGACGCTGGTGGGCGACCACGGCCAGAGCACCCGGGGCCTGACCTACGAGGTGCGCAGCCTCGACGTCCGGCCCACGGCGGAGCAGCTGGCCGAAGCGCCGGAACCGTTGGCCGTACTGAAGCGGGAGTTCACGCAGCTGCCCGATTCGCTGCCGGAGGTGGTGCACCGGACGGCCCGTGAGGTCACCGAGGGCGCGGCGAGCGACTACGACCGCGCGGTGCTGCTCCAGGACTACTTCGCCGTGAGCGGCGGCTTCGAGTACGACACCGAGGTGGACGTCGGCAGCGGCTCCCGGGGGATCGCCCGCTTCCTGCGCGACAAGCAGGGCTTCTGTGTCCACTACTCGTTCGCGATGGCCTCGATGGCCCGCTCCCTCGGGATACCGGCCCGGGTCGCGGTCGGGTTCGCGCCCGGCACGCCGCAGGCGAACGGCACGGTGTCGGTGGGGCTGCGGGACGCGCACGCCTGGCCCGAGCTGTACTTCGAGGGCGTCGGCTGGACGCGCTTCGAGCCGACGCCCACGCGGGGCTCGATCCCGTCCTACACCCAGCCCGACACCACCGAGGACGCGATCCCGGACCCGGCCGCGCCGTCGGAGGAGACCTCGTCGGCCCCGTCGGCGGCACCGTCGGCGACCGACGGCTGCACCCTGGAGCGGATCCGGCTGGACGGCGCCTGCCCGAGCGAGTCGGCCGACGCCGTGGTGGCCGCCGGTGACGACGGCCCGCCGTGGTACGCGATGCTGCTGTGGGCCCTGGGCGGGCTCGCGGTGCTGCTGGTGCCGCTCTCGCCGATGCTGTGGCGGCTGCGGACCCGTGCGGCGCGGCTGGGCGGCCACGGCCGCTCGGAGGCCGACGCGGCCCCGTACGTCCTGGCCGTCTGGGACGAGCTGACGGACTCGGCGTGGGACCACGGGGTCTCCCCCGACGATTCCCTGACCCCCCGCAAGGCGGCTGCCCGGATCGTCCGGCTGGGCCGGCTCGACGACGAGGCCGCGGCCTCGGTGCACCGGGTGGCGGACGCCGTGGAGCAGGTGCTCTACGCACCGCGTCCCCGTCCCGCGGCCGGTCTGGCGGACGACGTCCGGCGCGTGATCATCGGCCTGGGGGCCGCGTCGGGACGCGGTACGCGGCTGCGCGCTCGGTTCGCTCCGCGTTCGGCCGTGCGGGTGGTGTGGCGGGCGTCGGCGTGGTGGGCCGGGGTCCGCGCCCGCGCCGCGGCACTGCGGCCGACGTGGCGACCGTCGTGGCGCCGGCCCTCACGCCAGCAGGGCTGACCGCACGGATGAGGGGCGGGGCGGACTTCCCCGGGCTCGGGCCCGGGTCGGGGGCGGGGGCGGCTTTGGCCGGGCCCGCCCCTTTTCGGCGTCATGGGGCGGTCGGCGTCACGGGGCGGGTGTCGGGGGCCGGACTTCGGGTGTCGGGGGCCGGGTGTCGGGCGCCGACGGCTGGGGTGCCCCATCCGCGGCGGCCTCGCGGTAGCTGCCCTGCGGCGCGGGGTCCGTCGGCCGGCGACGCCTCGGCGGCGTTCTGGTCCCGCACGGTCAGGTAGGGGAACGCGGCAACGCGCCGCCCCAGGGGCGCTCCCCGCCGGGCGCGGCGAGGCCGGTCCGGTGCCGCCCTGGCACCCGCTCAGCACGTTCGGGGCGACCACGAACCAGCGGTCCGTGTCGAGCGCCCGTCCCGGCCCGATCAGGCCGGCCCACCGGCCCGGCGAGGGATGACCGGGCCCGGCGGGTCCGGCCGCGTGGCTGTCACCGGTGAGGGCGTGCAGCACCAGCACGGCGTTCGAGCCGTCCGGGCCATCCCACTCGTGCCCGCCGCCCCGCCGGACTGCCACCCCGCGCACCGTGGTCCCCCAGGGTGCGCTCACCGTGGCAGTCACGGTGGGATCCGCTCAGCCTGACCGCCTCCCGGCCGCTTCCCGACCGGACCGCCCCACCCAAGGCCGGTGGGGTGGGCCCGCCCTGCCAGAGGTCCCCCGAGACCCGCCGTCGAGCCCACCCGACCCGACACCCCACGACCGCGTGCACCGGGGCGGTGAGCAGGAGGCGGAACCGGTGAGGCGGGGGACCAGTGAGGCGGCATGGCCTACCGGGTCCCTGAGAGCCGGCCGGGTCCCCTGAGCCGGACGGGCCGCTGTGACCGCTGTGGCCGTCTGCGGACCGGGCGGGACGACACTGATTGACGGAGCAGACAGGGCATGACGGGGCGTGTGGGCACGACAGGGCGGGGTGGGCGGGGCCGGGCGTCGGAAGACCCCGCGGGCTCGGTGAGGGAGCCTGCGGGGTCAGGGCGTGCGGCAGGGGGTGGCCGCCGTCCGGGCGGTCACCCCCTGCTCGCTGTCTTCAGCTGTTCGGGCCGGCGGCTGCGCGATGCCGGTGGAACATCCGGGCGGCCTGGCCTACTGGCCACCCTGTTCGTCACGGCGGCGCTGCCAGCGCTCCTCAATCCGGTTCATCATCGAGCGTCGCTGCCGGCCTTGACGGCCCGCCTGCGGGACGCCCGGCGCGCCGGCGGTCTGTTGCTCGCCGGGCTTGGGCGCCTTGCGCCAGCCGGTCACGGCGAGAACCGCGCAGCCCAGCATGACGAGGAACCCCACCACACTGAGCCAGACCTGCTGGGCGACCATACCGGCCATGAGGAGCGCAATACCCACGAGGAAGCCCACGACCGCCTGGTAGACCCGCCGCCGGGTGTACGTACGCAGCCCGCTTCCCTCGAGCGCCGACGCGAACTTGGGATCTTCGGCGTACAGCGCTCGCTCCATCTGCTCGAGCATGCGCTGCTCGTGCTCCGAGAGCGGCACGGAGTCCTCCTCATCGTGCAGTCGCCGGGGGCGACCCGGGGGGTCCCTACAGGATAGGCAGGGAATCGCCCCCGTGAAACCCGCCCCTCTACGCCAATGGGCCAACCGGAACCCGCCATGAACGTCCCGGCTCGCTGAGGCTCCTATTCCCCGGCGGCCGTCCCGTCATGCCGGGGCGGTCTCCTTCGATCATACGGCGCCCAGCCGCCATTCGGGGGGCCTGTGGCGCACTCCATGCGCGCGCGGGGTTTCCTACGAGCCCCTGATCAGCGGCTCGTCACCCCGGACGACTCAGTCCCCGGTGGCCTCGGTGGCCGCACGAGCCTCCGTGGCCCCGTCGGCCCCCGTGTCCCCCGCAGCCCCGGTGGCCCCGGTGTCCCCCGCCGTCCCGTTGCCCCCGTCCGCCTCGCCCAGCACGTGGAGCTGGGTGGCCACGGCGTGGAAGGCGGCCAGCTCAGCCGCCGCGGCCTCCAGCCGGAGCAGCGCGTCCAGCGCGCCGGGCTCGGTGTCCACGAGCGCGCCGGGGACGAGGTCGCCGAAGACGCGCACGCCGTGCACGGCGGCGACCCGCAGCCCGGCGCCCTCGGCGAGCGCGGTGAGCTGGGCGGCGGTGAAGCGGCGGGGCATGGGGTCGCCGTCGCCCCACCGGCCGTCGGGGTCGCCGAGGGCCTGGTGGGCCTCCGAGAAGTGCCCGGCCAGGGCGCGGGCGATGACGGCACCGCCGAGCCCTGCGGCGAGCAGGCTGAGCACGCCGCCGGGGCGCAGCGCGGCCACCGCGTTGCGCAGGCCGTGGGCGGGGTCGTCGACGTACTCCAGGACTCCGTGACAGAGCACCACGTCGTAACCGCCGCGCTCGGCCACGTCGAAGAGGCCGTGGGCGTCGCCCTGACGGCCCTGGACCCGGTCGGCTACGTCGGCCTCGGCGGCGCGGCGTTCCAGGGCGAACAGGGCGTTGGGGCTGGGGTCGACGACGGTCACCCGGTGACCGAGGCGGGCCAGGGGGACGGCGAAATTACCGCTGCCGCCGCCGGCGTCGAGGACGTCCAGGACCGGCCGGCCGGTCGCCTTCACCCGGGCCTGGAGGGCCTCCTGGAGGACCTCCCAGACCACGGCGGTCCGCAGGGCGGCACGGGACCGGGAGGGTTCCGGGCGCGGCGACGTCGTCTGCGGGTGGGAGTGGGGGGCGGACGGGCGCATCGGGTCCGGCACGGCAGTTGCTCCTCGGCGCGGCACCGCCTTCATCCTCGGGCGGGGCGGATCGGACGGCCGCCCGGCCCGGGACATCGGGGCGGGCGGGGTTCAGGCGCCTTCCACCCTATTGCCTCGACCACGGGATCCGGTCACCTGCCAGCGCCGTCACGGTCCCGTCCGAGCGGGACCGTGACGGCGGGCGGCGCGGGACGGAGCAGCGGGGCGGGACGCGTGGCGGGGCGGCAGGGTGGCAGGACGGGAGGGCGGGAACGGCAGCGGTGCGGCAGCGGCGGCGGGGCGGGCAGGACGGGGTGCCGTTCCCGCCGGCCGTCCGGTCCCGCTGCGGATCAGCCGGCCCGATGGCTCACACCGGCCGACCCCTGACGGTCAACCACCCCCGTGACGGTCCACCGCCCCCGTGGCGGTCAGCTGCCGGCCGGCCCCGTGGGGCTCAGTCGCCCCCCCTACCGGCCGACCGACCCCTCGACGGCCGGCGGTCGGTCGCCGCCGTGGTGGTCAGCCGGCATCGGGCAGGTCCCGGTCGGCGTCGCCGCCCGGGTCCGGGCCCTGCGGGCGGCCGGCGCGCTGAACATCCGTGCCGGTCCGGTCGGCGTCGGGGCGGGGCTGCGGCAGGACCGGCTGCAGGACGAGCATCCGCTCCACCAGGCGCAGGAACGCCGTCGCGTCCCGTATGAGGTCGTCGGCGTCCCGGTCGGTCGCCGCACCCCTGATGCCCGCCTCGGCCCGGGCGCGGCGCCGGGCCCCGGACGCGAACAGCGCGCTCCACTCGGTGAGTTCCGGCGCTATCTCGGGGAGCACTTCCCAGGCGCTCCTGATCTTCGCCCGCGCCCGGGGCGAGGTCTCCGGCCGGCCCCGGGCGGCGAGCACGGCGGCGGCGGTGCGGAGGGCGGCGAGGTGGGCCGTCGCGTAGCGCTCGTTGGGGGTCTCCAGGGCGGTGGCCTCGTCGAGTCCGGCACGGGCCTGGGCGAGCAGATCGAGGGCGGCGGGCGGGGCCGCGGCGCGGCGCAGCACGGGGTGGACGTCGCTCGCCGGGCCGGTCAGTGAGGGTGCAGGGCCGGCTGCGCGGCGCCGACGGGCGGCTGCTGCGGACGAGTGGGCCATGACGAACCTCCTGTCGTCTTCATGACGGCACGCCCCGAGACGGGACGCCGTATGACACATCGTGAGGTATGGCACTGACAATCCGTTCTGACCTGCGGTTTTGCTTCGAGCGAGCGTTCGGGCTAGTTTTTGCACTGACCAGTCAGTTCAAAACGTGGGGGCATGAGTGGACGGTCAGGGCGGAGCCGCCGTGGCGGCCCGCGACTTCGGCCTGAAGGGACCGCGGGGCTGGGCGTTCCGCGGTGTCTCGGTCGACGCGGAACCGGGTTCGCTGATCGCGGTGGAGGGACCGTCCGGTTCGGGGCGCACCTGCCTGCTGCTGGCGCTCACCGGGCGGATGCGGCCTTCGGCGGGCCGGGCGGCCGTCGGCGGGTTCGACCTGCCGAAGCGGATGGCCGCGGTGCGCCGGATCAGCGCGCTCGCGCACGTCACGGGTGTGACGGACCTCGACCCGGCGCTGACCGTCGGGGAGCACCTGCGGGAACGGGCCCTGCTCCAGCGCCGCTTCGGCGACGCGCTGTCGGCGTGGCTGCGTCCGCGCGGCGCACGGGCCGGGGAGGAGAAGCGGCGGGTCGCCGCCGCGCTGGAATCGGCCGGGCTGGACGTGGACGCCCTTCCCAAGGGCCTCCGGACGGCCGTACGGGACCTGGAGCGGGTGGAGGCGCTGCGCCTCTCCGTGGCCCTGGCACTGCTCGGCGGGCCGGCGCTGCTCGCCGTGGACGACGTCGACCTGAAGCTGTCGTCCGCCGAACGGGCGGAGGTCTGGGACCTGTTCAGGTCGCTCACCGCCTCCGGCACCACAGTCGTGGCGGTGTGCAGCGAGTCCCCCGACGACGCGGTCCGCGTCCGGACGGACGCCGGCGTCGACACCGGGTCCGGCGCCGCCGTGGACGACGCACGGTCCGGCGCCGCCGTCCCGCAGGACGAGCCCGTAGCCGAGGCCGAGGCCGCGTCGGGGTCCGGATCGGGGTCCACTCCGGCCGGCGGGTCCGACGCCACTGCGGACGACGGTTCGAGGGCCGCTTCGGACGACGAGCCCGCGAGCACCGCGGACGACGAGCCCGGGAGCACTGCGGACGAGCCCGCGAGCACTTCGGACCACGAGCCCGGGGCCGGCACCGGGGCCGCCGGGGGAGGTTCCGCGGCGGACGCCGATTCCGCGGCCGACGAGGAAGGTTCCGCGGTCGGCTCCGCCTCCGCCCCGGTCACCGGCGACGACGGGTCCGTACCCGCGGCGCCCGCGGGCCGCGCCAGCCGCACGGTCGGTACGGGCCGCGCGGTCGGCACGGGCCGCGCGGAGGCGCTGCCGGACCGCGAACGGGACGCGGGACGGCCGGGCCGCCGGTCCGGGGCGCGGAACGGACGCTCCGCGGAGCGCGCGCGGACGGCGCGGGAGACGCCCGCCGCGCACCACGACACGAAGGAGGGGGCGACCGATGCGTTCGCCGAAACTGGCCGCTCTTGAGCTCCGGCGGTTCGGCCGGGGCAAGCTGCCGCGGGCCGCGCTGGTCGCCCTGATGGTGCTGCCGTTGCTCTACGGCGCCCTGTACCTGTGGTCGTTCTGGGACCCGTACGACCGTCTGGACCGCATCCCGGTGGCGCTGGTCAACGACGACGAGGGGGCGACGGCGGACGGGAAGCGGATCACCGCGGGCGACGACATCGCGGACGGGCTGCACGACAGCGGCACCTTCGACTGGCGCGAGGTGAGCGCCGAGGAGGCGCGCCGCGGTGTCGAGGACGGCACGTACTACCTGTCGTTGACCATGCCCGCGGACTTCAGCCGCCGCATCGCCTCCAGTTCGGGAGACACGCCGGAGACCGGCGCCCTCCAGGTGCGCACCAACGACGCCAACAACTACATCGTCGGGCAGATCTCCCGCACGGTGTTCGGCGAGGTCCGCCAGGCCGCGTCGACGAAGACCTCCCGCTCCTTCCTGGACAAGATCTTCGTCTCGTTCTCCGACATCCACGGCCGCACGGAGGAGGCCGCCAAGGGTGCCGACGAGCTGAAGGGCGGCATCGGCAAGGCGGAGAAGGGTTCCAAGGACCTCGCGGACGGTCTCACCGACGCCAAGGGGGTCAGCGGCAAGCTGGCCAAGGGCCTGGAGGACCTCGACAAGGCCGCGGGCCGCCTCAAGGACGGCTCCCGCAAGGTCGCCGACGGCACGGGGGCCCTGTCCGACCGGGTGAACGCGATGGAGACCACGGTGGGGCCGGTCCTGGAGAAGAACGAGAAGGCCATCGGGGCCACGGCGCGGCTGGTCGCGGAGTCGGCCGGCAAGCTCCGGGACGACCTCGACGCCCTCCAGAAGCGCGCCCCGGGGGCCGCCGAGGAGGCCCGCACCGCCTCCACCGCCCTCGACGGCGTGCACCGCACCCGCTGCGAGGAGGCGGAGGAACCGGACGCCGCCTGCGCCGACCTGGGGAAGGCGAAGGACGCGGCGGCGGACGCGGCCGGTGTCGCCGAGGACGTCGGCGCGCTCGTCACCGGCAACCGCGAGGAACTGAAGAAGCTGGACACGAAGCTGGGCACCCTGGAGAAGCAGGCCGGGACGCTCGCCGAGCGCGCGCCGAACCTGTCCGAGGACCTGGACGACGCGGTCACCCGGGTCAACGCCCTGGACGAGGGCGCCGGGAAGGTGGCGTCCGGCCTGAAGAAGCTGCACGAGGCGCTGGGCCGGGCCGGGACGGGCGCGACGGGGCTCGACAAGGGCATCGGCAAGCTCGGCACCGGCGCCGACGACCTGAACGGCGGCATCTACAAGCTGGTCGACGGCTCCGGCGAACTGGCGGGCGGGCTGCACGACGGTGCCGAACGCATCCCGGACTACGACGCCGAGGAGCGCGACCTGCGCACCGAGGTGATGGCCGACCCGGTGAAGCTGGTCTCCCGCGACCTGCACAAGGCGCCCAACTACGGCACCGGTTTCGCCCCCTACTTCATCCCGCTGTCGCTGTGGGTGGGCGCGATGGTGGCGTACATGCTGATCGCGCCGATGAACCGGCGGGCGCTGGCGGCGGGTGCCTCCGCGTGGCGGATCGCGCTGGCGGGCTGGCTGCCGGTGGTGGCCGTCGGGGTGCTCCAGACGGGAGCGCTGATGGCGGTGCTGCACTGGGCGATCGGGCTGCAGATGGTCCGGGCGGCCGGGACGGTGGCCTTCCTGTGCCTGGTGACGGCGTGCTTCGCGGCGATCGTGCAGTGGCTGAACGCCCGGTTCGGCGCGGCCGGCCGGATCCTGGTGCTGGCACTGCTGATGCTCCAGCTGACGTCGGCGGGCGGCACGTACCCCGTGCAGACCAGTCCCGGCTTCTTCGAGGCGCTGCACCCGTTCCTGCCGATGAGCTACGTCGTGGAGGCGCTGCGGCGGCTCATCACCGGCGGCGGTCTCGGGCCGGTGTGGCAGGCGTGCGCGGTGCTGGCGGCGTTCACCCTCGGCGCGCTGGCGCTGACCGCCCTGTCGGCCCGTCGCCGCCAGGTGTGGACCCTGGACAAGCTGCACCCGGAGCTGAGCCTGTGACCGGGCGGGCGGGCGGTGCTGTGACAATCGGGGCCATGGAAAGCAGCAGCGCCGCGACGGGCGGCAGCGCCCGGCGCGAGGCCACCCGGCAGAGACTCTACGAGGCGGCCGTCACCCTCATCGCCGAACAGGGCTTCTCCGCCACCACCGTGGACGAGATCGCCGAGCGGGCGGGGGTGGCCAAGGGCACGGTGTACTACAACTTCGCCAGCAAGTCGGTCCTGTTCGAGGAACTGTTGCGGCACGGGGTGGGTCTCCTGACCGCCTCGCTGAGGGAGGCGGCCGAGCGCACGGCCGGGGCGGGCGGCTCCGCGGTCGACGCCCTGGACGCCATGGTCCGCGCGGGACTGGTCTTCATCGACCGCTACCCGGCCTTCACCCAGCTGTACGTGGCGGAGCTGTGGCGCACCAACCGGGCGTGGCAGTCCACGCTGATGGTGGTGCGCCAGCAGGCCGTCGCGGTCGTCGAGGGGGTGCTGCGGGAGGGCGTGGAACGCGGCGAGCTGAGCGAGGAGATCGACGTCCCGCTGACGGCGGCGGCACTGGTCGGGATGGTGCTGGTGGCCGCGCTGGACTGGAAGTCCTTCCAGGCCGAGCGCTCCCTGGACGACGTGCACGCCGCGCTGTCCCGGCTGCTCCAGGGCCGGGTGAGCGGCTGCCGGTGAGCGGCGCCGCCGACCCGGCGGCGGCCCGTGAACGAAGGCGCACGTGAACGAAGGCGCACGTGAACGAAGGCGCACGTGAACGAAGGCGCCGGTCCGGCGGTGGCCGCGTCCCCCGCGGGCCACCGCCGTTGACCGGCGCCTTCCCTGCTCCCCCGTGCGTCCCCCCGTCGGAGCCCCGTGCGGCGCTCCCCCGGGCTCCCCCGTGCCTCGCTCCCGCCGACGTCCGCCGGCGGAAGGAGCGGACCGGGGGCCGCCTCCGTTCCGGCGCCCCGTGTCGCCGGTGCCGGAGCCGCGCCCCCCTCTCCGTGACCCCCACTCTGCCGTCCACGGGGGTCCGGGCCCATCCGCGCGGGTACTCATCCGGGCGCCTGAGTACGGGTACTCACCGCTGGGCCACCGCGCCCGCACCCCCCGGGCCGGCCGCCGGGTGGCGGGTGGCCCGGAGTGCCGGTACTCGGGCCGGGCCCGGCCGGTGCCGCCGGATACAGTCCCTGCCATGGCACGGATTGCGGTGATCGGCGCCGGGATGGGCGCGATGGGGGCTGCCGCCCGGCTGGCCGTGGCGGGCCACCAGGTGACGGTGTACGAGCGGACGGAGACCTATGGCGGCGCGCTGCGCAGCCGGGAGCGGGACGGGTTCCGCTTCGACACCGGGCCCGGTCTGCTCCCGCTGCCCGCGGTGTACCGCGACCTGTTCCTGAAGACGGGCCGGGAGCCGTTGGAGGAGTGCGTCGAACTGGTGCAGGTCGACCCCTCGTCCCGGCACGTGTTCGCGGACGGCACGGTCGTCGCGCTGCCCAACGCCTCGCGCGCGGGCGTGGTCGCCGCTCTGGACGGCGCCCTCGGCCCGACCGCGAGCCGGCGCTGGGGCGACTTCCTGGTGCGGGCCCGGGAGGCGTGGGACCGGACCCGGCGCCCGCTGCTGGAGGAGCCCCTGTGGCCGAACTGGCAGGTACTGGCCGAGCGTGAGCCCTACCCGGCCGTGCCGCACCGCCGGCTGCTGCGCACCCGCACCGCGCGCACCCTCGCCGAGGTCGGCGCCTGGGAGCTGCGCGACCCCCGGCTGGTCGCCCTGCTGGAGAGCCATGTGCTCGCCCTCGGCCTGGACCCGCGGACCACCCCGGCCAACGCGGCGGTGCTGCCGTACATGGAGCACGCCTTCGGCATGTGGTACGTGCGGGGCGGGCTGCGGGAGCTGGCCCGCGCGGTGCACGAACGGTGCCGGGCGCGCGGGGTGGAGTTCCGCTTCGGCTCCGAGGTGGCCCGGGTGCGGGAGAAGGACGGCCGGGCCGCGGGCGTGGAGCTCGCCGACGGCAGCGCCGAGGACGCGGAGTTCGTGGTCGCCGGTACGGCCCCCGGCGTGCTGGACCGGCTGTGCGGGGACACCGCGGTGCGCGGGGACGGCGAGCCCCCGGCCCTGCGCACGGCGGCGAGCCGGCTCACGGTGCTGCTGGCCTTGCGCGGCGGGCGCCCGGAGGGCACCGCGCACCGCACGGTCGTGCACGCGGAGGACCGCGAGGCGGAGGCCGCGGCCCTGTTCGGGGACCGGCCCCGGCTGCCCGCCCGCCCGACGGTCACCGTGCTGCGGCCGGACGACCCCGCCCTCGTCCCGGACGCGGACCACGAGGCGGTCACGGTGTCCGCGGTCGTGCCGGTGCCGCCCGACGGGTGGCGCGGAGAGGACGCGCAGGACGTCGCCGCGGGGGCCGGGCGGCTGATCGAGGCCGCGGAGCGGGCCGTTCCCGGGCTCCGCGACCGCCTGCTGTGGCACGAGGTGCGCACTCCGGCCGACGTCGAGGCGGAGACAGGGGCGGAGGGCGGAGCGGTGCCGGTGCCCGCCCTGGCGGCGGCCGGCGGGCGGCTGCTGCACGCGCCCAACACCACGCGTCTGCCGGGCTTGTTCACGGTCGGCGGCTGGTCCCACCCGGGGGGCGGTCTGCCGCACGCCGGGATGTCGGGCGCCCTGGTCGCCGGGCTGATCGTGGAGGGCCCGGACTTCCGCGGATCGCAGTGACCGCCGGGCTCGGGGCTCCGGGTGCCCCGCCCGCACCGGGCGGCGCCGAGCCCGGGGTGCCACCTGGCCCGCGCCCGGGGGCGCCACGCGGCGGACCGGGCGCTCATGCGGGCCTGATCGCCTGATCACGGGAGGCCGTCACGCGGGGCCCGTCACGCGGTGGCCCTCATGCGGTGGCCGTCACGCGGGCCTCCGCTCGGTAACGATACTGCTCGTCTCAGTAACGATACTGCTCGTCGTAGCCGTTGCCCTGGCCGTTGCCGGGGACCTGCTGGTCGCCCTGGTAGGGGTAGGACTGCTCGGGCGGGAGATCGCCGCCGTAGGTGTCGTCGGTGCGCTGCTGCGGCACCCAGAGCCCGCCGGCCGGGGTCTCGCCGCCGTAGCCGGCCGCGTAGGCGTCCTGGCCGTAGCCCTGCTGGCCGTAGTTCTGGGCCTCGGTGTAGCCGGTGTCGTAGGAGGTCCCGCCGTAGCTCGCGTTGCCGATGTACGGGTCGGAGTAGGCGGCGTACTGCTGCTGCCCGGTGGTGTCGTAGCCCTGCTGCTGGCCGTAGCCCGAGTAGTCGTAGGAGTAGCCCTGGGCCGCGGTCGCGTACTGGTCCTGGTAGGGGTCCTGGGAGGAGTCCTGGTGGGGCACGGCGTACCCGCCGGTGTCGCCGTAGGTGCCGTAGGAGCCGGTGTCGTCGGGCATGGGCTGCGGCTCGTAGACCGTGGTGGTCTCGGCGGCCGAGGGGCGGGCGGGGGTGAACACGTCGTCGCGGCCGTAGTCGTCGTCCTGGCCGTAGGCGTCGTCATGACCGTAGGCATCGTCCCGGCGGCGGTCGGCGGACGCGTCGGGGTACGCCGGCTCGGAGGTCTCGGACGCCTCGGACGTCTCGTCGAGGTCGGAGACCTCCAGGGTCGGCTCCTCGCGGTCACCGCGGCGGCCCTTGACGGCGGCCAGCCCCGGCGCGTTGACCGCCCAGCCCTCCGCGAAGCCGCGGCGGAAGGACAGCGTGACGTAGGTCTGCCCGATCGCGAAGGCGGCGGCGCCCAGGCCGATGACGACCACCGACGGGATCAGCACACCGACGACCACGCCGAGGAACCCGCCGAAGGCGAGCAGCCGCCAGCGCAGTCGCGCCTTGTACTGCAGCAGCACCTCGCCGAGCAACCACAGCGCGACGATGCCGAACGCGATGTAGAGGACCGTCCAGCCCATGTACGCCCCTCTCCCAGTGGCCGCTACGCAGTGTGTCGTACACCGGTGCGGCCGGTCCAGGCCCGCGGTGCGTGGTGCAGGCCCAGGTTCTCGTAGATTTCCAGCGTCGCCGTGGAGTTGTTGAGCGTGATGAAGTGCAGTCCGGGCACTCCCTCGGCCAGAAGGCGCGCGCAGAACTCCGTGGCGTACTCGATGCCAATGGAGCGTACCGCCGCCGGATCGTCCTTGGCTGTGAGGATGCGCTCTTTCAGGGCCTCGGGGAACACGGCGTTGCTGAGCTTCGGCAACCGTTCCAGCATCTTCACGCTGGTCACCGGCATGACCTCGGGAATCACCGGGGTCTCACAGCCCGCGGCGTCGACTCGGTCACGCAGCCGCAGATAGGACTCCGGCTGGAAGAACATCTGCGTGATCGCGTAGTCGGCGCCGGCCCGGCACTTGTCGACGAAGTGCGCGACGTCGGTGTCCCAGTCGGCCGAGCGCGGGTGCATCTCCGGGAAGGCGGCGACGCCCACGCAGAAGTCGCCCGACTCCTTGATGAGCCGGACGAGTTCGGCGGCGTAGGTCAGGCCCTGCGGGTGCGGGATCCAGTCGCCCATCGGATCCCCGGGCGGGTCGCCGCGCACCGCGAGCATGTTGCGGATCCCGGCGTCGGCGTACTGGCCGATGATGTTGCGCAGCTCGGCGACGGAGTGGTCGACGGCGGTCAGGTGGGCGACGGGGGTGAGGGTGGTGTCGGCGACGATCTGCTCGGTCTCGTGCACGGTGCCCGCGCGGGTGGAGCCGCCGGCGCCGTAGGTCACGGACACGAAGTCGGGGGCGACGGCCTCGACGCGGCGCAGCGCGCTCCAGAGGTTCCGCTGGCCCTTGGGGGTTTTCGGCGCCGAGAACTCGAAGGAGTACGTGGTCTTGCCACCGGCGAGCATGTCACGCACGGTGCGTGCGCGGTCGGTCCTGGTGGATGCGGTTCCGAGGGCCATACCGGCAGGTTAGCCAGGGCCCGTCTCTCCCCCAACCGGATGGGGGAGATTTGCCGGAATTGCCGCCTTGCTGTCCGCCTTTTGGACACCCCTGAGACGAAACGGGGTCATTCCGCGCCCGGGACGGCACGCCGACCGGCGCCGTGCGCGCCGTGCGCGCCGCCTGCTTCGCACCCTTGCGCCCGCCTTGCCCGTCACGTCCGCTACATCCGTGGCATCCGCTGCATCCGGCGTGTCCGTCTCATCCGCCGTGTCCGTCTCATCCGCCGTGTCCGTCTCATCCGCCGTGTCCGTCTCATCGGCCGTGTGCGACCAGCGGTTCCCGCCGCCCCCGGTTGCGGCCGACGTCGACCCGGTGCGCCGCTCAGTCTCCGGCCGACGCCTGCCGGAGCCGCTTCGCGAACTCGGCCGCCGCCGCGCCCGGGTCGTCCGCCTCGGTGAGCGCGCGGACCACGACGACCCGGCGGGCCCCCGCGTCCAGGACCTCGTCGAGGTTGTCGAGGTCGATGCCGCCGATGGCGAACCAGGGGCGCTCCGCGCCGAGGCCGGCCGCGTAGCGGACCAGGTCGAGACCGGGGGCGTGGCGGCCCGGCTTGGTCGGGGTGGGCCAGCAGGGGCCGGTGCAGAAGTAGTCCACGCCCTGCTGGACGGCCGCCGCGGCGGCCTCGGACGGGGCGTGGGTGGAGCGGCCGATCAGGGTGTCCGGCCCGAGGATCGCGCGGGCGGCGGGCACCGGGAGGTCGCCCTGGCCGAGGTGGAGGACGTCGGCACCGGCGGCGTGGGCCACGTCGGCGCGGTCGTTCACCGCGAGCAGCTTGCCGTGCCGCGCGCACGCCTCGGCGAGGACGGCGAGGTGCTCCAGCTCCTCGGCCGCCTCCATCCCCTTGTCCCGCAGCTGCACGATGTCGACGCCACCCGCCAGGACGGCGTCCAGGAACTGCGGGAGGTCCCCCTGTCGCGTGCGGGCGTCGGTGCACAGGTACAGGCGGGCGTCGGCGAGACGCCTCCGGGCGGTGGCGGCGGCGGCCGGAGCGGAGTCGGCGGTGGCGTCGGGCATGTGGTGCTCCCCCCAGGGCCCGGGCGGCGGGCCTCGGTGTCTGCGGTATCAGCGGGTGTCGGGTGCGGCGGCGGTGCAGGGCGTGGCGGTGTGGTGGTGCGGCGGCGCCACCGTGGCGCCGCGCCCCGGCGCGTGCCGGCCCGGCCGCGCGGTGCCGCGGCCGTACGGGCCCGTCACCCGGCGCGTGGCGGGGGGCCGGTGCGGGGCAGAAGGCCGGTGCCGCAGGGGCCCGCCCGGCGCGGGGCCGGTGCCGGGTCCCGGCGGGCCGCTCCGGGCGGCTCGCCGGGCGCCGGCCGGGACGGCCCGGCCGGCGGACGGTGCGGGTGGGTCAGACGGCGAGCGCCTGGGCGCGGCGCTTCACCTCCGTGCCGCGGTTCTCGCTCAGCGCCTGCGCGGGCGTGCCCGGCAGGCTGGGGTCGGGGGTGAAGAGCCACTCCAGCATCTCTTCGACCGTGAAACCGTCGTCCCGCAGGAGCGTCAGGGTGCCGACGAGGCCCTTGACGACCTTGTCCCCGTCGATGAAGGCGGCGGGGACGTGCAGCGCGCGGTTCTCACCACGGCGGACGGCGATGAGCTGGCCCTCCTTGACCAGCTGCCGGACGCGCGTCACCTCGACGCCGAGCTTCTCGGCGATGTCGGGGAGGGTGAGCCAGGCGGGGACGAGAGCATCGATGTTTGCGTCAATCTCGGTCACGGTACAAGCGTGCCACCCGGCACCGACAGTCGGAAGCCGGGCCCGCCCACCTGGGCCGACGGGCGCGTCGCGCCCCGGCCCGCCCGCGCGCCCGCCCGGCGCGTGGAACCCCGCCGGGCACGGCCCCCGGCACGGGCACCGGCGCGCGCACCGGCAACCGGGCGCCGCCCCGCACGCCGCCCGGGCACCCCGCCCGCAGTACCCGCCCCACTGCCCCACCCGCAGCACGTGTCACACCGGCCGCACGTGCCACACCGGCCGCACCGGCTCCCGTCCAGCGGCCGTCCAACGTCCGTCACGTCACCGTCACACCCCGGCCGGACCGCCCCCGGCGCCCGCTCCCCCGCACCCGGATCCGCCCGCCCCCCGCGCGCCCTCCCGTCACCGCGTCGCCGACTTCAGCGGGCGCGCCGGGTCGGCCAGCAGGTCAGGGTCGACCGGGGTGCCCGCCTCGATCAGCCTGCGCCCCTGGGCGAGGTCGCGCGGGCGTCCCACCGCCAGCAGCGCGACCAGGCGCCCGTCCCGCAGCCAGCAGACGGTCCAGGCCGGGTCGGCGGGGTCGCCACGCCAGACGGTCCGGTCGGCGTCCGCGTGGTGTCCCGCATATTGGACGAAGCGTCCGAACTGCTCGGACCAGAAGTACGGCACCGGGTCGTAGACGGCGGGCTCCCCGCCGGTCGCCTCCCGGAGGATGTTCGCGGCCACCGTGCGCGGCCCCTGGAGGGCGTTGTCCCAGTGGTGCACCAGCAGGCGCCCGCCGTACCGCCCCGAGGGGAAGGACGCGCAGTCCCCGACGGCGTACACGGACGGCGCGGACGTCCGCAGGTGGCGGTCGGCGACGACCTCGCCGTGCTCTCCCAGTTCGACCCCCGTGCCGGTCAGCCAGCCGGTGGCCGGGCGGGCGCCGATGCCGACGACCACCGCGCCCGCGGGCAGCCGTGTGCCGTCGTCGAGCAGGACGGCCCCCGGCTCGGCGCCCCGCACCCGGGTGCGCGTCCGCAGCTCCACGCCGGCGTCGGCGTACCAGGCGGCCATCGGCGCGGCCACCTCGGCCGGAAGGGCGTCCGCGAGGGGCAGGCCGGCCGCCTCGACGACGGTGACCGCGCAGCCCGCCTCACGGGCGGCGGTGGCGAACTCGGCGCCGATCCAGCCCGCGCCGACCACCACCACGTCGTGCTTCTCGGCCAGCAGCGGCCGGAGCCGGGCGGCGTCGTCCAGGGTGCGCAGCAGATGGACGCCGGGCACGCCCTCGGTGCCGGGCAGCCGGACCGGTTCGGCCCCGGTGGCGACCACCAGGACGTCGTAGGGGACGGGCCCGGCCTCCGTGTCGAGCACCCGGTCGGCGGGGCGCAGGCCGAGGACCTCGCAGCCGAGCCGCAGTCCGATGTCCAGGTCCTCGAAGTCGACGTCGAAGGCGGAGTCCTCGGCCTTGCCGAGCAGCACCGCCTTGGACAACGGCGGCCGGTCGTACGGCTGGTGGGGTTCGGCGCCGATCAGGGTCACCGGGCCGGTGAAGCCCTGCTCGCGCAGGGCGACCGCGGTCTGCACCCCCGCCATGCCGGCGCCCGCCACCACCACCCGGCGCGCGTCGGACGGTGCGGATTCCTGCGTCTGCTCGCTCACCCGATCACCTTAGGCACCGGTCGGCGCGCGGGTCAGTCCGGTCGCGCCGTGAACCGCCGCACAGCGCGGACCGTGCGTCCGCCGGGCCCGCCGCACCGGCCCCCCTGCCGGTGTGCCGGCCCGGGGACTAGGGTGGCCGCCGTAAGCACTCGCGGGAGTCCGGACGCACCGGGCTGAGAGGGAGGCTGGCGGCCTCCGACCGTACGTACCTGATCCGGGTCATGCCGGCGAAGGGAGGGGCTGGACGCCCATGCCGCCCACACACACCCCGGGGACCGCACCGACCGCCTCGGGCACCCCACCGGCCTCCGACGTCCTCGTCGTCGGCGGCGGCATCATCGGCCTGGTGACTGCCTGGCGGGCCGCGCAGCGCGGGCTGACCACGACCGTGGTGGACCCCGAACCCGGCGGCGGCGCGGCCCGGGTGGCCGCCGGCATGCTGGCCGCCGTCACCGAACTCCACTACGGCGAGCAGACCCTGCTCGGGCTGAACCTCGCCTCGGCGGACCGCTACCCCGACTTCGCGGCCGAGCTCACCGAGGCCACCGGCCAGGACCTCGGCTACCGCAGGTGCGGCACCCTGGCGGTCGCCCTCGACGCCGACGACCGCGCGCACCTGCGGGAACTGCACGCCCTGCACGAGCGGTCGGGCCTGGACTCGCAGTGGCTGACCGGACGGGAGTGCCGGCGCCTGGAGCCGATGCTCGCACCCGGGGTGCGGGGCGGGCTGCGGGTGGACGGCGACCACGGCATCGACCCGCGGCTGCTGGCGGCGGCCCTGGTGACCGCGTGCGAGCGGGCCGGGGTGGTGCTGCACCG
Organism: Streptomyces sp. NPDC029526; assembly: GCF_040637405.1. Lineage (NCBI taxonomy): Bacteria > Bacillati > Actinomycetota > Actinomycetes > Kitasatosporales > Streptomycetaceae > Streptomyces > Streptomyces sp. NPDC029526. The sequence continues at coordinate 327,764 of NZ_JBEZWE010000001.1, forward strand.
CGCGTGGGCGGAGCGGTTGACCGTGGTGCGGGACCGGGCGACGGGGGTGGTCACCGCCGACGGCACGGAGCTGACCGCCGGTCAGGTGGTGCTCGCGGCGGGCAGCCTCAGCGGCCGGCTCGCGGGGGTCCCGGAGGAGGTGCGGCCCCCCGTCCGGCCCGTCAAGGGCGAGGTGCTGCGGCTGACGGTGCCCGCGCGGCGCATGCCGTTCCTGAACCGGACGGTCCGCGCCGTGGTGCGCGGCAGCCACGTCTACCTGGTGCCGCGGGAGAGCGGTGAGCTGGTGATCGGGGCGACCAGCGAGGAGGTGGGCTGGGACACCACGGTCACCGCGGGCGGGGTGTACCAGTTGCTGCGCGACGCGCACGAACTGGTCCCCGGCATCACCGAGTTGCCGCTCACCGAGACACGGGCCGGGCTGCGCCCCGGCTCCCCCGACAACGCGCCGCTCCTCGGCCCGACCGGCCTGGCCGGCCTGCTGCTGGCCACCGGCCACCACCGCAACGGGGTGCTGCTCACGCCGATCACCGGCGACGTCCTCGCGCACGCCCTGACCACCGGTGAACTCCCCGAGGAAGCACGTCCGTTCACCCCCCGGCGGTTCGCCGCCGGCGCACTCCTGGAGCAGTCCGCATGAACCCTCCGCTCACCATCTCGGTCAACGGCGACCCCCTCGCGGTCGAGCCCGGTACGGTGCTCGACCACGTCGTGCGGTCGCTCACCGCGGCGCCCTCCGGGGTGGCCGCCGCCGTCAACGAGACCGTCGTCCCGCGCGCGCAGTGGCCGTCCACCCCCCTCGCGGAGGGGGACCGGGTGGAGGTCCTCACCGCGGTGCAGGGAGGCTGAGCATGGCCGACGACCCGTTCGTCCTGGGGGACCTCACCCTCACCTCCCGGCTGATCATGGGCACCGGAGGGGCTCCCAGCCTCGACGTGCTGGAGCGGGCCCTGACGGCCTCCGGCACCGAGCTGACGACCGTGGCGATGCGCCGGGTGGACCCCTCGGTGCACGGCTCGGTGCTGTCCGTCCTGGAGCGCCTCGGCATCCGGGTGCTGCCGAACACGGCCGGCTGCTTCACCGCGGGCGAGGCCGTGCTGACGGCGCGGCTCGCGCGGGAGGCGCTGGGCACCGACCTGGTCAAGCTGGAGGTCATCGCCGACGAGCGGACCCTGCTGCCGGACCCGGTCGAGCTGCTGGACGCGGCGGAGATCCTGGTCGACGACGGTTTCACGGTGCTGCCGTACACCAACGACGACCCCGTGCTGGCGCGGAAGCTGGAGGACGTCGGCTGTGCGGCGGTCATGCCGCTCGGCTCCCCCATCGGCTCCGGTCTGGGCATCCGCAACCCGCACAACTTCCAGCTCATCGTGGAGCAGGCGGGCGTGCCGGTGATCCTGGACGCGGGGGCGGGGACGGCCTCCGACGCGGCGCTGGCGATGGAGCTGGGGTGCGCGGGGGTGATGCTGGCCTCGGCCGTGACCCGCGCGCAGGAGCCGGTGCGGATGGCCGCCGCGATGCGGTACGCGGTCGACGCGGGGCGGCTGGCCCGGCTGGCGGGGCGCATCCCGCGGCGTCACTTCGCGGAGGCGTCCTCGCCCACGGAGGGCCGGGCCGCCCTGGACCCGGAGCGGCCCGCGTTCTGACCGGCGCGTTCCGACCGGCGCGTCCGGCACCGCCCCGCCCCGACGCGCCGCCGCCGTCACCGGCCCGCCCCGACGCACCGTCGCCGCCGCCGTCACCGGCCCGCCCCGACGCACCGTCGCCGCTGCCGTCACCGTCGTCGTATCCGTCGCATCCGCAGCCACAGCCGCAGCCGCATCCGCAGCCGGACGGGCGCCGTCCGGCCGGCCGGGTCCCGCCCGCCCGCGCCCCCTCTCGTGCGTTGCGTCACAGGTCGGCTGCAGTCCCGCCCCGATCGGGGGCCGACCGGGCGGGGGTGTCGGCGGCGGCTCGTAGACTCACCTGCGTGGACACGACCCTTCAGGACCCTCTGGTCGGGCAGGTGCTCGACGGCCGGTATCGCGTGGAGGCGCGGATCGCGGTCGGCGGTATGGCCACGGTCTACCGGGCCGTGGACACCCGGCTGGACCGCGTCCTCGCGCTCAAGGTGATGCACCCGGCCCTCGCCGCCGACGCCTCCTTCGTCGAGCGGTTCATCCGCGAGGCCAAGTCCGTCGCCCGGCTGGCCCACCCGAACGTGGTGCAGGTCTTCGACCAGGGCACCGACGGGGCCTACGTCTACCTGGCGATGGAGTACATCGCGGGCTGCACCCTGCGGGACGTGCTGCGCGAGCGCGGGGCGCTCCAGCCCCGGGCGGCGCTGGACATCCTGGAGCCGGTGCTGGCCGCGCTGGGCGCCGCGCACCGGGCCGGGTTCGTGCACCGGGACATGAAGCCGGAGAACGTGCTGATCGGGGACGACGGCCGGGTCAAGGTCGCCGACTTCGGGCTGGTCCGGGCGGTCGACACGGTCACCAACACCACCGGCACGGTGCTCGGCACGGTGTCCTACCTGGCCCCGGAGCAGATCGAGCACGGCACCGCCGATCCGCGCGTCGACGTCTACGCGTGCGGGATCCTGCTGTACGAGATGCTGACCGGCGAGAAGCCGCACGACGGGGACTCCCCCGCGACGATCCTCTACAAGCACCTGCACGAGGACGTGCCGCCGCCGTCGGCCACCGTCCCCGGCATGGCCTACGAGCTGGACGAGCTGGTCGCGTCGGCGACCGCCCGCACCCCCGGCGTCCGCCCGCACGACGCGGTGGCGCTGCTCGCGCGCACCCGCGAGGCGCGCGCCGCGCTCACCGGGGAGCAGCTGGACGCCGTGCCCCCGCAGGCCGTGTCGGCGGAGCACGACAACGCCGAGGACCGTACGAGTGTCATCCCGCGCGCGCTGACGATCCCGCGCCCGCTGCCGGTCGACGGTGACGACGGCGACGGGCGGGCCGAGGGCGGCGGGGCCGGCTCCGACCACCGCACCAGCCGGCTCCAGGCACCGCCTCCCCTTCCGCCGTCGCCCCGGCGCCTTCCGGCGCTGCGGCGCGGCCCGATGGCGGTCGTCGTCGCCGTGCTGCTGGTGCTGGGCGTCGGCACCGGCGTCTGGTACATCAACTCCGGCCAGTTCACCAAGGTCCCGCCGCTGCTGGGCAAGACCGAGCAGCAGGCCCGGGACCGGCTGAAGGACGCCGGGCTGGGCGTCGGCCAGGTGGAGGAGGAGTTCAGCGACACCGTGGAGCGGGGCACCGTGATCAGCACGGACCCGAGGACGGGCGCCCGTATCCGGGGCAACGACTCGGTGGCGCTGGTGCTGTCCAAGGGCCCGCAGACGGTCCGGCTGCCCGACCTGGACGGGTACCGGCTGGACGAGGCCCGGTCGCTGCTGAAGGACGAGGGGCTGGAGCCGGGCATGGTCACCCGGGAGTTCAGCGAGGACGTGCCGCGCGGCTCGGTGATCGCGACGAAGCCGGTCAAGGGCACCAAGGTCCGGGCGGGCTCGGCGGTGGCGCTCACGGTGAGCAAGGGCCGCCCGGTCGACGTGCCGGACGTGACCGGCGACGAGCTGGACGACGCGCGCGCGGAGCTGGAGGAGGCCGGTCTGGTGGTCGAGGTGGCCGCCGAGCGGGTCACCTCGGAGCACGACGCGGGCGAGGTCGCCCGGCAGTCCCCGGCCGGCGGCCGTGAGGTCGCCGAGGGCGACACGGTCACGCTGACGCTGTCCAAGGGCCCGGAGATGGTGGAGGTCCCCGACGTCGTGGGCGACAGCGTGGACGAGGCCAAGGAGAAGCTGACGGGCGCCGGGTTCGAGGTCAAGGAGGACCGCGGGCTGCTCGGTCTGTTCGGCGACACGGTGAAGGGCCAGTCGGTGGAGGGCGGCGACACGGCGCCCAAGGGCTCGACCATCACGATCCGCATCCGCTGACGCCGCCGGGCCGCCCGGGTACCGGGACGCCCCCGGCCGACGGCGCGCCCCGAGGGGGCACCGGTGGCGACGGCGGCGGTGCCGCACGGGCCCCCGGGCCGGGCCGGCTGCTCCGTCATGACACCCTGGAGGCGTGAAGACTCACCCGTCCGGCCGCCTCCGCAACCCGATCGGCGGCCATGTGCCGGTTGCCGGCGGCCTGCATTCCGTCGGTCTGTCCTACGCCCGTGACCTGGGCGCGGAGGCCGTGCAGGTGTTCGTGGCCAATCCGCGGGGCTGGGCCACCCCGGTCGGCAACCCGGCCCAGGACGAGGCCTTCCGGGCCGCCTGCGCCGATGCGTCGCTGCCGGCGTACGTGCACGCCCCGTACCTGATCAACTTCGGTTCCCACACCCCGGCGACGGTGGAGCGGTCCGTGGCGTCCCTGCGCCACTCGCTGCGGCGCGGCCGGGAGATCGGGGCGCTGGGCGTGGTGGTGCACACCGGCAGCGCGACCGGCGGCCGGGAGCGGCCGGTGGCGCTGGCGCAGGTGCGGGAGCACCTGCTGCCGGTGCTCGACGAGCTGACCCATGACGACGACCCGTTCCTGCTGCTGGAGTCGACGGCGGGGCAGGGGTCCTCGCTGTGTTCGCGGACCTGGGACTTCGGGCCGTACTTCGAGGCGCTGGACGCCCACCCGAAGCTGGGCGTGTGCCTGGACACCTGCCACGTCTTCGCGGCCGGCCACGACCTGACCGGCCCGGACGGCATGCACCGGACGCTGGACCTGCTGGTGGACACGGTCGGCCCGGGGCGGCTGAAGCTGGTGCACGCCAACGACTCCATGGACGTGGTGGGCGCGCACAAGGACCGGCACGCGAACATCGGCGCCGGGCACATCGGTGAGGACCCGTTTCGTGCGCTGATGACGCACCCGGCGACCGAGGGCGTGCCGCTGGTCATCGAGACGCCCGGCGGCAAGGAGGGGCACGCGGCGGACGTGGAGCGGCTGAAGAAGCTCCGGGACGGCTGACGCCCTCCGGGGACCGCCCGCCTCAGAGGTCGGGGCCCTCGCCCGGTTCCTCCTGGTAGGAGTAGCGCTGTTCCCGCCAGGGGTCGCCGATGTTGTGGTAGCCGCGCTCCTCCCAGAAGCCGCGGCGGTCGGCGGTCATGTACTCGACGCCGCGCACCCACTTCGGGCCCTTCCAGGCGTAGAGGTGGGGGACGATCAGCCGCAGCGGGAAGCCGTGCTCGGCGGTCAGCAGTTCGCCGTCCTTGTGCGTGGCGAACAGGCTGCGCTCGGAGGCGAAGTCCGCGAGCCGCAGGTTGGCGCTGTAGCCGTACTCGGCCCAGGCCATCACATGGGTGACGTCGGGGGCGGGCGGGGCGAGGTCCAGCACGGTGCGGGCGGGGATGCCGCCCCACTCGGCGCCGAGCATGCTGAACTTGGTGACGCAGTGCAGGTCGGCGACGACCGTGGTGTACGGCAGGGCCGTGAACTCGTCGTGGTTCCAGCAGTGCTTGTCGCCGTCGGCGGTGGCGCCGAACACCCGGAACTCCCAGCGTTCCGGCCGGAACTTGGGGACGGGCCCGTAGTGGGTGACCGGCCAGCCGCGCTGCAGGCGCTGTCCGGGCGGGAGGTCGAGCCGTTCGGCTCCGTGTGCTGTCCGCTCCCTCGGTTCATTTTCCGCCGGCTGACCCATGTGTCCATCCTGACAGACCGGGGCTGATGCACCCGACCCGGGCCACGCGGGAACGGACAATCGGCACGAAACGCGCTAAGCATGGCCTTACTTACTAAGTGCGGGCTTACTGGACGATCTTCCCGAAGCGGTGCCATCATGCGCCTCATCTGCCAGTCTCCGCGCGGAAGGAACCCCGTCATGCAGGGCGACCCCGAGGTCATCGAATTCCTGAACGAGCAGCTGACCGCCGAGCTGACCGCGATCAACCAGTACTTCCTGCACTCGAAGCTGCAGGACCACAAGGGCTGGACGAAGCTCGCCGAGTACACGCGCGCCGAGTCCTTCGACGAGATGCGCCACGCCGAGGTCCTCACCGACCGGATCCTGCTGCTCGACGGGCTGCCCAACTACCAGCGGCTGTTCCACGTCCGGGTCGGGCAGACGGTGACCGAGATGTTCCAGGCGGACCGGGAGATCGAGGTCGAGGCCATCGACCGGCTGCGGCGGGGCGTGGAGGTGATGCGCAGCAAGAACGACATCACGTCGGCGAACATCTTCGAGGCGATCCTCGCCGACGAGGAGCAGCACATCGACTACCTCGACACCCAGCTGGAGCTCATCGACAAGCTGGGCGAGGCGCTGTACCTGTCGACGGTGATCGAGCAGGTCCAGCCGGAGGCCCCGGGGCCCGGGCTGAAGTGAGGACGCTTCGCCCCCGGCCCGTGCCGGACGGTCCTACGCGGCGTCCGGGAGGTCCGTGGTGAGGGGCGGGCGGCCCTGGTCGGCGAGCTGCCTGCGGGGGCAGGCGCCCCGGCCGAGCAGTGCCTGGATGCGCCGGACGCAGCCACCGCAGTCGGTGCCCGCCTTGCAGGCCGAGGCGATCTGGCGGGGCGTGCAGGCACCCGCCTCCGCGTGGCTCCTCACTTGCTCCTCGGTCACGCCGAAGCAGCTGCAGACGAACACGCGGGTTCACCTCCCGACGAGAGAGTGCTGGGTCGTGCCATCGCCGACCCTGGATCGGTGAGGCAAACCTAACCTTACTTGTCCTCCGGAGGGTGCGACAGAGGGGTGGGGCCCGGATCGATGTGATCCGGGCCCCACCCCTTTCCCGTGGTCACCGCCACGGCACGGCCGGTCACCGGCCCCGTGCGGCGCCTACTGGTCGCGGTACATCTCGGCGACGAGGAACGCCAGGTCCAGCGACTGGCTGCGGTTGAGCCGGGGGTCGCAGGCCGTCTCGTAGCGCTGGTGCAGGTCGTCGACGAAGATCTCGTCGCCGCCGCCCACGCACTCGGTGACGTCGTCGCCGGTCAGCTCCACGTGGATGCCGCCCGGGTGCGTGCCGAGCTCCTTGTGGACCTCGAAGAAGCCCTTGACCTCGTCGAGCACGTCGTCGAAGCGGCGGGTCTTGTGACCGGAGGCCGCCTCGAAGGTGTTGCCGTGCATCGGGTCGGTCACCCAGGCGACGGTGGCGCCGGACGCCGTGACCTTCTCGACCAGCTCCGGGAGCCGGTCGCGGATCTTGTCCGCGCCCATCCGGACGATGAAGGTCAGCCGGCCGGGCTCCCGGTCGGGGTCGAGGCGCTCGATGTACTGCAGCGCCTCCTCGGCCGTGGTGGTCGGGCCCAGCTTGATGCCGATCGGGTTGCGGATCTTCGAGGCGAACTCGATGTGCGCGTGGTCCAGCTGCCGGGTGCGCTCGCCGATCCACACCATGTGGGCGGAGACGTCGTACAGGTGGCCGGTGCGCGAGTCGACGCGGGTGAGCGCCGACTCGTAGTCGAGCAGCAGCGCCTCGTGCGAGGAGAAGAACTCGACGGTCTTGAACTCCTCCGGCTCGGCGCCGCACGCCTGCATGAAGTTCAGCGCCTGGTCGATCTCGCGGGCCAGCTGCTCGTAGCGCTGGCCGGACGGGGAGGACTTCACGAAGTCCTGGTTCCAGGCGTGCACCTGCCTGAGGTCGGCGTAGCCGCCGGTGGTGAAGGCGCGCACCAGGTTCAGCGTCGAGGCGGAGGCGTGGTACATCCGCTTCAGGCGCTGGGGGTCCGGGATGCGGGCCGCCTCGGTGAAGTCGAAGCCGTTGACGGAGTCGCCGCGGTAGGTCGGCAGGGTGACCCCGTCGCGGGTCTCGGTCGGCTTGGAGCGCGGCTTGGAGTACTGGCCGGCGATACGGCCGACCTTCACCACGGGCACGGAGGCGGCGTAGGTGAGGACGGCGCCCATCTGGAGCAGCGTCTTCAGCTTGGCCCTGATGTGCTCGGCGGACACGGCGTCGAAGGACTCGGCGCAGTCGCCGCCCTGGAGCAGGAACGCCTCTCCGCGCGCGACGGCGGCCATCCGGGCACGCAGCTGGTCGCACTCGCCGGCGAACACCAGCGGCGGATACGTTTCGAGCTCGGCGATCACATCGCGCAGAGCCTGGGCATCCGGGTACTCGGGCTGCTGCGCCGCGGGCAGGTCTCGCCACGTCGCCTGAGCGGCGACACTTCGGGAATCAGCGTTCACGGTCACGCCTCAACATTACGGGGTGAAGCCGCCCGCTCCGGGCCATGCCCAGCAAGTGAGACGCACCGTACGCTCCGCGGACATGCGCTAAGGTGCTCGGCATGTTCGCGCACTCGCACCTCACCTGGTGGTGGACCGCTCCCCCGGCGGCCCACTGACTGCGCGTACGCACAGACTCCGCGAAGGCCGCCCGAGGGCGGCCTTCGGCGTTTCGCGGCGTCGGCCGGCCGGCCTCCCGTCACCGAGGGACCAGGACCGATGCATCCGACCGACCTTCTTGCCGACCTTCTTGCCGACCTCCTTGCCGACCCCCGCCCGTTCGCCCTGCTGCGCCGCCGCACCCCCGGCCACGACCACGGGGTGGTCGAGCTGCTGCGCGGCCCGGTGACCACGCGCGAGCGGCTGGCGGACCTGCCCGACGAGGGCCTGGCGCTCGTCCCGTTCCGGCAGATCCGCGAGCGCGGCTTCGACGTGCGCGACGACGGCACCCCGCTGCTGGTGCTGACCCCCGAGGAGCGCCACGAGATCCCGCTGGCCGATGCCCTCGCCGCCCTCCCGGCGCACGACGTCCGGGTGGCGGACGGCGGCTTCGACGTGGACGACGAGGAGTACGCCCGCGTCGTCGACCGGGTGCTGCGGGAGGAGATCGGGCGGGGCGAGGGCGCCAACTTCGTCATCCGGCGGACCTACGAGGGCCGCGTCCCCGGGTTCGGCCGGGCCGACGCCCTCGCCCTGTTCCGGCGGCTGCTGGAGGGCGAGCGGGGCGCGTACTGGACGTTCGTCGTGCACACCGGGGACGGGGAGGGGCCGGCGGGGGCCTCCCCGGGAGCGCGGGCGACGGGCGGGCGCACTCTGGTCGGGGCCAGCCCGGAGGTGCACGTGCGGGCGTCCGGCGGGACGGTGGTGATGAACCCGATCAGCGGAACGTACCGCTACCCGGCCGGCGGGCCGAGCGCGGAGCACCTGTTGGACTTCCTCGCCGACGGCAAGGAGATCGAGGAACTGTCGATGGTCGTCGACGAGGAACTGAAGATGATGTGCACCGTCGGCGACCGGGGCGGCGTCGTCGTCGGCCCCCGCCTGAAGGAGATGGCGCACCTCGCGCACACCGAGTACGAGCTGCGCGGCCGGTCCTCGCTGGACGTGCGGGAGGTGCTGCGGGAGACCCTGTTCGCGGCCACCGTCACCGGCTCGCCGGTGCAGAACGCCTGCCGGGTGATCGAACGGCACGAGGCCGGCGGGCGCGGCTACTACGCGGGCGCGCTGGCGCTGCTCGGCCGGGACGCGGGCGGCGCGCAGACCCTGGACTCGCCGATCCTCATCCGCACCGCCGACATCGACGCGTCCGGGCGGCTGCGGGTCCCGGTCGGCGCCACGCTGGTGCGCGGCTCCGACCCGGCGGGCGAGGTGGCCGAGACACACGCGAAGGCGGCCGGCGTGCTGGCCGCGCTGGGGGTGCGTCCGGGCCGTCCGCGCGAGGAGGGGGCGCGGCCCCGGCTCGCCGACGACCCCCGGGTGCGGGCCGCGCTGGACGGACGGCGTGCCTCGCTCGCGCCGTTCTGGCTGCGGATGCAGGAGCCGTCGGGCCCGCCGGCGGGCCACGCGCTGGTGGTGGACGCCGAGGACACGTTCACCGCGATGCTGGCGCACGTGCTGCGCTCGGGCGGCCTTCAGGTGACCGTGCGGCGCTTCGACGAGCCCGGTCTGCGGGAGGCGGCGCTGGCGCACGAGGGTCCGCTGGTGCTGGGGCCCGGCCCCGGTGACCCGTCCGACACCGCCGACCCGAAGATGCGCTTCCTGCGCGCCCTGACGGCCCAGGCCCTGCACGGCCACCGGCACGGGGTGCTCGGGGTGTGCCTGGGGCACGAGCTGATCGCCGCCGAGCTGGGACTGCCCATCGTCCGCAAGGAGGTGCCGTACCAGGGCGCGCAGACGGAGATCGACTTCTTCGGGCGGCCGGAGACCGTCGGCTTCTACAACAGCTTCGCCGCGCACTGCGACGACCCGACGGCGGCGGAACTGGCCGCGCACGGCATCGAGGTGAGCCGCACGGCCGGCGGCGAGGTGCACGCGCTGCGCGGGCCGGGCGGGGCGCCCGGCGGTGCCTTCGCCGGGGTGCAGTTCCACCCGGAGTCAGTGCTGACGCTGAACGGCGCGGCGCTGGTGGGCGAGCTGATGGCTCAGCTGCGCGGCACCAGCACGTTCTCCGACCGGCGGCCCGCGGTGTAGTCGAGGACGTTGTCCACCGTGGTCGCGATGATCTGGCCGACGGCCTCCCGGGTGTAGTACGCCTGGTGGGACGTGACCAGCACGTTGGGGAAGGTGACCAGGCGGGCCAGGGTGTCGTCCTCGATGGCCTCCAGGGACTTGTCGAGGAAGAACAGGCCCGCCTCCGCCTCGTACACGTCGAGGCCGACCCCGGTGAAGCGGCCCGCGCGCAGCTCGGTGACCAGCGCGGCGGTGTCCACCAGGCCGCCGCGGCTGGAGTTGATCAGGATGGCGTCGTCCTTCATCGACTTCAGCGCGGCGGCGTCGATCAGGTGCCGGGTCGCGGGCAGCAGCGGGACGTGCAGGCTGACCAGGTCGGACTCGGCCAGCAGACGCTCCTTGGGGACGTAGGTCAGGCCGAGTTCCCGGCAGGCGGGGTTCTCGGCGACGTCCCAGCCGAGCAGGCGCATCCCGAAGCCGTGGGCGATCCGGGCGAACGCCTCGCCGATCTTGCCGGTGCCCAGGATGCCGGCGGTGCGGCCGTGCAGGTCGCGGCCCATCAGCCCGTCGAGGCGGAAGTCGAAGTCGCGGGTCCGGGTGGAGGCGCGGACGATGCGGCGGTTGACCGCCATGGCGAGCGTCCAGGCGAACTCGGCGACCGAGTACGGGGAGTAGGACGACACGCGGGCGACGGTGAGCCCGAGCCGTTCGGCCACCTGGAGGTCGACGTTGTTGAAACCGGTGGAGCGCTGGGCGACCATCCGGGTGCCGCCCGCGGCGAGCTGCTCCAGGACGGCACCGCCGAGGTCGCAGTTGACGCTGGTGGAGATCACCTCGTGGCCGGAGGCGATGGGGGCGGTGTCCTCGTCGAGGAAGACGTGCAGTCCGCGGACCGCGTGATGCCCTTCGAAGGCCCGCTCGATCAGGGGACTCTCGTCGGCCTGCACGCCGAATGCCAGGATCTCCACGGGTTCCCTCCGGGGTCGTACCGTTCGCCGCCACGGCTGCCGTAGCGGCGAATATACGGGGCCGGGGGCGGGGACCGCGTGAGCCGGACGGCCGCGGGTCGGGCCCGGACGTCCCGACGGGACCGGGACGCGCGGCCCTGTCGGGGACCCGGGGACCCGGGGAGCCTGCCCGGGCCGGCCACCCGAGCGCGCCCCGCCCGCCGCGTCCTACGCGTCGTCCAGTCCGCGTTCGATGGCGTACCGGACGAGCTCGACGCGGTTGTGCAGCTGGAGTTTGCCGAGGGTGTTCTGCACGTGGTTCTGGACGGTGCGGTGGGAGATGACGAGGCGCTCGGCGATCTGCTTGTAGCTGAGGCCCTTGGCGACCAGGCGCAGCACCTCCGTCTCCCGCTCGGTCAGCCGGGGGGCCTTCGCCTCCTGGTCGTCGGGCGCGGGCGCCGGTTCGGCGGCGAGGCGGCGGTACTCGCCGAGGACGAGTCCGGCCAGGCCCGGGGTGAACACGGGGTCCCCGGCGGCGGTCCGGCGCACCGCCTCCTGCAGTTCCTGCGTGGACGCCGACTTCAGCAGGTAGCCGGTCGCACCCGACTTCACCGCCTCCAGCACGTCGGCGTGCTCGCCGCTCGCCGACAGCACCAGCACCCGCACGCCGGGGTGGGCGGCGACGACCTCCTTGCAGACCTGGACCCCGGGCTTGCCGGGCAGGTTCAGGTCGAGGACCAGCACGTCGGGGGTGGTGGCCCGGGCGCGGCGCACGGCCTGTTCGCCGTCGCCCGCCGTGGCGACCACCTCGAACCCGGACTCCGTCAGGTCGCGGGCGACGGCGTCGCGCCACATGGGGTGGTCGTCGACCACCATCACCCTCACGGGTCCCTGGTCCCGGCCGTCCGGCCGCTGTTCCGCCGTGTCCGTCATCGCTGCTCCGTCATCGCTGCTCCGCCTTCCCCCGGGGGGTCCCCGTCGGTGCCGGGCTCCCGGCCGTCCGGGAGCCCGTCGTGGTCGCTGTCGTCGTGGTCGCTGTCGTCGTGGTGCGCCGGGCCGCCCGCGCGGGTGCCGTCGTCCCCGGCGGGCCGGGGGAGCCGCAGCTCCACCTCCGTGCCCTGGCCAGGGACGGAGATCAGGTCCGCCCGGCCGCCGAGGTCGCGCAGCCGCCCCCGGATCGACAGGGCCACCCCGAGCCGGCCCTCGCCCTCGGCCTCGGCGAGCCGGCCCTCGGGGATGCCGGGACCGTCGTCGCGCACCGAGACGATCACCTCGTGCGGCTCGTCCTCCACCAGGATCCAGGCGCGCGCCCCGTCCCCGGCGTGCCGGCGGACGTTGTCCAGGGCGGCCCCGACGGCGGCGGCCAGCTCCCGGGCGGCGCCGGGCGGCAGCAGGACGGGGGCGCCGGGCTCGGCCAGGGCGGTCCGGGAACCGGCGAACGGGGCGAGCAGCGTGCGCAGGTCGACCGGCGCGCCGTCGTCCCGCCCGGCCCGCTCCGCGGCGGCCACGGCGGCGCCCGGGGCGGCGTCCCCCGGCGTGCGGCCGGCCGGGACCAGCCCTCCGGAGACGAGGGTGCGCAGGGCGACCTCCTGCTCCCCGGCCATCCGGCCCAGCTCGGCCGCCTCGCCGCCGATCACCGCGCCGCGTCGCTGCACCATCGCGAGCACCTGGAGGACGCTGTCGTGGATGTCCCGCGCGAGCCGCTCGCGTTCCCGGGTGGCGGCCTCGATCTCCAGGGCGCGGGCCAGGGTCCGCTCCGAGGCGCGGGCGACCTCGACCACGTAGCCGATGGCGATGGAGGCGACCCAGACGAGGATCACGTTGTGCACGGTGTCGCGGGCGGGACTGCCGCGCTCCACCAGGTTGGCCACGGCGACGAGGCTGGAGGCGAGGGCCGCCCAGCGCCAGCCGCCCTTGACCGCGAACGCGAGCACCGCTCCGGCCGTCCATATCGACGGCAGGGTGGGGCCGCCCGCGTGGACCCGCTCGGGCGCGTCGGCCAGCGGGGTGAGCAGGATGCCGGTGAGGGCGAGGGTGAGGTCGGCGGCGAGGAAGCGCTTGGTGCAGGCCGCCGCGTTGGCGACCTTGGGCAGCGTGGCGAGGGTCCAGCCGGCCAGCACCGCGAAGTAGCCGACGGCGAGCCACGGGCGGCGGAACTCCTCGTAGGCGGTGGCGAACAGGCCGACCGCGTAGAGCAGGGTGAGCACCCGGTAGCCGGCGAGCGCGCGCCACAGCGGCTGCTCGACCGACATCCTCATGACCTTCTCGCGCCCCGGCATCGTCCCCGTCCCCCCACGTGCCCCCGTGTCCGGCCCGCGCCCCCGCCGGCCGGAAACGCCTACTCGGTGCGGTCCCGGCCGGACGGCTCCGGCCGGTCCCGGCCCGCCTCTTCCATCGCCGTCCGCAACTTGGCCGCCTGCTCCTTCTCCGCGCGGGCGAGGGCGGCCCTGGCGGCCTTCTCGGCCTCCTTGTCGGCCTTGGCCGCCTCCGCGAGCTGCCGCTTCATGGCGGTGGCGTACATGTCGACGTACTCCTGGCCGGACAGCTTCATGATTTCGTACATGACCTCGTCGGTCACCGCCCTGAGCACGAACCGGTCGTGCTCCATGCCCTGGTAGCGGCGGAAGTCCAGCGGGCGCCCGATGCGGATGCCCGGCCGCATGAGCTTGGGCATCACCTTGCCGGGCGGCTGGATCTTCTCCGTGTCGATCATGGCGACCGGCAGCACGGGCGCGCCGGTGGCCAGCGCCACGCGCGCCAGGCCGCCCGGCTTGCCGCGGTAGAGGCGGCCGTCGGGCGAGCGGGTGCCCTCGGGGTAGATGCCGAACAGCTCACCGCGTTCGAGGACCTCTATGCCGCTCTTGATCGCCGCCTCGCCGGCGCCCCGGGTGCCGGAGCGGTCGACGGGGAGCTGGCCGACCCCTTTGAAGAAGGCGGCGGTGAGCCGCCCTTTCACGCCGGGCGTGGTGAAGTACTCGGCCTTGGCGATGAAGGTGACCTTGCGGTCCAGGACGGCCGGCAGGAAGAAGGAGTCCGAGAAGGACAGGTGGTTGCTGGCCAGGATCGCGGGACCCTCGGCGGGTACGTTCTCCAGGCCCTCCACCCAGGGCCTGAAGGCGAGCTTCAGCGGCCCCCCGATGGTGACCTTCATGGTGCCGTACAACAACCGCGTGCCTCCCGTGTGTGTGGCACGAACCTTATCCCGGCGGGCGGCCGATGGACCCGACGGCCCTGGTCGGTGTCAGTGCGGTCGCGTACGGTGAAGGTCCTGCGCGTCGTGCGGCCCCCGGCCCGGGCGCGCCGGCCCCGTCGTCCGTCGCCGCACCGCGCGTGTGCCCGTCCGTCTCACGAACAGGAGGCCGAAGGTGCCGCTCCTGACCGGAGCAGAGCCGTTCCGCCACGAGGGCGGCGGGACCGCTGTGCTGCTGTGCCACGGATTCACCGGTTCGCCCCAGTCGCTGCGCCCCTGGGCGGACCACCTCGCCGGACGGGGCCTGACCGTCTCGCTGCCCCTGCTGCCCGGACACGGCACGCGCTGGGAGGACCTGCGGGTCACCGGCTGGCAGGACTGGTACGCGGAGGTGGACCGCGAGCTGCGGCGGCTGCGCGAGCGCTCCGAGCGGGTGTTCGTGGCCGGGCTGTCGATGGGCGGCGCGCTGGCCCTGCGGCTGGCCGCGCGGCACGGGGACGCGGTGAGCGGCGTGCTGGTCGTCAATCCGGCGAACCGGATGCACGGGGTGGCGGCGCACGCCCTCCCGGTGCTGCGGCACCTCGTCCCGACGACGCGGGGCATCGCGAGCGACATCGCCCGGCCCGGCGTCACCGAACTGGGCTACGACCGGGTGCCGCTGCACGCCGCGCACTCCCTGCGGACCTTCCTGCGGACGGTGGACGGCGAACTGCCGCAGGTGACCCAGCCCCTGCTGCTGATGCGCAGCCCGCAGGACCACGTGGTGCCCCCGGCGGACTCGGCGCGGATCCTCGGTCGGGTGTCGTCCACCGACGTGACGGAGGTCCTGCTGGAACAGAGCTACCACGTGGCGACGTTGGACCACGACGCGGAGCGCGTCCTCGACGAGAGCACCGCGTTCATCGGGCGGCTCGCACCCGGCGCCGTCGACGAGGCCGGTCTCGGCAAGGAAGGAACGACCGCAGGTGGCTGAGCACGACGCGGGCCGCGAGGACCGTGAAGGTCACGAGGGCCGCGAGCCGCAGGAGAAGGGCATGGAGAAGGGCGCGGGCAAGGACGTGCCCTTCGACGAGGACGCCGCGTGGCGGGCGATCGTCGCCGGGTACGGCGACGAGCCGCCGGACCCGCCCGGCGCCAAGCCGTTCAAGTCGGTGGAGGACCTCGCGCTGCTGGAGAGCACGGCCAACGACCCGGCCGACTCCCGTGACGACGGGGTGCAGACGCAGGCCCCGGCACCGGCCAAGGCGGACGAGGAACCGGCCACGCCGCTGGGCGGCTCCGTCTCGTTCGCGCCGGGCGTCGGCCCCCGCGACTACACCGTGCGCGAGCCCTCCGACGACGACCTCGACGAGACCGACGAGGGCCACTTCGTCCCGCCCGAGCCGCCCCCGCTGCCGGAGACGGACCCGGCGGTGAAGCTGGCCTGGCTGGGCGTGCTCGGCGGCCCGCTGCTGCTCCTGCTGGCGGTGCTGCTCGACTGGTACATGTCGTGGTGGCTGACCACGCTCAGCATCGGCGGTTTCCTGGGCGGCTGCGCCACCCTGGTCATGCGCATGCGCACCGACGACGAGGACGACGACGATCCCGGCCGGGGCGCGGTGGTCTGACCGTGCGCGCCTACGCCACCGGGGCGGCCGGCACCCTCAGGGCGGCCAGTACGGGAAGGTGATCGGTGGCCGCCCTCAGGTCGGCCTCCGTCACCCCGGGATGGTCCAGCGGCACCCCGCAGCCCAACACCTCCACGCCCTCGGTCGCGAAGACCGCGTCGATGCGCCGGTGCGGCTCGTTCCTGGTCCAGGTGTGCTCGCCGCCCCAGGGCGCCGCCACCCGGCAGTCGGTGAGGGACTCCGCCAGCCGCCGGAAGGTCCGCCCGCCCGGCCGCTCGTTGACGTCACCCCCGGCGACCGCGTGCTCGGCCCCCATCCCGGCGAGCCGGTCCAGGAGCATGCCGCCCTGCTCGTAGCGCTCGTCGGCGTCCAGCGACAGGTGGCAGCTCAGCACCCCGAGCCGGGCCCCGCCGAACCGCACGACGGCGGTGGCGAACCCCCGCCGGTGCTGCCCGGGACGCAGCGGCAGCAACACGTCCTCCGTCCGCTCCACGGTCGCGCGCAGCGAGCACAGCAGCGCGGGGCCGGCCGCCGTGGCGCCCCCGGAGAGGATCACCAGTCCGGAGTCCGAGGCCAGCCGGGCCAGCTTCTTGCGCCACCGGAAGAACCGCGGCGCCTCCTGCACCAGGACCAGATCCGGAGCGCAGGCGGTGATCACCCGGGCCAGCGCCGCCGTGTCGTCGCGCAGCGAGCGGATGTTGTAGCTCAGCACCCGGATCACGGCCGAACCGTCCGGCTCGGTACGGGAGTCGGGCAGCGGCCCAGTCGTCACCATGCCGGTCAAGATACGCCGACCCGCACGATCCGACGGGCCGTACGGGCCGGGCACGCCCCGGAAGGACCCGCTCAGCGGGCGTCGGCCAGGTCCGCGAGGAAGTCCCGCCAGGCGGACGCGGAGACGGCGAAGCGGGGGCCGTTCCTCGTCTTGGAGTCCCGCACGTGCACGGAGCCGGGGGTGACGGCCACCTCCACACAGCTGTCGCCTTGGGACCCGCTGTGGCTGCTCTTGAACCAGACCGGCTCACCGTGACCCATCT